>CAWEWX010000016.1:0-111078 GCA_963812655.1 uncultured delta proteobacterium | reverse complement strand
AGCAGCCCAGACGCCTGGCCAGATCCGGTCCGGCGTCAGAGACTAACCGTTGCCCGGGGGGGGCGCCATGTACGCCGGCCACCCAGGTGGGAATAATCGCAGCCACATAAAATAAAGCTGCAATTAATATCCCCAATTCTCTCCTCTTCACGGTCAATGATCCAGTGAATCGAGCAAAGCCAGCAGCGCCTCCTGCTGTTCCGGCGAAGCCGGGTCCGTTCCCGGGGCGAGGGCGGCGCTGCTGAAGATGCCCTGGGCCGTTAAGGCGCCTTTCAGCAGGGCCGCAGGACACAACCGGTAGGCCCGGGAGAGCTTTTGCAGCCGCTGGCTCAGGTTCCAGGTTTCCATTTGCAGTTCCGGGTCCCGGTCCACTTCCTCGGGATGGAGGCAGACCCGGGTGACCAGGCTCCAGAAGGCTGGAAAGAGCTGGGCCCCGGGGGAGACCACCCCCCAGGTCCCGGGACGGGCAAGAAAGTTCGCCTCATCCGCCTCGTAGAAGGCGAATTCCGGCCGCCTGGCGGCGGCGCCATGGTAATTGAGGAAACGGCGCATATCCCCCTGGTGGATCAGTCCCACTACCGAAGGCAGGGCCGCTAATTTCTTAAAAACGTGGGTGCGGATATTGCGGCGTTTGAACAAGGGCGCCCGCCGGCTGATCAGCCGCGGCAGGTTCAGCAGGATCAGGGGCTGGGAAGCCCCTTCCAGAAGATGCTGGCAGGCCTGGGGCAGGCCCCGGTTGCTGTGGTACCACAGGGGCAGGTCCACCAAGAAGACCTGGCCGCCATAACCGAGACGCCGGCATTCCTCCCGGACCGCGGCCGCCAGCTCCTGGGTGTCCGCGGTCGTATGGCCGGTGATCCCGAAGAATAGCGGCGCCCGGCCCGCCACCGCGGTCAACAACGCCGCACCCAGCCGCCGCCGGGTAGAGGCGGATAACTCCAGGGCCTCCCCCACGTCGGGGGAGCCTGCCAGGATGCCGTCGGCCTGGGAGATAACCCGCTCCACCAGGCGGCCCAGGCTCACTTCATCCAGGGCGCCGTCGGGATGCAAGGGAGTCGCCAGCTCGAAGATGAGTCCCCGTGGGGGGGCTGCGTCAGGCATAACTGAGTCCCATGATCCGCAAGGGATGGTGCGGCTAACGATTATTTTTCTAATTATTATTGTGGTTCTAGCAAGATAAACCGAGGGCGGCATGGGAAGCAAGCAAAATCCAAAGACCGCGGCGCGGCCGCAGAAGCCAGGACATCACCCCCAAAGCCCCTGGTTTCGCTCTACCTGATCTTACCCCCCCCGGGTTGGCCCACGGCTCCGGATGCAGCCCTCCAGGAGTAATGGCCTGCCTGCTCCGGAAGAGCTACCAAATTTTTCGCGGAAACCCGCTTAACAAATAATCTCAGGATTCATCTAAAAAGGTAACAAAGGACTGTACCAGTTGCAGGTCCTGGATTTGATTCCGAACCTGGCTGCATGGGGCAGGGGGACAACCACATCGCCGCTAGAGTCTCCGGGGTTGATAGGCAATCTTGGTCGGCTACTTGGCTCCCGTAGTTGGAAAGGCAATAATCACTGAACTTGGGGGGACGGCGGTCTATCCGCTAAAGGAGGAATCATGGCAAGATTTTTTTGGGTGGTTGCCCTGTTGATTGCCCTGCTGGCCGTAGCAGGATGCGGGTTGCCATTAGCACAAGATTTGGCAGCGTTAGGAGCTTTAGGATCCGGCGGCGGTTATGGCGGCTACGGCGGCGGCGGCGGTTACGCCGGCTACCCCGGTGCAGCCATGGTTGCCCCGCCCTATTACGCACCGCCACCCTCCCCCTACGTCGGAGGTGGCGGCGCCTACTATGCCGGGCCTTACTCCACGCCGGGGCAGCGCCCCTACTATGGCGGAACCCAGGGATGGGGTAATAACGGCTACATGGCCGGGCGGCGGTTCGGTGGCGGCCCCTGGTCCCAGACGGGTCCTAATGGTTACCGCTTCCAGCGCAATGGCATGGGTGGTGGTCCCGGAGGCCCGGGAAATTTCTCTAGCGGACGTTTTCAGCAGCGTCCCGGCGGCGGCCCAGGGTTCCAGGGTCGTCCCGGGTTCCAGGGCGGCCCAGGGTTCCAGGGCGGCCCCAATGCTTCCCGCTTCCAGCCCAATAACCTGAATGGTGGTCCCGGAGGCCCGGGAAATTTCTCTAGTCAACGTTTTCAGCAGCGCCCCGGCGGCGGTCCCGGATTCCCGGGGGGCGCCAATACTCCCGGCTTCCAGCCCAATACCACGGGTGCTGGTCCCGGAGGCGCGGGAAATGTCTATAGTCAACGTTTTCAGCAGCGGCCTGGCGGCGGGTCCGGGTTCCAGGGGGGCGCCAATACTCCCGGCGTCCAGCCCCAGACGAATGGCCCGGGGACCCAGGCAAATGTCACCGGTCCCAATTCTCAGGCGCCCACGGGGCAGCAAGGGTTTGGGGGTCGTTAACCTGGATACCTCGACTGGCTGAGCCGCGACGGCTAAGGTGATATGGAGCGGGAGCGCCACGGGTAAATCGGCGCTCCCGCGTTGGCTTTCAAGCGAGTCCCCTCATTAGATGCTTCACCGCCCCGCCGGCCCATAAGGGCCACCAGAGCCAGGCGCGCACCAAAACTTATTTCTCCAGGAAAATTCCTCCCCACTGGCGTCCCCCGTTTTAGGCATTATCATGTAGACAACCGATCGGTTGCCCGCCTGGAGCAGGCCCCGGCTCGTTGCGGGCTTTGGTTGTTTTACCCCCGGGTGCGCGGGAGGATGGCTCATGGGACGCAAAACTGCTCTTTCCGGTATCTTGCTGGTGAGCCTGAGCTTGCTATTCATGGCCAATTCCGGGAGCGGGCAGGAGCAGGCGCCGGTCTATACAACCCCCCTGGGCATTGCCCTGGATGAATATCCCTACCCCTATCCGGTGCAGTTCCTGACCCTCAATATCGACGGTCAGCAACTGCGGATGGCATACATGGACGTGGCCCCCGAGGGTTGGGACGGCAAGCGGGCCGCGGTCCTGTTGCATGGCAAGAACTTCTACGGCAGCTATTGGGAGAATACCATCAAGGCCCTGACGGCCGCCGGATACCGGGTTATCGTCCCGGACCAGTTGGGTTTCGGCAAATCCGCCAAACCGGAAATCGACTACAGTTTCGACCTGTTGGCCCGCAACACCGTCCACTTGCTGGATCAACTCCAGGTGCAGCAAGCCGTCATCTTGGGCCACTCCATGGGGGGCATGCTGGCGGTGCGCCTGGCCCGCAACTATCCCGAGCGCGTCAGCCGTCTGGTGTTGGAGGACCCCATCGGCCTGGAGGATTACCGCTTCTTCGTCCCGCCCCAGACCACCGCGCAGCTCTATGAGATCGAGATGAATATGACCCCGGAGAAATACCGGACCTTCGTCAAGCGATATTTTGTCAAATGGCGGCCGGAGTACGAGAGGTTTGTGGAGACTCGCTGCCGGGAGAGCCTCAGCGGTGAATTTCCCCGCTACGCCAGGGCCGCGGCCCTGACCTTCCAGATGATCTACCGGCAGCCGGTGCGGCACGAATTTTCTCTGATCAAGCCGCCCACCCTGTTGGTGGTGGGTCTGAAAGACCGGACCACCGTAGGGCGGGGCCGGGTGCCGGAGGAGATCCTCAAGGACAAGGGACGCTATGACCTGTTGGGCAAGGCGGCGGCCAAGGACATCCCTAACTGCCGGCTGGTGGAGATTCCCGAGGTCGGCCACCTTCCCCATCTCGAGGCCCCGGAGCAATTCCATCGGGCCTTGCTGGATTTCCTGGCGAAGTGACCTGGCGCTCTGCTTCGGTGGGGGCGGCCCCGGAGGCCCGCCCTATTCCAGGCCCTATTCCCGGGGGCACACTGCCCCCTTATTTATCCCCGGTTTCCTGGCCTTCCTCCGCCAGCTTCCCCTTGGTCTTGGTGCCACACATGGGGCAGAGGATGTCGATCTCCTTTTCGTTGCCGATAAACCTTTCCCTAAGGTCCTCCGGCCCCAGGAAACTGACGTCGCCACAGGCGCAGGCGGGACATTCGGCCCGCACCTTGTATCTCCGTTTAGGCATATCTCCATCTCCTTGGGTCTCTCAGGTTCGCACCTGCCCCACCCGGGGGCAGACCCCTTTTTTTATTAAAGTTAATCATTGCCAGGCAGGGTGGCAAGGAAATAGCAGCGGCCAACTTCCAGGGGAAGCGACGGGGTTTCCCGCCGGACCAGGTTATATTATTATCGATATATTAGAGAGGGCGTGGGGCAGGTTGCCTAACTATACCTGAGGAAGGTGAGGAACTACTATTGATGCAGAAATCTCTCTTTGGGCCGCTGATAGGCGCCTTGTTGGACGGCGATCATGCCAGGGCGGTGGCGGAGGTGCGGAGCCTGGGAGCCGCCGGCGTCGGGGCGGAACTGATCGTTACCGCCGGCATTGAGCAGGCCATGCTCCGGCTGGACGAGAAGTGCACGGTGGAGCACTTTAATCTGCTGGAGATTATGCTGGCCGGCCGCGCCGCGGGGGCGGCGATCAAGGAACTCTACCCGCATGGCATGCCTCTGGGCGCGGCGAGACATACCTTTGTGATCGCCACCCTGGAAGGGGATGTCCACGAGTTGGGCAAGAACGTGATGAAGAGCGTCCTGGCGGCTAAAGGCTATCGCCTGGTCGATTGCGGCAAGAACTGTTCCCTGGAGAAATTGGCGCATACCGCAGCCCGGGAGGCGGCCCAGGCCGTGCTGGTGAGCGGCTTGATCACCTCGGTGATCCCCCAGGTCCGCCGGGTGCGCCAGGTCCTGCAGGCCGAAGGGCTGACGCACCTCAAGGTGGTGGCGGGCGGGGCGGTTCTGAAGCAGGCCAGCGCCGCGCAATTGAACGTGGACTATGTGGCCCAGAGCGCCTTCGACGGGGCGCATTACCTCGATGAAACCATCGGCGCCGGGGGAGGGCAACATGAACAGCCTTGAGCGAATCACCGCGGCGGTTAAGCTGGCCCCGGTGGACCGGGTGCCAGTGATTGCCCAGGTCTTCGGCCATGCGGCGCGGCTGGCCGGCACGCCCCTGCTCCGCTACCTGACCCGCGGCGAGGACCTGGCCCGGGCGCAACTGAACGCCTGGCAGCGCTACGACTACGACGCGGTATTCGCCCTCATGGATGTCTGCGTCGAGACGGAGGCCGCCGGTTCGGTCCTGACCTTTTACGATGAGCAGTACCCGGACGTGGCTTCCTATGCCCTTTCCGCCATCGACGCTTTGCCCAAGCTGTCGGTGCCCGACCCCCGGAGGGCGGGGCGGATGCCGGAATTATTGCGGGCCCTGGAGATCTTGCGCCGCCAGGTGGGCCAGCAGGTATTGGTGGTCGGCTGTGTGCTGGGCCCCATGACCCTGGCCACCCAATTGCTGGGGATCGAAGCGGCCCTGTATCTGGCGGCGGACGACTGGGAAGGGTTCGAACGGCTGCTGGACTTCGCCACCGCAATTGCCATCAGGTTCGGTTCGGCCCAGGTGGAGGCCGGCGCCCATCTTCCCATGGTCTTTGAGCCTTCTGCCTCACCTGCGGTGATCCCGGCGCAATTTTTCCGGGAGCTGGTGGCGCCTCGGCTGACCCGGCTCTTCACTGCCCTCCGGCAGGCGGGCGCTATTGGTAACTGGCTGCACATCGCCGGGCCGGCCGCCGGCATCCTGCCCTTTTATCCTCAACTGGGGGTAAATATTGCCAATTTCGACTATGAAGTCGATCCCCGGGAGGCCCAAAAGGCGCTCCCGCACACCTGCCTGGACGGCAACCTGAAATCCCTGTCCTTCGTCAACGCCGCCCCGGAGGAGATTGGGGAGCGGTGCCGGGAGTTGCTGGCCCTTTTCGGCAAGCGCCCCGGTTTCATCTTGTCGTCCGGCTGCGAGATTCCGCCGGAGGCCAAACCGGAAAACATTGCCGCCATGGTGGCTGCAGTGCGCTGAGGGACGAGGTAAAGTGCCGCAGCTTATCGTGCTCATCGGCAAGGAGGAACGCAGGATCTCCTACCAGCCCGGCCCCTCGGTACGGGAGATTCTGGAGGGGGCCGGGGCCCAGGTCCGCACCGCGTGCCGGGGCCACGGCGCCTGTGGCCTCTGCGAGATTCGCCTGCTGGGAGGCGGGACCCTGGAGCCGACCCTCAATGAGCGCCTCCACCTCACCCGCCCGCGTCTGGCCCGGGGGGTGCGCCTGGCCTGTCAGTTGCGGCCTCAAGGGGATCTGCGCCTGGAGGTTCTCCAGGCCGCGCCCCCCAGCAAATGGCAGGGCCTTTCCGGTGAGGGCTTCCCGAGTTCCGCCTGGCCCCCCGCCCCTTCGCCAGCGGCAGGGCTCCCGGAGGTCAAGAGCCCCCTGGGGGTGGCCGTTGACCTGGGCACCACCAATATTCGCCTGGTGCTCCTGAAGCTTACGGACGGAGAACATCTGGCCACGCTCCGGGGCCGCAATCCCCAGGTGAGCTTCGGCGCCGATGTGTTGACCCGCCTGGTGGCCGCCCAGGAGTCTCCCGAGACAGCCCGCGCCTTGGGCGCCCAGGTGGTGGCGGCCATCGCCGAGGGATTGGCCGAGCTGGCCAGCCGCCAAGGGCTGGACCTGCGCCGGGTGACTTCTCTGGCAGTGGTGGGCAACACCCCCATGCTGGCCCTGATGGCAGGGAAGAATCACCACCTCTTGTTACAGCCGCAACATTGGCAGAATCCCATCGCTTGCCGGCCCGCAACCACGGCGCCCTGGGTCGAGGCCTGGGGGACCCACCCCCGGGCTGCCGTGCGGCTCATCCAGCCTCTGGCCGGATTCGTCGGCTCCGACCTGCTGGCGGGATTGGTGGCCACCCGCCTGCTGGCCGGGCCGGCGCCGGCCGTGTTCATCGACTTCGGCACCAACTCCGAGATCGCCCTGTGGGACGGCCGCAACCTCTGGATCACCTCAGCCGCGGGTGGGCCGGCCTTCGAACTCTGGGGCCTGCAAAGCGGCATGTTCGCCGAACCCGGAGCGGTCCATCGGGTCGAATGGGGAGCCAGCGGCTCAATGCGCTACCAGGTGCTCGGGGGGGAGGAGCCCCGGGGATTTTGCGGCTCCGGCCTGGTGGACCTGATCACCGGGCTGGTCGAAACCGGCCAGTTGTCCCGCACCGGGCGGTTCACGGCCGCCGCCGCGGCCGCCACTGGCGGGGCCCACCTGGAGATCGCCCCGGGGATCGGCTCCCTGGTCCTGAGCATGGCGGACGTCGATGCCCTGCAGCGGGCCAAGGCCGCCATCGGCGCCGGGCTCCGGGTATTGGGGCGCCACTCCGGGATTCCCCTGGCCAGTTTGGCGCGGGTCTGCGTCGCCGGTGAGTTCGGCCGCTTCCTGGGCGTGGCCAGCGCCCAGGCCATCGGTCTCCTTCCCCGGGTGCCGGCGGATCGGGTGGAACTCAGCGGTGATGCCGCCCTGTGGGGCTGTGGGGATCTGCTTCTCTCCACCGCCGCGCAACGCCATCTGGCGCAGTTGCGCAAGACCGCCAAACTCGTCTCGCTGGCCCACGCCGAGGACTTTGAAGAATTATTTCTCGCCAATCTCTACCTGGAGCCTCTGAAGGAGGATTAGACCATGGGAAAGGCATCCTTCGCCCAGGCGGATTACCTGGAGGCGCTGGTCAAGGCTTACCAGTACCTGGCCGGGTTGATTTCGGACCGGGAGGTCTGGACTGAACTGGAAAAAGTGCTGACCCACTACTTCCAGGCGGACTTGGTAGCCTTCCAGGGCCGGCGCCCGGATGGCGAGATCGTCTTGCTGCATTGCACTCCACTGGAGGAGGCCAGCGGCGGCCAGGTCCTGCGGCGGACCGCGGCTACCGCCGCCGAGGTCCTGGAAAGCGGTTTCCTGGCCACGGAGGTCGTTAACCTGCCGGAGCCTTATGCCGTCGCCCTATTGCCCATCTCCGAGGGGAAGCAGACCACCCGGGTGATGTTGGTGGGCCACCGCCGCACGGAGCCGCTGCCCCGGTCCTTGCTGGACATCTACCTGGCCCTGGCCGGCCTATGCGGCGCCACCCTGGAGCGCCTGTCCTCGGAGCGGCGGGTACAACGGATGACGGAGAAGGTGCCGGAAATGCTCTTCGAACTAATGGTTTACCCGGATGGCGCCCTGCGGTTTACCTACGTCAGCCGGCAGTCCAACGCCATCTTCTCCCAGCCGCCGGAGGCCTTGCTGAATGATGCCGAAATCGTCTTGAACGCCCTGCACCCGGAGGATCGGGCCGGATTCCAGGCGGCCCTGACCGGCCGCACCACCGAAGGAACCCATCTCTCCAGGGAAGTCCGCTGCCTCGCTCCCCACGGCCGGGAAATCTATCTCCTCTTCCACGCCCTCTCCAGCCTCCAGGAAGACGGGGTGCTCTGGGACGGCTTCTTCCTGGACATCAGCGAACTTAAGCAGGCGGAGGAGGAAATTCGCCGGCTCAATGAAGGCCTGGAACTCCGGGTTAAAGAACGCACCGCCCAACTGGAAGCAGCCAATAAAGAATTGGAGAGCTTTTCTTATTCCGTCTCCCACGACCTGCGGGCGCCGGTCCGGGCCATCTCCGGCTTCTCCCGGATTCTTTTGGAAGATCACGCCCACCGCCTCGAAGGCGAAGGCCGGCGCTTATTACAGATCATTATCGCCGATTCCCGGCGCATGGGACGGCTGATAGACGACCTGCTGGCCTTCTCCCGTTTGGGGCGCGGGGACCTCAGCCTCTCGGAAGTGGACATGAACCAGTTGGTGCACCGGGTGGTGGCGGAATTAGAGAAGGCCACCGCAGGCCGCTCCCTGCGTTGGCAGGTGCTTCCCCTGCCCCAGGTCTGGGCGGACCGGTCTTTGCTGCATCAGGTCTGGTTGAATCTCCTGGGCAATGCCGTCAAGTTCACCACCGCCGTGGAGGCCGCGGTCATCGAAGTCGGCTGCCGCCAGGAAGAAGACCGTGAGGTATTTTATGTGAAAGACAACGGGGTGGGATTCGACATGCGCTATGCCAACAAGTTATTTAAGGTTTTTGAGAGATTACACGGCCCCCAGGAATTCGAAGGGACCGGGATCGGTTTGGCCCTGGCGCAGAGGATCATCAACCGGCATGGAGGGATGATCTGGGCCGAAGGCAAGGTCAACGGCGGCGCCACCTTCTTCTTCACCCTGCCCTCCCCTGCCGGCTCCACCCAAAACCGGGCCGCAGATGGCCCGGTAAATTGAAGGTTGCCTGGGCGTCCCGCCGGTATCCTCTAAATTCAGGGCGCGCCAGTTGAGCTATTAATTTACCTTTGCTTAGTTTTGTCAAGATTTGGTGAATATAACCCGGGACAGGAGGTTCAAGAGATGCAGGTAAAGAATTATCCTTCCGTATTGGCGGCAGCAGCTTCCATGTTGCTCCTCTTGGCGAGTGGATGCGCCTCCTCCTCTTCATCATTACCGTCATCAATATCATCTGTGGAACAACCCGCACAACTCCCGATGACCGACTATATGCGGAGCAAGGTGGGAACGCCGGAGGAATTATCCCCGATTGCACCCGCCGAAGCCAGGAATGTGCGAAAAGTCGGCAATCAATGGCTGTACGACTTGAATGGCCAGGTCTGGGTTTATAATGAGGCCGCCGCTCGTTGGACACCGCAACAATGACAGTGGCCTGAAACTCTTCTAATCGGCTTTCAATACTGAAAGCCCGCCAGCGTCATTCAGCCGGGTGCGGGTCCGGATTGTGTCCCGGATCGAGCCTCGTCTTGAGAATATCTGAGACTGGAATAGTCTTCGGAACCTTGAGGATATTTCCCCAGGGCACATCCGCTTTGCAAAACCATCAGACCCAGAATCAGGAACCAGAGAATTTTATTATGCATATTCCTGCCAATATCCGGGGCGCACTTTGGTAAGTCAGCCCAATCCTAAGCCAGATAATTCCGAATTCTTTAATGCCGGATACGGATACGGTTCCAGATAAATCATCATAACAAAATAACCAAATACTTCACAGCCACACTTCTTCACGCACCCCCTGGTATCCCCCTGGCCCCCTGGATCTGGAGCCCTGGATCATTGCCGAACTGATCCGGGAACATCTCGACCGCGCCCAGCAACCGGCGGCGGAGCCCCTCCCCCCAGGCGGGACTGCAACTTATTAATATTTCCTGAGGTTTTTTTGTCCAGGTTTCATGACCTTTTTCGGTTCTAATTATCGTCTAGCCGATGGAAACCGCTTTTCAATTCAGGGATAATTTAACCAAATAATCCGGAAGGCCGGGGAAAATCCGGGGAGCAAGGCAGTAGGGCTCATCTTTTGTGGTATTGGAGGCCAAAGGCGCGTAATTTTCGATAAACCGGCGAGGAAATAAAATGGACGAAGAAATCGCAGTCGCAGGGGGAAAAACCGTCTTAGAAGAGAGGCAGGCTATTGAAAAAACGGCAGGGAAAGAGACGGTATGGGTTAAATCGAAAATTTTTGGCCTGGTATTGGCTTTTTCTATCCTCCTCCTGTTTCATTTCGGTCCAACTTTTCCGGGGTTAAAGCAACAAACCCAGTCCGTACTGGGAATCTTCCTGTGGTTTATCGTAGTTATGATTAGTAACGCCCTTCCCAACGCCATTGTTGGACTTACCTCCCCTCTGTTACTTGTCTTGTTGGCAAAATTGCCAATACCCCAGGCTTTTAATGCCTTCAACACGGATATTTTTTTCCTGGCGGCGGGAGCGTTTATCATTGCGGCCATCATGATGGGCACGCCCTTGGGTAAGAGGATAACCCTTTCCATCGCCTCGATAATGAAGTCAAACCGGGTAATGCGAGTCATGTTGGGGCTATCCTTGGCCGAGCTGGCGACCCACCCCGTTATCCCGGTGGTTAATGAAACCGCCTTGTTCCTTCCCATCTGCAAGGGTATGGAAGCCTTGATGGAAGAGAAGGGATCCGGGCCGGAAGTTAAAAGAATAAATACCGCAGTGCTCTATTTTATCGCCGGGATACTCCCGCTTTTTATAGGCCCGCTGTTTCTGACCAGTCATTTCCCCAATTTAATATTGGTCGCCTATCTGAAGGATACCCAGCACATAGATATATCTTGGGGTCTGTGGCTCTGGCTGAATGTTCCTCTCTGGGGCTTGCTGCTCATCGCCTATTTTTACGTGGCCTGGTACTTCCGTCTTAAAGGACTGGTCATCCCCGGAGCGGAAAAGGGGATTGCCAGCATGAGAGAGGAGCTTGGAAAAATAACCCGGCCGGAAATCTGGGCGCTGATTTGCATACTCATGGGCATGGTCCTGTGGATCACAGGTTGGATACCTCCCGGCATGGCCGCCCTGGTAGTTGCATTTTTATTGTTTGTGCCGTGGGGTCGCATCGAATTCAAAAGGATCAGCCAGCATATCTTATGGGATGTATTGATACTTCTTGGAGGAGCCATATCTTTAGGCACCGCATTATACAAGTCCGGTTGCGTTAGTTGCCTCTCAGGGATGATTGTGGAGCCAATTAAAAGTCTGCATCTACCTGTTTTAATAATCCTTTTAATTCTGGCCTTTGGACTCCACCTAGCCAGAGCGGGTATCGTTAGCGCGGTGGCGGCCGGCGCCGCCTTCGTTCCATTAGTGGCGGGATTGGCCATTGCCTTGGGTTATAATGTTTTGCCCTTCTCCTTGGTCATCATTAATTGTTTGAGTTACGCGTTTTTTCTACCCATTTCCATAACGGCGTTTCTGATTGCCTGGAGCGCCTCGGGAACGTCAACTTGGGAGGCCATTAAATTCGGAGCACCCCTTTCGATCATAGCCAACATCTATGTCATATTGGTGCAGCCAGCCTGGCTGAGCTTAATAGGCTATCCTTTAAAATAATAAAACAGAGAACTATTCATAAATAGCCTCCCCAGGATCATATATCGTTCAGCCGATAGAAAACGTTTTTCAATTCCGGGATAATTTAACTAAATAATCCGGTTACGGTAAGGAGAACGACATGGCCAAAGAACTCCCCAAAGATTTACAGGAAATCCCCACGGAGGTGATCGACACGGACCTCCTCATTGTGGGCGGGGGCAACGCCGGTTGCTTTGCGGCCATTGAGGCCAAAAAGCTGGCGCCCGAGCTCAAGGTCACCATCATGGAAAAGGCCCATATCAGCCGCAGCGGCGCCACCGCCGCCGGCATGGACGCCATCAACACTTACATCCCCGAGGGAAAGACCCCGGAGGACCTGGTGCGCTGGAGCCGCTCCCAGGTGGGGGGCGGGCCCATCCGCGAAGACCTGGCCCTGAGCAACGCCCAGAATCTCAACGAGGCGGTGGAGGACCTGGAACGCTGGGGCCTGCCCATCCTCCGGGATGACGAAGGGAAGGCCAAGTATCGGGGCGGCTGGGACGTCTCCATTCATGGAGAGCAGCTCAAGCCCATCATGGCCGAGAAGGCCATGGAGATGGGGGCGGAGGTCTACAACCGCATTCCCGCCACGGGGCTCCTGATGGACGGCGACCGCTGCGTGGGGGCCATGGGGTTCGGGGTCAGGAACGGCAAGTTTTACGTCTTCCGGGCCCGGGCGGTCATCGTCTCGGCTGGCGGCGCCATCGGCCTCTACAAATCGCATACCTCCGACGCCACCAGCTCCCACCATCAAGTCTGGGGGAGCCCTTTCAACGTGGGCAGCGCCTACGCCCTGGGCATCAGCCAGGGGGCGGAGATGACCTCTTTTGAGCAGAGATGGGTGGCCACCCGCACCAAAGACTTCTGCGGGCCGGTGGACACCATCTCGGTGGGCTACAAATCTATGATCACCAACGCCAAGGGCGAGCGGATTTTGCAGAAGCATTACGCCCACCTGGGAGGCGATAAGGCGCCCCGCTATATCCGGGCCAACGCCCCCATGGAGGAGTGGCTGGCAGGCCGGGGCCCTTGCTATGCGGATACCACCCATTTGGGCCCGGAAGAAGTCAAGGAGATGAAGATCGATTACCTGAACGAGCGGCCGGCCTTCGTGCTTTTTCTGGCCGCCCGGGGCCAGGACATCTCCAAGGAGGGCATCGAGGTCTACGGCAGCGACCCGTACGTAGTGGGGGGCCATACCCAGAGCGGCTACTGGGTGGATATGGAGCGCATGACCACGGTGCCCGGCCTGTTCGCCGCCGGGGAGAGCGCCGGGGGCAATCCCAACAAGTTCGTGGGAGGCTGCGCCGCCGAGGGCAAGCTGGCCGCCCGCGGGGCCCTGAAATACCTGGCCGGGGTGACCCAGCCGGAGCTGGACCGTCCGCAGGTGGAACGGGAAAAGGAGCGGGTCTTTGCGCCGCTGCTGCGGGGCCCGGAGTTCGACGGGGTCTCCCCGACGGAGATGGAAGAGCGCATGCAGCGCCTCATGGATGAATATGCCGGCGGCACTACCCAGTTCTACCGGTGCAACGAGGAGCGCCTGGACTATGCCCTCAAGCATCTGAAGATCCTGGAAGATCAGACCAGGTACCTTTATGCCAAAGACCTGCACGACCTGATGGGCGCTCACGAGGTCATCGACCGCCTGGAGGTGGCCGAGGTCCTGGTGCACCATCTCAAATTCCGCAAAGAGACCCGCTGGCAGGGCTGGCAGACCCGCTCCGATTACCCGGAGATGGACCCGAAATTCGATTGCTTTGTGGAGTCCCGGCGCCATAAAGAGACGGGCGAGATCGAGATGTTTACCCGTCCCTATGAACAACTCGTCCCCGGGGACCGCTGCCAGCCATAGATATTATTCAGGCAAGGAGGAAGAAAGATGCCGCCAAGGGTTGACCGTGAGAAATGCGACGGCTGCAAGGCCGAGGAAGAACCGCTCTGTGCCCAGATCTGCCCCGGAGACCTGATGGTCCTGGGGGAGAACCGGAAGGCCCACTGCCGGCAGCCCCGGGACTGTTGGGACTGCATGTCCTGCACCAAGGCCTGCCCGGTGGGGGCCATCGAAACCCGGACCCCTTATCAGTTGGGTTACCATGTGGCCCGGCTCATCCCCATGATGGGGACCAACACCATCACCTGGACCTGCATCGATCTCAACGGCAAGGTGGAGCGGTTCCGGTATAAAAACCGGACGACTTAAGGGGAATGGCGAAAACCGCACCCAAAATCGCCCTGTGGCTGTGGGATCCGGGGGGCCGCCTGGCCGCGGCCCTGGACCTGAAGGCCCTGGTGCAAAAGTTGGCCAGGGCCAAAGGGGTGGCCCGCGCCGAGATCATCATTGATCCGGGCTCACCGGCCTTCCTCGAGGCGCTGCACACAGACCTGGAAGCCGGGGTGATCGACCGGATTCTCTGGGTGGGGCGGTTCAGCGACGAGCAGAGAAAAGGCTTGCCGGCGGAGCTTAGCGCCTTTGGCTTGAACCCGTATCTCCACCACTGGTGCGATCTGGAAGAGCAGGGCCTCTTGCTGGCGGGCCTGGAGCCGGGGCTGAGAAACCGGAAGGCCGGCGTCCTTCTGGAAATGGCCCTGGCCCGCACCCGGCTGCTTGATCCCCTGGAACCCCTGGAGCTGCCGGCCACCGATGCCGTCCTCATCCTGGGGGCCGGGGTGGCGGGGCTTCATGCCGGAGCCTCTCTGACAGAGCTGGGCAAACGCGTCTATCTGGTGGAAAAGGAGAGCGGCGCCGGTGGGAAAGTCGCTCTCCTGTCCCGATTTTTCCCCCGCCTCTGCGACCCCCACTGCGGCCTGCAATTTTGCCTGGATAAGCTGAGCGCTTCTCCTCTGGCGGAGTTCCATACCCTGTCCACCCTGGTGGCCCTGGAGGGCAGCCCGGGGAATTTCCAGGCCCGGATTCTTAAAAACCCTCGCTATGTTCGGGAGGAAAAGTGCAACGGCTGCGGCGTCTGTCTGGCCGCCTGCCCGGTGGACCTGCCCGCCGGCCAAGAGCCTGGCCTGGAAAAGATTGCCCCCTTCCTGAAGCCAGCCCGGAAGGCCATCCACCCGGCTTATCCCCTGGCCTTTCCCGCCGCCTTTGTGGTGGAGCGCCAGCACTGCCCTCCCGAATGCCGGCAATGCGCCCTGGTCTGTCCCTCCGGGGCCGTGGATCTGGACCAGCCTCCCGCGGAAACGGTCCTTAACGTGGGGGCGGTGCTGGTCACCACGGGGTGGGATCCTTACCCCCTCTCCCGGGTGGCGGAATTCGGTTATCAGAGGTATGCCCGGATAATCAGCAACCTGGAGATGGAGCAGCTTCTGGGCGCCGATCGGTTAGGTAGCCCCGGGGCTCTCCCGGAATTCTCTTTAGGAGACCTGAAAGAAATAGGCTTCATCCAGTGCGTGGGCAGCCGGGATGAGCGGCACCTCCCTTACTGTTCCTCGGTTTGCTGCTCCGCCACTCTGAAACAGGCCGTGCTGATAAAAGAAAGGAACCCTCAAGCCAACTGTTACGTTTTTTATATCGATATTCGCTCCCCGGGGTTCGACGAAGATCTTTACCGGCGGGCCAGGGACTTGGGCGTCGTGTTTAACCGTGAGATTCCCTCGGCAGTGGATTTGGACCCGGGCACCGGAAAGCTGGGACTGCGGGTGAT
Source organism: uncultured delta proteobacterium (assembly GCA_963812655.1). Taxonomy (GTDB): domain Bacteria; phylum Desulfobacterota; class Desulfobaccia; order Desulfobaccales; family 0-14-0-80-60-11; genus JAPLJC01. The sequence continues at coordinate 95,565 of CAWEWX010000016.1, read as the reverse complement.
CGACCCCTCTCTGAATACCCCGCTGGAGATGCATCTCGATCTTCTGGTGTTGGCCGGGGGGATGATTCCGGCCCAGGGGACCCCGGACGTGGCCCAGGCCCTTAACTTGCCTCAAAATTCCTATGGTTTTTTTGAGTCCCACTATCAATGCCATCCTGAGGAGAGCCAGAGAACCGGCATTTATGTAGCTGGATGCGCCAGGGAGCCCATGAAGGTCAGCCATGCCATCGAATCGGCCCATCTGGCCGCCATGAAGGCTTTAAAATATTTAGAGGGCCGGGTTCTCATCGAACCCACCTATCCGGTGGTGGACAAGACCAGGTGCGACCAGTGCAAGCGTTGCGTGGAGGAGTGTCCTTTCTCCGCTTTCACGTTCGATGAGAAAAGCTTTCCCACCCCGGATCTGGCCCGCTGCCGGCAGTGCGGCAACTGCATGGGGCTGTGCCCCCTGGGCATCATCTCCTTGCAGCATCACACCATCAAGCAGATGGCCGCCCAGGTGGAAGCCTTCGACGTCTCCTTTATGGGAGATAATGAGCCGGTGGTCCTGGCCTTTCTCTGCAAAAACGACGCTTACCACCTGGCCCGGGGGGCGGTGGCCGCAGGCCTTGACGTTCCGCCCAACTTCATCTTCCTCGAGGTTCCGTGTGCCGGGGCAGTGAATAACGCCCTGGTGGCAGATGCCCTTTCTTTTGGCATTGATGGGGTCCTGATTGCCGGATGCCCCGAGGATCAGTGCCATTATGTGCGGGGGAGCCAGTTGGTCCAGAAACGCAGCGGCGATTTGCGGGACAAACTGCAAAAGATGATGATCGAACCGGAAAGGGTCCGCTTTGCCAACTTGGAAATACGGGACTCGGATAAATACGTCAGCTTACTCCACTCATATCTTGAGGATCTCAAGACCATGGGGCCCAATCCTTTTAAAATCTAGACCCCGGCAAATAGTTCTCCATGGAATTAATACGACGCAAGCTATTCATATTGCTGCATAATATCAGATAATCATCCAGGAGAACGGCCGGACGGAAAGGGATCCAGCCGGGCAATTTTCCCTGGATAAAAATTATGGACAAAAATTTCCAACCCGAGTCATCTCTGTCGGCGCGGCTGGCGGCGGCCAGCCTGGCCGTGTCCCGGTGTTTTCAGTGCCGCAAGTGCTCCGGCGGCTGTCCCCTGACCTTTGCCATGGACCTGCTGCCGGACCAGGTCATTCGCCTGGCCTTCCTGGGCCAGGAGAAGCAGGTCCTGGGCTGCCGCGCCATTTGGGTCTGCTCCAGTTGCGAGACCTGCACTACCCGCTGTCCCAACGGCATCGACATTGCCGGGGTGATAGATTGGCTGAAGGAAGAGGCCGGCAAGCAGGGGAAAACGGCGTCCCAGCCGCTGGTGGCGGCCTTTCACCGCTATTTTCTGGAAAGTATCCGCGCAGCCGGAGGGCGCCTCCCTGAGGCTCGGATGCTGCGGCGCTACGGACTGTTCAAGCTGTGGCGCCAACCTGATCTAAGGGAGTTGGCCGGCAACCTGAAGGTGGGCCTGAGGCTCTTTAAAAAGGGACGGCTGCGTCTCGCCGGACCCGAGCCGCTCAAAAACCGGGCGGAAATTGACGAAATCTTTAAGCAGGCTGAGTTGAAATGACCAGGAAAGTAACCTATTATCCCGGCTGCTCCTTGGAAGGCACGGCCCTGGATTACGCGGCCTCCATCGCCGGGGTCACCCCTCTCCTGGACCTGGAGCTGGCTGAGCTGGAGGATTGGAACTGTTGCGGGGCCTCCTCGGCCCACAGCCTTAACCAATATCTGGCCCTGGCCCTGCCGGCCCGGAACCTGGTCCTGGCAGAGAAGGCCGGGCCAGATCTGGTGGTCCCTTGCGCCCTGTGCTTCAACCGCCTGAAGGTGGCGGAAAAGGCCCTCAAGGGCGACGCGGGGGCGCGGCTGGGGGTCTCCTTTCAGGGGGCCATCAAGGTCTGGGACCTCCTGGATTACCTCACCCAGGACGAGTTCTTGGAGGCCCTGGCCGGGAAGGCAGTGAAGCCCCTGACGGACCTGGTGGCCGTGGGCTATTATGGCTGTCTGGCGGCCCGGCCTCCGGCGGTGACGGACAAGAAAGATTACGAGAATCCCCAAAACCTGGAGCGCCTGCTCACGGCCCTGGGCGCCAGCCCCCGGGACTGGTCCTTCAAGACCGACTGCTGCGGCGCCGGCCTGGCGCTGGCTCGCCCGGACATCATCGATACGCTGGTGCAGCGCCTTTATGATCAGGCCCTGGCCGCGGGCGCGGCGTGCCTGGTGGTTTCCTGCCAGATGTGCCAGGCTAATCTGGACCTGTCCCAGGAGCGCATCTCCAGGAAGTTCAAGCGGGACTATTACCTGCCGGTGTTTTATTTTACCGAACTCATTGGCCTGGCTCTGGGCCACCCCCAGGCAAGGGACTGGCTGAAAAGGCACCTCGTGGACCCCAGACCCCTGCTGGATCAGAAAGGATTGTGGTAACGCCCAAGGCTCCCGCCCCTGATAGGCAGGCTGCACCGCCTGCCATCCCTTCCGGTGTCCTCCTTAATCGCCCCGGATCTGGCCGCTCCTTGGCGCTGCGGTGATGACCTGCTATAATTATGATGGATCGCTGGTCACCTGGGGGTAGCCCATGCGCCTGCAATGGCATCTGGGGGCGGAGGACTTCTTTGGAGATCTGCCCACCGAGAAGAACGAGTTTTTAGCCCGCTCCGTCAGGCGTTCCCTGAAAAAGAGCACCCCCATCTTCGCCGAAAATGATCCCGCCAACTCCTGCTTCTATCTGGAGGTGGGGGTGGTCAAGATCTCCCGCCTGGCTTTGCAGGGCAAGGAACCCATTATCTTCCTGCGCCGGGCCGGGGAGCTGTTCGGCCTGGCCGAAATCATCGACGGCAACCAGAGAAAATGCAATGCTGAGGCGATCAGCGCCAGCATCTTGTATGAGATCCGCAGGCGCGATTTTGAAGACCTGCTGGCCCGGCATTACCCCCTGGCCCGCAGGGTTATCCAAGTCTTGGGAAGGCGCGGCAGGTATCTGGCGGAACAGATCGAAAACCTCATGGTCTGTGACGTGGCCACCAGGCTGTTGAAGCTGTTCCTTTACCTGAGCTACCCGCTGCTGCTGGAGACGAACCCCGGAGGGGGGCCCATCGCCGTTCCCGTCAACCTTACCCAGGAGCAACTCGCGGCGTGCACGGGTTCCTGCCAGCAGACAGTCAGTGAGACTTTGAAATTACTCCAGGAAGAAGGCCTCATCCGGGTATCCCAAAAACAGGTCTATATTTTAAAGCCCTTGGAAATAATGGATCGGATTCTGCAGTAAAGGAGCCAAACTTCCGTTGCTGCACTCCAGGGTCAGCAGGCTCCTGCGCCCATCGCCGCCCTTCAGGGGGATAAATCCTGCTTCATAAGCTCTTCGGTTTATAAAACCTAGGGGCGTTGCCTCCCTAATCTGACGAGACAAGATGAGTCCCTTTTATATGGCCCATGGCCAGGCCAGCCGGGAGTCTGCGCCGCCAGGTGCATTTGAGCCTGGATTATGCCGTAGAAAAAGGTAGGTAAACTTTTTCAGCGAAAAATATGCTAATGTGCCGTCAAGATGGAGATTCGGCGTCAAGAACAGAAGCTTTGTGGGTTTTTCCCCTGGCAAAGGGGACCCCAAAACCATTTTTTGACCGTGGTGGCCAAGGCGGCTGCATAATCTCAGTTACTTTGTGAATCCGCGAACATTTAACTCACCAAGGAGGGGACTGGCAATGAACCGACAACTACACCGACTGGCACGGCAGCTGTTCGCAGCAGTTGCGATGCTGCTGCTTTTCACAGGGAACGCTGCTGCGCGGATCGACTTTACATCGGTCAAGCCCGTTAAGGAGTTCTGGGTCAAGGCGCCGGACGGCGTGAACATCAGTGCCCAGGAATGGGGCAATCCAGACGGCCCCGAGATCATCTTCATCCACGGCTTCCTGCAGAGCCATCTTTCCTGGTGGAAGCAGGTCACCAACCCGATGCTCGCCAAGAAGTTCCGCATGATCACCTTCGACCTGCCCGGCCATGGCGGCTCGGATAAGCCTTGGGACCCGGCCATATTCAACAACGGGACGAATTTTGCCGACACGCTCGATGCTGTGATCACCGCGTCGGGAATGAAGAAACCGGTGCTGGTCGGCTGGTCTTACGGCACCCGGGTCGTCGGTGACTACCTGATCAAGTATGGCGACTTGCATATCGGCGGGATCGATTTCGTGGGGTCGGCGGTCAGCGGCGATCAAAAGCTCTTTGGGCCGGGCTTGAAGCTTCTGGGAGCCGCGCTCTCCGATGATCTCGCGCAAAGCCTCAAGGCGACCCGCGAGTTCGACCGTTCGTGCTTTCACACTCCGCCGTCGGCAGCGGATCTGGACCAGCTCACCGCTATCAGCATGACGGTGCCGAGCAAGATACGGCAGTGGATGAGGAGGCCGGCGCCTTACGAAGAAGCGCTCAAGGCGATCAAAGTCCCGGTGCTGGTCACCCATGGAGTCGACGATCAGGTGTGTCTGCTCGGCCTTGCAAAATATGTGGTGAAGACCGTGCCCCACGCCCAGGCATCTTTCTACAAAAACGTCGGGCACGCGGTATTCTGGGAGGCTCCGAGCCGGTTCAACAGGGAGCTTGCAGCGCTTGTTCAGAAAGCAAACTGAGCGAACGTCCATTCACGCGCGCCCGGGTGGTGGTGGCCCCGGGGACGTGGTGGCGGATCCCGATCCAGCTTGAGATCTGCTCCGCCCCGGGGACCTGGTGGCGGTCCCGGCCGGTCCCGGTGCAGCCGGCCCAAAGTGTCCGGGGACGATCCGGGGACGAAAAGAAAGGGGCCTCAATGGCCCCTTTCTTATTGAAATCATTTAATCTAAATTGGTGGAGGCGGCGGGAGTCGAACCCGCGTCCGCCAATAGTCCCTGCAAGCGTCTACATGCTTAGCCGCTGTTCTATTTTCGCCCCGAAAGACTTCCAACGGCAGAATTCTTTGGGACTAGCCTGCTAAGTTTTCGTCCACCGACCCGCCGGCCTGATCGGCAGCTTTGCCAAGAAACCGTCACCCCGGGTCCCTTCCTGGCGCAGGACCCGGCGTGCTAGCCTCAAGCGGCTAGAGCGTAGCCGTAGTTGTCGGCATTTATGCGTTTCCTACCCGTTTTACGAGCGGACAGGACCTCGGCATGCAACTAACAGTTCCCTATTTACGTCGAAGCCGTTACGCCCCCTTGGTTAAATTATAAGGATTTCTTGGATTTTTGCAAGGAGAAAGGGGGCGAGTCCGCGGGCCGTCCCCGCCGCTGGTCCCCTAAGGGCGAGGGGGCGGGTTAATACCAAGTTGTAGTCGATTAACTACTGTAGGGGCGCACCCGACCCGATCACCGGCTGGAAGCCTGTGCCACCGTCGCCCCTACAACTCCTCATCCCTGGCGCAGTTGCCGGGCCGCGGCCATCAACCGATAGACCGAAGCCCCGGCCAGGGCGGCGATGTCCTCAGTGGCCAGGTGGCAGGAGATAGTCTCGTCAAAGAGGATGCTGGCCTCCGGGGGAAACTCCTCATCTCCCCGCCACAGGACGTGGATCACGGGCACCAGGGGAAAGGCCAGGAAGCGGGCGGCGGCGTCCCCCAGACCCTGCTGAGGCTCGCCCCCGGCCATGACCGCCACCTGTAAGTAGAACTCCGGGTCCTGGCCGAAGCTTGCCAACAGCGGCTTCTTGGCCCGGGAGACGAAGGCGGACCAGTAAAATCCGCCTTCCGGCACCTGGCGGAAATCGATGTTGCGGCCACTCAAGGCCTCGCCGCGGGCCCGGATCAGGTAGTGGAGGATAAGGATCTGCTCGGTCAGGGGGATCTGGCCGGCGCCCTCCCCGGGAGTCACTGCGATCTCCGGCCAACTCACCCGGCGGCTCTGGCCGAAATAGGGCACCAGCAACCCTTCCCGGCCTCCTTCGCCCCCTTCGCCGCCTTCGAAAAAATATTGGGCGCGGCTCGAGTTTGCCAGCCGCTTGGGGTTGATCTTTTGCAACTCGCCCGCCGCCAGGGCGATGGCCATCTTATAGTCGTCGATGCGAGGCATGGGCTCTCCGGAGCTTCGGGTTTCGAATTTAGGCGGGACGCCTGGGATAGCTGGACTTGGTAGCATAGGCCTCTGGCCTGTGTGAACTAAAGTCACAATTAAACCTGCACAGGCGGGACGATAGGCTCCCGGCCGCAGGTTCAACCAGGGCCGGCTTCTGGCAAAAATTATATCGGAAAATATTTTTTATTGACACAGAGATTGGAATGTTTTAGGATGTTTTGGTCGAGGAAATGAAGAAGATGCAATGCTGGCGGCTCCGGAACTATTACTTTAGCTTTTATTTTTATTTTCCGGGCCGGGAGTGCGCCTCGACTTTTAAAAGTAAGTAGGCCTTAACCAAAAAAAACTTTTAGAAGCCGTGGCGCCCGGGCGACCACGGCTTTTTTGTTGCGGTCGGGTCGCGCCGGATGAGAGGCCGCCGCGGAAGGAGGCAGGAAATGATCGGCAAACAGATTCGCATGGAACGCATTATGAACCGGGATACCGGGCGCACCGTCATCGTCCCCATGGACCATGGGGTGACGGTGGGTCCCATCGACGGCCTTATCGATATGAAGACCACCGTCAACGCGGTGGCCGCGGGTGGGGCCAACGCCATCTTGATGCACAAGGGCCTAGTGACCAGCGGCCATCGCCGCCGGGGCCGGGACGTGGGGCTCATCATTCACCTGTCCGCCTCCAGCAGCCTCTCGCCCCATCCCAACGCCAAGATCCTGGTATGCAGCGTGGAAGAGGCCCTGGTCCTGGGAGCGGATGCCGTCTCCATCCACGTCAACATCGGCAGCAGCAGCGAACGGGAAATGCTGGCGGACTTGGGGGCCGTAGCCCGCACCGCCCGGGAATGGGGCATGCCCCTGTTGGCCATGCTGTACCCCCGGGGTGCGAAGATCAAAGACGAGTACGACCCCAAGATGATCATGCACGTGGCCCGGCTGGGCGCTGAGTTGGGCGCCGACCTGGTCAAGGTTTCCTACACCGGATCGGTGGAGTCCTTCCGCAAGGTGGTGACCGGCTGTCCGGTGCCGGTGGTCATCGCCGGCGGCCCCAAGATGAACTCGGACCGGGATATCCTGGAGATGGTGAAAGGCGCGGTGGACGCCGGGGGCGCCGGAGTCTCCATCGGGCGCAACGTCTTCCAGCATCGGGACCCCAGCCGCATGGTGGGGGCCATCAGCCTCCTGGTGCACGAAAACGCCAGCGTCGAAGAGGCCTTGTCATTCCTCCAGACCTAGTGGGTTTTGAGTTTCGAGTAGGGGCGACAGTGGCACAGGCTTCCAGCCGGTGATCGGGTCGCCCAATTTCGAGTTCCGGGTAAAACCCGGGCGACCCGGCGGGTCGCCCCCACGGGAAGATAAGATGAAGCAACTCTGGGTGAAAGTGGACCCCTGGAACAAGAAGCTGGTCACCGCCGCCCTGGAGTCGGGGGCCGACGCCATCTGGGTTCCCCAGGGCCGGGTCCAGGAGGTCAAGGCCCTGGGGCTGGTCCGGGTCATCGCCCCGGACGGCGACCTGGCGCCGGGGAAAGACCTCCATGAAGTCACCATCCTGGGGGTCGGCGACGAAGCCGAAGTCATCCGCCTGGCCCGCCAGGGACCGGTGGTGGTTAGGACCCCGGACTGGACCGTCATCCCCCTGGAAAATTTGGTGGCGCAAAGCGGCAACATCTTTGTGGAGGTGAGTGATCCGGAGTCGGCCAGCACCGCCCTGGGGGTCCTGGAGAAGGGAGTGGACGGCCTGGTGGTGGCCACCGCCGAGGCCGGGGTGATTAAACGCATCGCCCGCCTGGTGAAGCAGGCCTCGCCGCCGGTGCCGCTCTCTACGGCCCGCATCAGCCGCCTCCGGCCCCTGGGCATGGGAGACCGGGTCTGCGTTGACACCTGCGCCAACCTGGGCCTGGGAGAAGGCATGCTGGTGGGAAACTCCTCCGCCGGCCTCTTTCTGGTGCACGCCGAGTCCCTGGAGAACCCCTACGTGGCCCCCCGCCCCTTCCGGGTCAACGCCGGCCCGGTGCACGCCTATATCCGGGTTACCGGAGACAAGACCAGATACCTGGGGGAACTGGCCGCGGGGGATGAAGTGCTGGTGGTGGATTATCAAGGCCGCAGCCGGCCGGCAGTGGTGGGCCGGGTCAAGGTGGAGAGCCGTCCCCTGATGCTGGTGGCCGCAGAGGCCGGCGGCCAGGAGATCACCACCATCTTGCAAAACGCTGAAACCATCCGCCTCACCCGGCCGGGCGGCGAGGCGGTCTCCATCGTCACCCTGCAACCCGGAGACGAGGTCCTGGTGGCCCTGGAAGAGACTGGACGCCACTTCGGCCATAAGATCCAGGAAACCATCGTTGAGAAGTGAGCCATGACCAAAAAAGAAGCCATCCGCCAAGAAATCGACGCCCTGGACCATGAATTGCTCACCCTCCTGAACCGGCGCCAGACCATGGCCCAAACCATCGGCCGCATCAAAAACCAGGAGGGCCGGGGGACCCTGGACTTCCAGCGGGAAGAGGAGGTGCTGGCGCACCTCATGCACCTCAACCCCGGGCCTCTGAGCCAGGCCGCCTTGCGTAACATCTTCCGGGAGGTCATCTCCGCCGCCCGGGAGGTCCAGATCCCCTTTGGGGTGGCCTTCCTGGGGCCGGAGGCCACCTTCTCCCACCTGGCGGCCCTGAAAAAGTTCGGCCGGGCCACCCGCTACGGCCCCCTGGCCACCATCCAGGAGGTCTTCCAGGAGGTGGAAAAGGGCAAGTACCAGTACGGGGTGGTGCCCATCGAAAATTCCACCGAAGGCATCGTCAACGTCTCCCTGGACCTGTTTGCCGACAGCGCCGCCAAGATTTGCGGCGAAATCTACCTGGAAGTCTCCCACGACCTGGTGAACAAATCCGGCCAGCGCCACGACATCGAGGTGATCTACACCCATCCCCAGGCTTATGCCCAATGCCGCGGCTGGCTCAGCGCCCATCTGCCCAACCTCCCCATCCTGGAGGTGGCCTCCACCGGGGTGGCGGCCCAGAAGGCGGCCAGGAACCCCAACGCCGCGGCCATCGCCAGTTCCTTCGCGGCGCCCCTCTACGACCTGAGGGTGGTGGAGAGCCGCATCGAAGACCAGCCGGGCAACGTCACCCACTTTTTCGTCATCGGCCCCGACACCCCCGGCCCCACCGGCAGCGACAAGACCTCCATCCTCTTCGCGGTGGACAATATTCCCGGGGCGTTGTACAAGACCCTGAAACCCATGGCGGAACGCTCGCTCAACATGACCCGGATCGTCTCCCGCCCGGTGAAAAACGAGGCCTGGCGCTACCTGTTCTTTGTGGATCTGGACGGCCACCAGGCCGACCCCGCGGTGGCCGCAGCCTTGGAGGAAACCAGGGCCCTGAGCGCCCATTTCAAGCTGCTGGGCTCCTTCCCCCGAGCCGCGGGGGTGGAGAACCTCAGTTGAGAGAAGACTGTTCCCTGCTTTCCGTTTTCCGTTTTCCCTTTTCCGCATGACATATCGGACAGGTAACGATGTCCAGTGAGAGGAGCGGCCCCCAAAAACTTTTTGGACCTCGGCGGCCAAGTTTGTCGTATAATCTTGGAAATTAAAGGGAAATATTTTTCGCAATGGCTAATCATTGGGAAAGTTCATAACCCCGGCACTGTTGCAGTCAAAAAAAACCCCTCCAAAAACGTAATGAATAATAATATATATAATTTGTATAATGTTAAGGAAGAAGCATGGTCGACAATTATGATCCATATAGATATGAGAATTGGTATATTAAGGAGATATGTTGAAAACCAAGAACGCTATTTAAAGAGAATGCTTATTAAGTTAACACCTTCAAGTGAAGATTATTTAGATGAAAATGAACATTTTACAACTATTTTTAGACCATCAACTTTAACGATGTTATATTCTTTTATAGAAAGAGAATTGGAACGCATTATTTTTAACGTCTTTTATGATCAATATAATTTTAAAAATAACTTTGATAATAAAAAATATAATAACAAAAGTAAATTGCAGAAATTGGGAATTTATTTATTTGACGAGTGTCCATCTTTTAAATTTCCTTATAATGATTCTTGGGATAAATTAACTACAATATATAATAGTTTGCGGAATAATATTGTGCATAACGATGGGAAAATGCCTGTATTGCCAGCTGAGAAAATGAGGAAAAATGATAAAATATTATTGGATTATATAAAAAATAATCCATCATTAATAACAATTGGCAGATTAGAACGTTTTAATTTATCGGAACTTTTTTTATTTGAAGTGATTAATACAATCGAAACTTTTTTTAACGAATTTTTTCATGCATGGCGTGATTTTATGGAAACCACTTAGCCCGGCAAGTACGCCCGCCGTTTGATGCGCATATTTTCTAATATGCAGAGGAACAGAAGATGTCCTATTACTTAGGTCTAGACTCGAATGAGAACCCAGAGAATACTAATTTACAACTGTACTCTCTACAAAAAGCCGCCAATGATTGGAACGAACTTGTTGATTTAATCGCGGATCACGGAATTGACTATGTCTATCGTCTTAAAGAGAGGCTTGTATTTATTCTGTCCTGTCTTGGCCTCTCTCTATCTCAGTTGCTCGGGCAAAACTGCCCGTCTCCAGATAAGGACAAGATCGAAGCACCCGGAGTCCTATTGGGCAAAATCCTTAAAAATGCTAAAGTTAACAAAATAATTAACCAAACAACCCGATCCCGGCTAAACAAAACTTTTAAGGAATTTCTCTCGTATTATAGCGCAGTGCGGCATTTTGGCGAAAATAAGAACAAACAGAACTACCGCGCCGTCGACCAGTTGACTTTCACGGAACTCGACCGGTTTTGCCGAATGACGATTGAGATTTGGGATATACTCATCTCGATGTATAGAAAGGACGTAAAAAACGACATCGCCTCTTTCAGGTCCATTTCAAATGTGGTGAAGTTTAAAGATCTCGCCGATGAAGAACTTGATCATGTTTAACGAACGGGAAATAAGAAATGCTGGGAGTTTCAATGGTAAATATTATACCGAATATATAGAATACATAAAGAAACTGAAACGTAAACGAAAGCATGATGAAGCGATAAAGCTCCTTCTTGAGCTAGTCTGCGCCGTTGAACGAGAGGCACGTGTGGCAGAAAAACTAAACCGAGGGACACCTTGGTTTATTGCACCTGGGTATTATGAACAACTGGCAATTATCTATCGGAAAGAAAAGCAGTACGATAAAGAGATTGAGATTTTAGAAAGATACTGCGATCAAACTAAAGGACCTGGGGCTAGGGTTTTGGAACTTGAGCAAAGATTAATTAAAGCTATGAAATTGAGAGACAAACAGAAATCATAAAATCAATTTCCCCTATTACCGTTATTCCATATATATGTTGCCAGCGCGTAGCGCGTAGGGCGGGAAAGCGCAGCGCATCCCGCCTTTCGTATTATTCCATCTCTAGACTTCGAACGTTTTCATCTGCCGCCCATTCAAGGTCATAAATGCCGCATTAAAGGAGAGCCTACTTGCCTGAGATTCAAAATGGCGAGCCGCCCTATTTCTTTACAGCGGTTGCTTTTCAAAGAAGGTGATTATTAGCAAACATGAAAACTGGCGTCAAGTTCAACCAAGGGGAGTCTGGCAGGGAATTGGTGGGCAGTGCCCACCCTACATTAACTACTTTGTCATCCTGAGCGATTAGGGTTTTCTCTCCCTCCCTCTTGAGGGGGGAGGGTCGGGGTGGGGGTGAAATTTCGGGAATGGCGCCAACCATGCCTCAAAACCGAAAACCAAAAACCGAAAACCGAAAACCGTCTTTACGCATCTGCGTTCCGGTGGTGGAGGCCACGGTGAACCGGGCCCGCTCCAAGTACCTCCGGGCCGCCCGCAAGAGCCTGTGGGCCGAAATCAGGCTGGATTACCTGGAGCAGGCCGATCTGCCGCGGCTGTTCCGGAGCCATCCGGGACCGGTCATCGCCACCAACCGGCGGGCGGCCGAGGGCGGCAAATGGGCCGGCAGCGAGGCGGGCCGCCGCCTGCTCCTGGAAGAGGCCCTGGCCTTGGGGGCAGACTTCCTGGACGTGGAACTGGCCGCGGATCCCACCTGGCGCCGGGAGCTTTGGGCGCGCCGGGGCCAGGCCGGGATCATCCTCTCCTGGCACGACTTTTCGGGGACCCCGGAGACGGCCCGTCTGGAAGCCGTCTTGCAAGAGATGCTGGCCCAGGAGGCCGGGATCATCAAGCTGGTGACCATGGCCCAAGAGCCGGAGGATAGCCTGCGCCTCCTCTCCCTGATCCCCCAGGCCCGGGCCGCGGGCCGGGAGATCATCGCCTTCGCCATGGGCCCGGCAGGCGTTTGGTCCCGGGTGGTGGCGCCGCTCTTGGGGAGCTTCCTCACTTTCGCGCCGTTCACCAAAAACCGGGCCTCCGCCCCCGGGCAGCTCACGGTGAACGAAGTGAAGCGCTTCTGGAAGTTGTTGCAGAAATGAAGCGGTCAGCTATCATCTGTCAGTAGGGGCGACCCGCTGGGTCGCCCGGAAGACCAAAAACCAGGCTAATGCAGGATTTCAAAAGATAACAAGTTATAGGGCGGCTGGTGGCCGCCATGATCCGCAAGGAAAAACCTTCCGGAAATTTCGCCATCCGGGGCTTGGCAGATTAGCACCTTAAAAGCTGCGGTTCCTGAGGCTATCTTATATAGGGGAATTATATATTTGACTCCCTATTCCGTCTCTGCCGTAGGGGCGGCGTCCGGTGGCACAGGTTTCAAACCTGTGCTACTGCCGCCCTGGGCGGGGAAACCCCGCCCCTACAACAGATAATTCGCAGGGGGGTTAAGTATATAATTCCCTGTATATATTCATGGGAGCGTTATGGGGTCCCTTATTTATACCCTCTCCCCCGCGGGGGGAGAGGGTTAGGGTGAGGGGGAATTTAATCTCTTATCCGCTCCCATCCATAATATAATCATGGTCGCGTGGTGGTTAAAAGCTGAAAGCTGACCGCGGCAAGGCGAGAGCAATCGGGTGACCCAGAGGGTCGCCCCTACTAACATGATCAACGGCCTCACCAAAATCTACGGTATCTTAGGGCGGCCGGTGGCTCACACCCTGAGCCCGCAGATGCACAACGCCGCCTTCCGGGAACTGGAGCTCAACGCGGTTTACGTGGCTTTTCCGGTGACCGACCTGGCCCGGGCGGTGGCTGGGCTCCGGGGCCTGGCCATCCAGGGGGTGAGCGTCACCATTCCCTTCAAAGAAGAGATCATCCCTTTAATCGATGAGCTGGACCCCCAGGCGGCTCGCATCGGCGCGGTGAACACCGTAGTCAACCGGGACGGGCGCCTCATTGGCTACAACACCGACTGGCTGGGGGCCTTGAGAGCCTTACAGGTCCACACCAGGCTCGCCGGGGAGCACGTCCTCATCCTGGGGGCCGGCGGCGCCGCCCGGGCCATCGCCTTTGGAGTCCTTAAAGAGGGTGGCCGGGTCAGCCTCACCGACCTGGACGCGCCCCGGGCCGCGGCCCTGGCCCGGGACCTGCAGGCGGCAGCCCTCCCCCTCTCGCGGCTTGACCAGTGCCCCGCCGCCATCCTGGTGAACGCCACTCCGGTGGGTATGGAGCCGCGGGGGGAGGAGATTCCCATCTCCCCGGAATTGCTGGGCCGCTTCCGCCTGGTGATGGACGTCGTTTACCGGCCTTTGGAAACCAGACTGCTGCGTGAGGCCAAGGCCCGGGGGCGGCCGCCATCGACGGCCTGCAAATGCTCATCCACCAGGCCACCGCCCAGTTCGAGTTGTGGACCGGGATGACTGCGCCCCTGGAGACCATGGTCCGGGCCGCCTACGAGGCGTTGGGGAAGTGATACGGCTTTGACTTTTTCAGAAAAAAGAAAACGGTAAACAGAAAACTGCCTTAAAAGAAATGGTTAAAGAAATCAAACCCTGTGACCCGGTCCAGGCCACGTTGACCCTGCCCGGCTCCAAGAGCTACACCCACCGGGCCCTGGTGGCCGCCAGCCTGGCCCTAGGGGACAGCCTCCTCCGCAACCCCCTCCGGGCCGAAGACACGGAGCTTACCGCCCAGGCCCTGGCGAAGCTGGGGGCCGGCATTGCCTGGGAGGACGCCGCCGTCCGGGTCCGGGGCGCCGGCGGCCGCTGGCTGCCGGTCGCCGAGCCTATTTATCTGGGGAACTCCGGGACCTCCCTGCGCTTTCTCACGGCGCTAACGGCCCTGGGGCAGGGGACCTACCGCCTCACCGGGACGGAACGCCTGTGCCAGCGCCCCATGGACGAGCTCCTGCAAGCCCTGGGGCAACTGGGGGTCCGGGCCGCCGCGGAGGGGGGCGCAGGCCGCCCGCCGGTGGTGGTCCAGGGCGGCCTCCAGGGCGGCCGGGCCGTGCTTTCCGGAGCGGTCAGCAGCCAATACCTCTCGGCCCTGCTCTTCATCAGTCCCCTGGCCCCGGCGGGGGTGGAAATCGAAATTACCGCGGAGCTGGTCTCCCGGCCTTACGTGGACCTGACCCTGGAGGTCATGGGGGCCTTCGGCGTCTCTTATTATCGCCAGGGCTACTCCTATTTCCGGGTGCCGGGGGGGCAGACCTACCAGCCCCGGGATTACGCCATCGAGGCCGACGCCTCCAGCGCCTCGTACTTCTGGGCCGCGGCCGCGGTCACCGGCGGCCGGGTGACCATCGCCAACCTGGGCCCGGATTCCTGCCAGGGCGACGCCTCCTTCCCGGAAGTCCTGGCGCGGATGGGCTGCGTCGTGGCCGGCACTGAAGCCGGCCTGATGGTGCAGGGCGCACCGCTTACCGGCATTAATGTGGACCTGGCCGCCATGCCGGACCTGGTGCCCACCCTGGCGGTGGTAGCCGCCTTCGCCCGGGGGGAGACGGTCATCACCGGGGTGCCCCACCTGCGCCACAAGGAATCGGATCGCCTGGCCGCCGTGGCCGCGGAGCTCAACAAAATGGGGATCGCGGCCCGGGAAACCGCCGACGGCCTGATTATCCCGGGGGGCAGGCCCCACGGGGCCGCCATCGACCCGCATCAGGACCACCGCCTGGCCATGAGCTTTGCAGTGGCCGGCTTGAAGATCCCGGGAGTGGTTATCTCCGACCCCGGCTGCGTGGCCAAGTCCTTTCCGGACTTCTGGGAATATTTCGATAATTTATGCCAGGGCGGCCGGTAGCCCCTGAGGTATTTCCCCTTGTCCTTCACCACCCGAGTCCTCATTATCCTTACCAGTCTCAACCTTCTGCAGTATATGGACCGCTATCTCATCGCCTCCCTGGGCACGCTGGTGAAAGGGGAAATGGGCCTGAGCGACCGGTCCTTCGGATTTCTGGGCACCGCCTTTTTCCTGGTCTATCTCTTGACCTCCCCCATCTTCGGCTACCTGGGGGACCGCTGGGGCCACGTCCGCCTCATGGCCTGGGGCGCGGTGTTGTGGAGCCTGGCCACCAGCCTCACCTTCTGGGTCGGCTCTTACTTCACCCTGCTGCTGGCCCGGGGCGCGGTGGGGGTGGGCGAGGCCTCCTTCGGCACCCTCTCGCCGGCCTACATCGCCGATATCCTGCCGCTGGCGCGCCGGGCCCGGGCCATGGGCTGGTTCTATGTGGCCCTGCCGGTGGGCTCGGCCCTGGCCTATCTGGTGGGGGGCCTGACCGGCAGCCATTGGGGCTGGCGTCCGGCCTTTCTGCTGGCGGGCCTGCCGGGCCTGGCGATGGCGGCTCTCATCTGGCGTCTCCCGGAGGTTCAAACCCGGACGGTGGTGCAACCCACCCCGCCCACCGGCGCCAACCTGTGGTCGGGGGCCATGAGCCTGCTGAAAATACCCACCATGCGCTGGGTCAGCCTGGGCTTTGGCATGAGCACCTTCACCCTGGGCGGCCTGGCCTTCTGGATGCCCCGCTACCTGGAGCTCTACAAGGGTCTGAGCCTGGCCCAGGCCAATCTCCTGATGTTCGGGGCGGTGGCGGTGGCCGGCGGCCTGGGGACCCTGGCCGGGGGCTATCTGGGAGACCGCCTCCAGGTCCGGACCCTCAATGCCCCCCTCTGGGTCAGTGGTTTGGGAATCACCCTGGCGCTGCCCCTGGCCGCCCTGGCGCTATTGGCGCCGGGCCCCGCCATTTATATCCCGGCCTTTTCCCTGGCGGTTTTCCTCCTCTTCCTCAACCCTGGATTACTCACCGCGGTGGTGGTGAGCGTCGCCGGGGCCCGGCGGCGGGCCCTGGCAGTGGCCCTGAATATCGTGATCATCCACCTGATCGGTGATGTGCCTTCGCCTTACCTTATCGGCTGGGCCTCGGAT
The DNA here is from genome assembly GCA_963812655.1 of uncultured delta proteobacterium. Classification (GTDB taxonomy): domain Bacteria; phylum Desulfobacterota; class Desulfobaccia; order Desulfobaccales; family 0-14-0-80-60-11; genus JAPLJC01. The sequence goes on along the minus strand of CAWEWX010000016.1, from coordinate 79,163 downwards.
GCCACCAGCCTCAAATGGGGGGTCAGCCTCACCCTGGTGGCCCTGGCCGGGGGCGCCGCCGCGATCTTCTTGGCCTTGCCCCATTTTCCCAAGGATCTGGCCGACGCCGGCGAAGTTTAAGGCGGTTTGCGGTTTTCTGTTTTCTGTTTTCGGCTGGTTCGCTGAGGATGGATAAACCGCACATGTATGGGGCGCACTGCGCACCATAACCCATTAGGGGGCGGCCCGGGACAGCTAAGATGAATGACCCCGGTTAATCAGTTTAAAAAAACTCCAAGCCCAGGATGGGTGAGGGTGGGAAATTTTGCCATTGACGCCCCGGGATGGATTGGTTATAAATCAAGATACAGATAATCGTCCACGACGCGGGGTGGAGCAGCCTGGAAGCTCGTCGGGCTCATAACCCGAAGGTCGCAGGTTCAAATCCTGCCCCCGCTACCAAATAAAAGCAAGGGGTCAGCTCAAAAAGCTAACCCCTTGTCTTTTTTCTGAAAATCATTCCCCGGCACTATCCCCAGCGTCTGCTGATTTTTTGAAGCTCATTTGTCCTTCGGAACCAAAGGTAGGGCATTGAAGTCGCCCCTGGCCCGCAAAAGAACTCGGATTGGAATAACCCCACCCCTTTTTGTGCCAATAACATTTATGATTTAAGCCAATTATCCTAATGAGAATTTCTCTTCATTTCACTTGAAATCACTCCATAGGTTAGCTATAAATTAGCTACGATTCTGAGGGCTTACCCTTACTGTCCGGCGACCCTTTAGGGTCAGGACAAGCTTTTTCCATGGTTGCCCCGTGAATAACCCATGAAACCGGCCAGCACCATCACAGAGAAGATCAGGCACAGTCTGCACCTGGAACGCTCCCTGCGTCTAGTCTGGCAAAGCGCCCCGGGGTGGACCGCGGCCAACTTCGGACTCATTTTGATCCAGGATCTGCTGCCCCTCGTGTCCTTATACCTGATGAATTTAATAGTCGATGCGGTCACCTCCCGGACACGCATATCGTTATCTTGGCAGGATCAAAAATTATCAAATTTTCAGGAAAAATTTTGATATGATGTGCTTATAAGGATAATCATCAAAAACAGAAGGTGAAATATGGAAGTATCCAAAGCCATTGGACCCACTTCCACACCCTGGGCGCAAAATGGAACCTATCCGCCACGACAGGGCAATGATATTCAAATTCTCATTTTTCAGGAAAATGTCTTTATTTTCCTATTTTGATGAGGTGGCTTTAGGGAATATATGTACGGGAGTATTTGATATGAGTAACCTAAAAGAATTGCTGCAACAGAAAGTAAAACTCGATAACATGTTAGATAATGTTTTGTTGGATATTGAATTAGCAAAACAAACTGGAAAAATATCCAACGCAGAGATGGCTATTGATAAAATTATATTTCAAGCCACATTTGTGAAGGTGGAGGCTCAGAAGCAATCAATTACTCATGAACGCTCGGGAAATTCTGTAAGAGCAGGCCAGCTTGAGAAGTTATCTAACAAAGCTGCTGAAATGGAAAAAATGGGTTCCAACCTTAAAAGGATACTAAGCGTAATGTGTGAAACCGGGAGTAAATAGCCCCCTTATTGATAACCTCTATTTTTAAAGTGATATTCCAAAGATAGGCTAATTTGTCCTAAATCAAACTTAATTTGACAGTATCCCCATGGTTTGGTTTTTGTATTCTCTTTCCATTAACCCGCTGCTTTTAGCCAATTTCAACCTAACTGCCCCCAAGAATCAGCAATCCTAATATCTAATTTAAATGGCATTTCAAGGATGATTTTATGAAATGCCATCTCTAAACATTCTTCTAAAATCCCCTGCATTGTGCCATCCCAAATTCATGATTATCGAAGGCAAATATCAGGTAAACCCTGATTTATCTTTTCCACAGATGACCTATATTATCCTCAAAGCCAAAGGAGCATCGGCAAATCTATCAGGTAAAGAGGGCCTTCTTAAACAATTCGCTAACGGAAGCCGAGATTAGAGAGCGGAACTACAATTTGCCAGCCAACCTGCAGCAAATGTGGAGGACCAAGATGAAGACAACCATGAAAAAGCATAAAAATCTCTTCAAGGACGAGTCCGGGATGGAAAAGCATTTTATGCATTTAGATATATTTGGAAACAACTCCAGCCAAATTAAGCACAATAGAGTCCTGCAGTTAATTTCGATATCATTATTTACCTTAAGTGTGATCTTGTCTTTTAACTTATTAATAAATCTCCTATTTCCAAGCATATCCCCTGGCTATTATGAAATGACCATAATGATTTCATCTTGCTTAGCGGTTAACTTGGCGGCATCATTAATATTATATAAATATCAATCGCTCCTGGAAAATTTAGAGTACCGGCATCAAAATCTGGTGGAGAATGTCAGTGAAGGAATTCTGCTCTTGGATATCGAGGGGAATTTTTTGAAAGCCGACAAAAAGATGAAGGGAATATTAGGCCTTTCCGAAGCGGAACTTTTAACCATGAACCTTAGCAAAGTTTTCCCCAAGGAAGAGCATGAGAGGAGCCAGTCCACCCTTGAAAAAGTTATCCAAACGGGTGAGGGCAATCTGGCCAATAGCTGGATAATCAAGAAGGACGACCAAATGGTGCCGGTCAATTTTTTCGCCAGTAAAGTGGAATACGGCGACAAAACCATCATCCAGGCAATCTTCAGAGATTTAACGCAGGCCCGGAAGCTGGACGCTATTCAGGCTCAGATGTACCGAGATCATCTATCCAAGCTGCAAAATTCTTTCAGAATTCCATCCCATGACTAAGCGCCTGGCTTATGCTTTTTACCGCTGCGCTCACTATATCTTTCAGTGCGCCCGGCGATCGGCGGTGGGAATATCATGCTTCTTCATCTTCTCCAGCAGGGTGGTGCGGTTGAGGCGGAGCAGCGGGGCCGCCTGGCTCTTCACCCAATTGCTTCGGTCCAGGGCCCGGAGGATGAGACGGCGCTCCAAGGTCGCCACCGCGGCGGCCAGGTCGACGCCCTCGGCGGGAACCCCTTCCAGGCCGGCCGGGTGCGCCAGAACCGTACACTGGAATTTCTCCCGCAGGTCGGCCCTTTCTCCAGTCCCGGTCTCGCCAGCGGCGCCGGCGGAGAGTTCCTTGGCCATCGCGGCCCGGGCTACCTTGATGCGAATTTGGCTGGGGAGGTGATTGGGGAATAAGGTGGGTTCATAACGTGAATGAGCCAAAGCACGGTCCAGGGTATTGAACAGTTCCCGCACATTTCCCGGCCAATCATGGGCCAGGAGGGCCTCGAGAAATTCCGGGGCAAAGCCCTTGGGTCCGATGCCCCATTTTTCGCAAACGCGAGCGATATGAAACAGGGTCAGATCCTTTAGATCGCCAGAGCGGTTGCGTAAAGGTGGCAAATCCAGGGTGATGGCCCGCAAACGGAAAAGCAGGTCAGGGCGAAACAAGCCCTTGGCGGCCAATTCATCGAGGTCGCGATTGGTGGCGGCCACCAGGCGGAAATCGCTCTCGGTCTCAAATCTGCTGCCCACGGGTCGAAAGCACCGTTCCTGCAGCACCCGCAAAAAGGCCTTTTGGATCTCCATGGGCAGTTCGCCCACCTCATCCAGAAACAGGGTGCCGCCATCCGCTTGCTTAATCAGACCTACCTGGGAGCGATCGGCGCTGGTAAAAGCCCCTTTTTCATGTCCGAAGAGGGCGCTCTCCACCAGGGAGGCCGGGAGCGCGGCGCAATCTACTACCACAAAATCTTTGCCGGACCTGGGGCTGTTGCGGTGGATCGCCTTGGCGAACAGCTCCTTGCCGGTGCCCGTTTCGCCGTAGATCAGCACATTGGCCTCGCTGTCGGCGGCCTGGGCCACTAAATCATAGCAGGCCACCATCTGCGGGCTTTGTCCCACAATGCCTTCCAACTTTAAAGCCACCGGAGGCTTTTTGAGGCGTTTCTCCTGCCGGTACTGTAAGGCGCGGACCAAAGGCAGGGACATTTGTTTAATGGAGGACTGCTTTTCGATGTAATCCCAGGCGCCCTTAAGGATGGCCAGTTCGGCTCCATCGGGATCGCCGGCCCCGGTGATAATGATGACCTCAGGAGCGGAGGCAGTTTGCCGCAACTGGGGCAACACCTCCAAGCCGCTGCCGTCGGGCATGCGCACATCGAGGAAGACCACGTCGAAGGGCTCGGTGGTGGCCAGCCGCAAACCTTCCGCCAGGGTTGGGGCGTAAAGGCTCTCCTGACCCAGGGTTTGCACCATTTCGGAGAGCATCTCCCCGAACATCCGGTCGTCGTCGATGATCAACACTCTTGCCATAGGTGGTCTTTCCACCAGCGAGCGCCGGCTATCTGTTCTTGCCTTCCCGGAAACGGTTCCGGGCCACCATATCTTCCAGGTCATGGTTGGTGGCGGCGATCACCCGGATATCCACGTGGATGTTCTTTACCCCGGTGATGTGTTGGAAGGAATGGTCCTGGAGAACTCGGAGGATCTTCACCTGGAGATCGGGGCTCATCTCGGAGATTTCATCCAGGAAGATGGTGCCGCCGTGGGCCTGCTCAAAGCGGCCCATGCAGCTGCGCACCGCGTTCGTGAAAGCGCCCCGCTCATGTCCGAAAAGTTCGCTTTCCAGGAGTCCCTCCGGGATGGCGCCGCAATTCACTGTGATCAGGGGACCATCCCGGCGGGCACTATTATAGTGAATGGCATTGGCAATGAGCTCCTTGCCGGTGCCCGTTTCCCCCATAATCAGTACGGTGCTGTCGCTGCCCGCCACCTTGCGGATGAGGTCGAATACCCGGCCAATTACCTCACTCTGGCCTACCATGTTGGCAAAGCCCTCCTTGGCAAAGCCATAACGCTGCTGCAACTGCCTTTTAAGTTGGAAATTTTCCCGTTTCAACCCTCTAATTAATTGCTGATTAGAGAGGCAATAAACGTCAAGTTTATTTAATAATTACCAGGGGTCTATGTCAATTAGGAAAAGACCTCGAAGTGGTTGAAATAAGACCCTATTTTTGGCTAAGGGAATTGATTATTTTTGGCTAAGGGAATTGATTATCGACCTGTATTTCTTTATAAGAAACAATCAGTTAATCTTAATTTACAACGCATTGGAAAAATAAAATACGCTTATTGCTTTTGTTCCGATCAATTATGCGGCAGCCATGGTCACCGCAGTCAAGACGCCTGTGACCAGGACTTTTTTTCCCCGAGTTCATAAATCTCGAAAAGTTAAACCACAATTAGACTTGAGGAAGGGAGATCTTACCGAGTTCCAGCAGCGGGCTCAATCAATTAAGGTTGAATTCCGTAAATAGTTTTGATAGTTTTATTTGATGAATTGGGACTCCCAAGTCAAAAATTATTGTTTCCTGGTCACCGGCAGCGCCGGATTCATAGGCTTTCACGTAGCCCGGGCTTTGCTCAGCCGGCAGGCCAGGGTGGTTGGCCTGGATAATTACAACGATTATTACTCCCCGGCCTTAAAGCGGGATCGAGACCGGGAACTTCGGAAATATCCCGACTTTGTCTCGATCAACGGGGATTTGACGGATCTTGCCCTTTTGCAGTCCCTGTTCGCAACCCACTCCCCCCAGAAGGTCTGCCATCTGGCCGCCCAGGCCGGGGTGCGCTATTCCCTGGTCAATCCCTTTGCCTACCAAAAGGCCAATCTGGAAGGATTTCTCAACCTCATCGAACTGGCCAAGCAAACCCAGGTGGAGAGGTTCGTTTACGCCTCCAGCTCCAGCGTTTACGCCGGCCTGACTGAGATGCCCTTTTCCGAAGCCCAGCGGGCGCCCCTCCAGATCCTGGGCAAGACGGTGTCCACCCTGCACCCCGAGGACAACCTGTTAATGCTCTGTCAGCATGGGACCCTTGACTCCTGGGCCACCCTGTCAGCGGTGAGCGACGTCGCCCACCTGATTCATTCGCAGAATAGCTGGAATTGGCCGCGGCTGTTGCAGAGAGCGAAAGAGGCGCGCCTGCGCCGCCAGGCGCTCCTGGGCCTCTCCCTGGCCCGGGAACTTTTAGGGGCCCCGGCGCCTCCGGAGGTCATGGAGGAAGCTGACGCGGACCCGAGCGTGGTGGCGGTTCGCCGGTGGGTGGCCCAAAATTTGTGGGTCAGGAATGGGGAAGATTTGGGATTCTTAAAACAAACCTCTTTTTATCTGCAGACTCAGGATTCTTTCAAAGATCAGGTCCGCCACGTATGGTGCCGCCTGGCCATCCCCACCTCGGAGGATTGGCGATGGATCTCCCTGCCGGATTCTTTGATATGGGTTATACTTCGTCATCCGCCCCTTACGCCTGGCGTTCCGAGGTTTAATCAGGCCGGCCTGGCGCCATCTAAGAAAATAAACCTAGCATACTGCGCACCCTACAACTTGCCTTTCACCGTTCAAATAGAGTCTTCCAGTTAAGGAACCGGCTCCCCCTTGATGATCTTTGCGGGGGTCTGGGTGACCATGGCCCGGGCCTGCTCCGGGCCTACCAGCTTAGAAAGTGCAGTCACCGCCTGGCTAAGTATTGGCGGCCGACCCCGGGTGTTATGGGCATCGGAGGCCAGCAGGTGGATGTAGCCTTTCTTCACCAATTGCCGGGAAACCCTGGCAATCCGGCGTCCGAAGCCGCCCGTCAGGCTGCTGGCCGTCAGTTGGGCCAGGCACCCCAGGCCTACCAGCCGCCCCAGTCTTTCGGGCCTCTCCTGAATGAGCGGCTGCCTCTCGGGGTGGGTGATGATGGGGGTGAGCCCCAGGGATTGCAGGCGGAAACAGATATCCTCCAGGGCGGGGGGGATGGAGAAGTGGGGCAGCTCCAACAAGAGATAGCGTTTCCCGTCATTGACGGTCAGCACCCGGTCCTCTGCCAACAGACGCAAGGAATCGGCGCTCAAGGGGACGTCGCAGCCCGGAAGGATTTCCAGGGCAATGCCCTCGGCCGCCAACCTATCCCTGAACCTATCCAGGTGCTCCAGGATGACGCTTTTCTCATTGATGGCGTCCAGGTCGCCGGACAGGTGCTTGAAAAGATGGGGGGTGGCCACCATTACCCGGATGCCGTCCGCCACGGCCAGGCGAGCCATCTCCAGGGCCTCCTCCAGGTCCCCGGCGCCATCATCTATGCCCGGCAGGATATGGGAATGGATATCGATCATGGTTAGGCAAACTTGGGAACCATGGTTTGAAGTGGCAATAATCTCGAGTTGCCGGCTCTGGGGCGCCTTTGCCTACAGAGGAGGACGCTGGCGAGGGCGCCTCCCGCAGAGTGCTGGGCAAAAAGGGACGGGAAATCCAGAAGGAAACCCACCAGGTTCTGCAGGAATGGGTTGCTCACCGACAATTAACAGATAATTAATTTGAACTAATTTGAACTTCTGTTTATTACTTTATTTACCCTGTTTTGGCTCAGCCGACAATCGCAAAATATTGAATTGGGATTTTCTTTGGCGCCCGGGAGGGCTGGGAGCCGCGCCCTTGCTTATCCTGATCGAGGTTTTTTTAGCTGCCTTGGCGCCCGAAAACCTTTGTGGGAGGTTCTAGTTTTGCTCATCCCGCGCCAGAACCTGGCTTGAGAGAGATCGGCCGCCAGGTTTTGGCGGCCCAGGGGCGATCCCTTCAGCCAACCATGGGATCAGGTATGGGTCCCTGCCGTCGAGATATTCCACTGGAACCCTTAACATTCTGTGAAGCTTGCGCTTCCGGCCCCTTTCCCTTTATTTTCTCGCCCAGATACCCAGAGCCCTGAAAATCATCAGAGGAGGAATGCAAGAGTGGGTTTATAACTAACTATATTAACAAGGTTTTTTTTATAGATATTTTTTACTTCTTGACAATACATTACAGTCTGTTAACCTCGCCGTGGAAAGTGAGGCAAAGGCCAGGCAACCAGATAAGCCATCGAACTCCATATCTCCTTTTTTCGGTTTCAGCCTGAGTTTTCCGGGGGACCCCACGTGAGCACTCTTCTGCAATGGATCGAACGTGAGGGGGCTGAAGGACGGCGCCGCCTCTTTGAAGCCATCAAGGCCGAATATCCGAGGTTCACCCAGGTCGGTCTGACCCATTACATTCGCGGCCTTCGAATCCCCGAGTTTAAGATAGCCGAAATCATCTCCAAGGTCACCGGAATCCCCATATTCCTGTTGTCGTTCCGTCTTACCCACAAATACAAGGTGCCAAATTGAAGATAAAAAATCATCATCTTTAAGCATTTAAAAGGTGGCCGCAAGCTTGGGCTTGCGAAAATCCTTCCGATTTAGGTTCTGCGACCAATGCGTATTTAAGTTTTCCGGCTTGAAGGAGACATTTTAAATGTCATGGCGCCGGATAGCTGTCCTTGCCTTCTTGATAACCTCATTAATATTTGCTGGGGTGGCCAGGGGCCAGGGGCGTTATGAGCTCCCGGAGCAGGGCCCGCAACCCTTACAAAGCGATCTGGCGAACCCGGAGCAACCAGGTCTCGCTGGTCCCAAATCAATTGATCAGTCTAATTCCCAAGCCAAAAACCAAAAGGCTCCCAGGGCCGCAGATATCAAAAAGAGTGCTAAAGGCGCCAGTCCCAAGCCCTATTCTTTCGGACCTGCCTCCGGTCAGTATGGAGTGCCGCAAGCCAGGGGACTGAAGATTGGCTCCAGTCCTGGTTCGACCTCATTTTTGGACGGATATCTTCTAAGGTCTTTGCACGATGATGGTTTAGGAAGGAAAAAACCGGCGGGTGAGGATAATCCCAAAGACGATTTGCTGCTTCCAGGCAAGACTTCTTCTAAATTTTAATCGAAGGATTCACAGCCATTCCAGGCCGAGAAGCCGGAGGATGAGATAATTTATCTTCATAAACGGATGGAAACTCTATGTGGACCTCAGTCATAATAGGATTGATGGCCTTGAGCTTGTTGAGCGGTTGCGCCGCCGGCCCTGAAGGCGCAGTATCCCCTAGCGGTAAGTACGTAGTGCAGAGAGGGAAGTGGGTGCCTGCCACCCATGCCTTGTCCCAGGGGCAAGCTCCCACCCCCAACCTGGACTTGCAGAACCAATTGATGGCCCAGGCCTCCCAGGCCGAACTGGTCAACTATAAAGATTACCAGGTGGGGCCGGAGGACCGGCTGGAAATTCTCGTGTACGGCCAGGACGCCCTTAACCGGACCCTCAGGGTCAACGGCCAGGGCGAGATCATCATGCCGCTGGTGGGGACAGTCAAGGTGGCAGGGCTGACCGCCCAGGAGATCGAAACGCGTTTGATGGAATTATATGACGCCCGCTTCCTGGTTAATCCGCAGATTACGGTGGAGGTCAAGGATTTTCGCCACCAACGAGTAGCCGTCACCGGCGCGGTCAATAAACCAGGCTCTTACGAAATCATCGGTCCCCGCACGCTGCTGGAAGTCTTATCAATGGCCGGCGGTTTTTCGAACCAGGGTCAACCGACCGGTGGTGGGGCCCAAGCAGGTGATGTGGTCAATGTGATCCGCCACCAGAACGCCCCTGACCTGGCCAAGGAGATGAAGGGAGGCGCCGTTCAGCCTTTTGCCGCGAAAACCGAGACCACGGTCATTGACCTGCGCCGCCTGGTGAGCGGACAGGACCCACGCTTGAACCTCATGGTGCGCAACGGCGACGTAGTCTATGTGCCCTTTGCCGGCACCGCCTATGTCTTGGGCGCGGTAAAAAAGCCGGGGAATATCGTAGTTAAGGAGAACTTGACCGTGTCCCAGGCCGTAGCCCTGGCTGGAGATGTCGACATCATGTTAGCGAACTATGATATTACCATCATGCGCTTTGATGATCAGGGCAAGCCCATCAGTATTAATACTAATCTGAAGAGGATCTTAGCCCGAACTGAACCGGATATTCCCATCAAAGACCACGACGTGGTGATGGTCAATGAAAATGCCATAAAAAAAGTCTTGTATTATATCAAGAACATGATTCCCGTGAGTGGGGGTTATAGTGTAGGAGCAGCTTTCTAACTGCAAAAATAACCGCAGAGGGTATAATCTCATGTCAAGCCATGATCAGCACCCCTTAATAGTTCCACCATCCGGAGCCCCGTTGCCCGCCGCCTCTCCGCTTCCGCCCCTGGATTACTACGATGTGGAGATGCAGGGACCAGGCCTGCAGGATTACATTTTTATCCTGTTGAAACGCAAATGGTTGGTTATCGGCGTCTTTCTCACGATATTCCTGACCGTAGCAGTTTATACTTTTCTGCGCACCCCCATCTTCCGCGCCAGCGCCAAGTTGCAGATCACGCAAGATAACCCCGGTTCTCACGTATCCGCGAGCGACAAACTTCCCGAGCTTTTCGGCTCCGATTCCCCGGAGAAGTTCCAGCAGACCCAATACGAGATTTTGCAGAGCCGGTCCATGGCCCAGGGCGTCGTGCAGGCCTTGAATCTGAAGGAAGAACCTGAGTTCAAGTCCTTCAAGGAAAAGAACCCGGGAAAGCCCGAGGCTGAGATTGAAAAGGCTATTGTTAACCTCGTTATGAACAAATTAGAGGTCTCCCCGGTCAGGAATTCCTATCTGGTGGAGGTGGCCTTCCAATCTCCCGACAAGTCGCTGGCCCAAAAGGTGGTCAATGCCATCGCCGACCAGTACATGTACCTATCCATTGACCGGCGCAATCAGTCTTTTACCCTGGTCAAAAAGTGGCTGGATAAACAGATCCAGGATATGGCGGCCAAGGTGCAGGCGGCCCAGAAGAAGCTCTATAAATTCGGGCAAAAGGCCGATATCTACACCCTGGATGATAAAGACAACGTGGTGGTGCAGAAATTCATCGACCTGAGCAGCCTGCTCACCAGGGCCCAGGCCGAGAAAATGGCCAAGGAGGCTCAATTTAAGCAGATTAAGGAAAAAGGCCCCGATGCCCCCCTGATTGTCAATAATCCTTTGATTGCCACGCTACGCCAGCAGTTGGTGTCCCAAGAGGCCAAGATTTCGGCCATGAAGAAGGTTTATCGCGGCGAACATCCGGAAATGCTGGCCGAACAGGCCAACCTGACTGAATTGCGAGGCCGCCTGCAGGCCGAGGTTAAACGCCTCCAGGAAAGCGTCCAGGCGGATTATGAGGCGGCCAACCGCACGGAAAAACTCCTGAACGATAGCTTTACGGACCAAAAAGGGCAGATGGCCAAGCTGCAGGATAACCTTACCGACTTTCAGATCTTGAAGCGTGATGCCCAGACCAATGAGCAGCTCTACCTGGCCTTGCTGGCCAGGGTCAAAGAGGCCAGCATCGCCGGCACCATGGTGCCTTCCAACGTTGAGGTCATCGACCCAGGGCTTCTTCCCGACAAGCCTTTTAAGCCCAAAACCGGGCGCGACCTGGTCCTGGCCGCGATTATGGGTCTGACCCTGGGCGTGGGCCTGGCCTTTTTGCTGGAAAGTCTGGATGACTCCATCCAATCCGTTGATGACCTGGAACGGACCTGCAACTTACCCTCGCTGGGGATGTTACCCTTGCTGGGCAGCAACGGCAAGATGCTCCCTGGCCATCGTGAAAAGCTTGAGGATAATGTCTGGCGCTATCTCCCCCGGCTCTGGCGGCGTGGCCAGGCCCTCGTAGATGGCGAAGACAGAGACTTAATAGTATTCAAACAACCCCGATCCCCGTTGAGCGAAGCCATCCGTCATGTTCATACCGCTATCATGCTTTCAGCATCCGGCCGGCCTCCGGCTGCCATCATGGTTTCCAGCCCCAATCCCTCTGAAGGGAAATCCATGGTCGCCTCCAATCTGGCCCTGACCTTCGCTCTCGGCGGACACCAAACTCTCGTGATCGATTGCGACCTGCGGAAGCCCAGGATCCACCAAATCTTTGAGCTGGATCTCCAGCCCGGTCTCAGCAATTACCTCACGGGCAACGCCACCCTGGAGGAGATCCTGCGCCCCTCCTCCATCCCCAACCTGTCGATCCTAACCGCGGGGACTCGCCCCCCCAGCCCCGGCATTCTTATGAATTCCCAAGAGTTCAAGGATCTTCTCGGGCAACTCCGCGAGCGCTTTAAGCACATTATTATCGATACGCCTCCCATTCTGGCGTTTTCCGAAGGTCTGATCATTTCCGTGCTGACCGACGGGGTGTTACTGGTAACCAAGCATAATTGCACTCACAGGAACGCCGGCCGCCTGGCACACCAGCGCCTCACCCAGATCCGCGCCCCCCTGATGGGCGCCGTGCTGAACTGCGTCGACTCCCTTGGCCAAGCCTATGGAGGCTATAATTATAAGTACTATTCCAAATACTATGATGGAGATTCCTATAATAATAGAATGAAATCCTGAGCCGGTTCCATAATAGCAAATTGAACCCTTCATCCCGGGTAATCCTATGATTATGCGAATGATAGATATCCTGTTTTCCTTGCTCGGATTGCTGGGTTTAATTATTATGCTCCCTTTTGTGGCGTTGCTGATTAAGCTGGACTCCAGGGGACCGGTTTTCTATTTAGGCGATCGGGTGGGTTTAAACGGCAAGATTTTTAAGATGTATAAATTTCGCACCATGCATGAAACCCCGGATTTTCAGGGACCCAGCGTTTCCTGCCAGGGGGACCCCCGGGTCACCACCGTAGGCCGGGCGCTGCGCCGTTTAAAGTTGAACGAGTTTCCCCAGTTCCTCAATGTGCTCAAGGGAGAGATGGCCCTGGTGGGGCCCCGGCCCGAGACTCCTGATCTGGCCGCCGCTTACCCGCCGGAAGCCAGAAGGATTTTTTCGGTAAAACCCGGGCTGATCGGTCCCAACCAGATTTTGGGGCGTAATGAAGAAGAGCTTTATCCCCCCGGGGCGGACCCGGAGAAATTCTACATCGACCGGATCTTGCCGCAGAAACTTCCCTTGGACCTGCAATTTATTGACGACCAATCCTTGCTCAAGAATTTTAAATATCTCTTCCAGGGCGCCCTGGTGACCATAACCGGGGCCATTGGCCGCCGCCATTTGTTGGAGAATCGGAGTCAGATTTTTCTGCTCCTGACCGATACCGCCTTATGCCCGGTTTCCTTCATCCTGGCCCATTTTTTGAGATATGACGGCATTAATGCCCCGGAGGCGGTGGCGGCTTGTTACCGGCTCCTGCCCTGGACCGTGTTAGTCAGCCTGCCGATATTTATCTATTTCGGCTTCTATAATGTCTTGATCCGCCATCTGGCTCTCTATGATATCAAGCGAGTCTTCAAGGGGGTGACGCTGGCCAGCATTGTCTTGGTAACTGTGGCTTTTCTATCCGGCGTGGGTACGAGATATGCCCGGGGAGTATTTTTGATCGATTGGTTTTGCCTCACCACCTTGCTCATAGGCTATCGTGCCCTGCTAATGAAGTTATACCTGCGGTATAAGGTCAAATCCTATGCCACCGGCGAGAAAACCAGGGTGCTCATCTGGGGCGCGGGAGACTGTGGCGAGCTCTGCCTAAGTTTTCTCCGGAAAGAGCGTCAGAAGTCCTATGAGGTGCTGGGCTTTATTGATGACAATCCCAGAAAACGGGGTAAAAGGCTGGGGGGGGTGAAGGTCCTGGGGGATCGCCACCACCTTAATATCGTTTCTCAACTGTATAAGGTGCAGCAAGTGTTTATCGCGATTTCCACCGCTCCCTTGCATGAATTGAAGCAGATTCTAAAAATCTGCCGCGATTCGGGTTTAAGGCCGCAACTGTTTTTGGCTAAGACGGAAGTGGAAGGAGAAGCCATCAACCTTCGGCGCCCCGAGGACTTAATCCCGGCCACTAGTTATTTTTCCCAGGGGGGCAGGACGAAGCAGGGGGTTTAACCTGGCTGTGGCGGGACTGGAGGGCAGGGGCAGAGAAGATGGAGCGCTGCGGCCCCCGGCAGCGCCTGCATAAAGGCTAGAACTGCCGGGGGCGGCGGTGCTACATAAACTCTGTCCGGCCTTTTACAGATTTTTAAATATTTGACAGATAAATTTCCGGAGAAACTGCGGCTCACTTTGCAGCCAGGCGGATAATAACTTAAAGGCCCTCCCCCGGGCGATCTTGATGGGAGGAGGGAGCCCTGATTCATACCCTCTCCCCCGCTGGGGAAGAGGGTTAAGGTGAGGGGGAATCTAATCTCTTTTCCGCTCCCATTATAATTGGGGGGACAAACATGCGAGCCATAATCCTGGCCGGCGGCAAGGGCGTGCGGCTGGCCCCGGTCACCGACGTCATCCCCAAGCCCCTGGTTCCCCTGGGCGGCAGGCCCATCATGGAGATCGTCATCCGCCAACTTGAGCGCCACGGCTTTCGAAACATTACCCTGGCCGTGGGTTACATGGCCGACCTGATCCGGGCTTATTTTGGGGACGGCGCCAAATTGGGGGTGAACCTCGATTACTCTTACGAACCTAGGCCCTTGGGAACCGTCGGCCCCCTGGCCCTGATTAACGGCCTGGACGACACCTTCCTGGTGATGAACGCCGACGTCCTCACCGACTTTAATTATCAGGACTTGTTAAATTTTCATAAAACCCAGGGAGGCGTCGCCACCATAGGAGCGTATCAACGCCAGGTGACCATCGATTTGGGGGTAATTAATGCGGACGGTGACCACCGGGTCCAAGCTTATATTGAAAAACCTACTGTCTCCCATTTGGTCAGCATGGGGGTTTACGTCTTCGAACCCGCCATTTTATCGTACATCGAGGGCAACGGTTATCTGGATTTCCCTGATCTGGTCAACATCCTTCTGAGGGAGGGTCAGAAAGTAAGTTACCTGCCTCACCATGGCTACTGGCTGGATATCGGTCGGCATGATGACTATGCCCAGGCCGCAGAGCAATTCGAGAACCTTAACCGCAAATTTGGATTGTTGCCGGCTATTATCGATAAATAGGTGATGCAAATTATGGAAACCGTCTTTCGTGATCAGGTAGTTATGGTGACTGGCGCCGCCGGATCAGTGGGGCAGGAACTGGTCCGTCAATTAATCCCTCTGGGCCCTGCCGAAATCCGGCTAATGGATAATAATGAGAGTGAACTCTTTCTCCTGAGCGAACGGTATCGCCCTCAGAATAACGTCACCGTTTTTTTGGGGGATGTGCGGGATCATCAAAAGGTTGCCGCGGTGGCCAATGGCTCGGACATCATCTTGCATTGCGCTGCCTTTAAACACGTCTTCTTTTCGGAATACAATCCCTTCGAAGCGGTGCAGACCAACATTCTGGGGGTTAAGAGTGTAATCGAGGCCGCCATCGGGAATGGCACCGGACTGGTGATCTTCACCAGCAGTGACAAAGCCGTTAACCCCACCAGCGTCATGGGGACCTCAAAATTGATGGGGGAACGGCTGATCACTGCGGCCAATGCGGTGCGGCATAATCCCGGGCAACGTTTCTCCAGCGTGCGCTTTGGCAACGTCGTCGGCTCCCGGGGCTCAGTCTTTCAAATCTTTGCGGAGCAGATTAAACAAGGCAAGCCGGTGACCGTCACCGATCCCGGCATGACCCGGTTCATCATGCCGCTGGCGCGGGCGGCCCAACTGGTTCTCCAAGGTGCGGTGCTGGCCAGGGGTGGCGAGGTGATGGTGACCAAGATGCAGGTTATCTCCATCATGGACCTGGCCCAGGTGATGATAGAGCTGCTGGCTCCTTATTACGGTCACGATCCGAACTCGATAAATATCCAGCTCATCGGCGCCAAACCCGGCGAAAAAATGTATGAAGAACTGATAAGTGCCGAAGAACTGGGGCGTTGTTTGGAGCTGGAAGAGATGTTTGTAGTATTGCCGGCCTACCGCTCCATTTACCATGATATTGATTACACCTATGCCGGCGCCACCGGACAGCCCCTGGCCCACCCGTATAATTCCTCCCAAGGGCCTGCCATGAGCAAAGATGAGATCAAGGCCTTCCTTTGCAACCATCGACTCTTGCCGGAAAATTTTTCACCTTCCGCTGCTGATATGAGAATGGCGGCATGCGTGTCCTGATCCTGGGGGGCGACGGCTACCTGGGTTGGCCTACCGCCATGTATCTCTCCCGGCGGGGCGTTGAGGTGGCCCTGGTGGACAATTACTTCCGGCGCCAGGCTTGTACCAAACTTGACCGCGCACCTTTAATCCAGGTCCCCGATTTAAACCGCCGGGCCGCCTTCTGGGAGGCCAGCAGCGGTCAGCGGCTGAGGGTGGATATCGGCGATGTCTGCGATTATCCTTTCCTTCTCAAGGTCTTCCGGCAATTCGCCCCGGAAGCGGTCATCCATTACGCCGAGCAACCCTCCGCGCCTTATTCCATGATGGGACATGAACAGGCGATCTTCACCTTTACCAACAATCTGGTGTCCACGGCCAACCTGATTTATGCGGTGAAAGAGTGCAACCCCGCATGTCACATTATCAAGCTGGGAACCATGGGGGTCTATGGCACTCCCAATATTGACATCGAGGAAGGTTACCTGGAAGTGGAGCATAAGGGGCGGAAGCATAAGTTTCTTTACCCCAAAACTCCCGGCTCCCTCTATCATCTTACCAAGGCCCAGGACGGCGATATGCTCTATTTCTATTGCCGCATCTGGTCCATCCGGGTGACCGATCTGAACCAGGGACCGGTGTACGGGGTGGAGACCGAGGAATCCGGCCAGGATGACCGCCTTTTTTCCATTTTTAATTATGATGATATCTTCGGGACGGTGCTGAACCGCTTTTTGGTGCAGGCGGTGGCCGGCGTGCCTTTGACCGTTTATGGCAAAGGCGGCCAAACCAGGGGCTATCTGAACCTCAAGGATACCCTGGCATGTGTGGAACTGGCTTTACAGCGCCCGGCGGCCGCGGCCGAGTACCGGGTCTTTAATCAGTTTGTCGAGCTTTTTTCGGTAAACGACCTGGCTCGCTTGGTCCAGAAAGCCGGAGAAGACCTCGGTTTGCGGGTGGAAATCCAGCACCTCCCCAATCCCCGCCGGGAAGCCGAAGAGCATTACTATAATCCGGCTCACACCGGATTGACGGCGTTGGGATTGCAGCCCCACTATTTAACCGCTGAGGTGCTCTGCGGGATGCTCCGGTTGGTGCAAAAATATCGGGAAAATATCCAACCGCAACTGATTCCGCCCAAAATAGCTTGGGATCCCGCCGCCAACTGAACTGCCCCCAAAAGTTTTCTTTTATGCTGCGATTAGCATCCCTTGAATGTTACTTTTTAATACTGATTATAATTTAATTAGATAAAATGAAGCTACATAAAGTAAATTATGTTATGCACAATGATCGGGTAGATAAGTATAAATCTAGCCAAATGGATTTATTTAAAGAGCTTATCTATATTTTTATTCGCCCCTTGCTTTCAAGGTATTCCAGCCGATACTTGACAATGGCAACACTTAGAAAGCATAAACCATATTTTGTTCTTCCTGGGCGCGGGATTCCTTATAGAACTAGGCGCCATTGGGTTTCAAGACTATGCCATATTAAGGACGCAACTATATTAGTCCAAGGGGTCGGATATGGCTGGGAGGTTTTGTCATGGGCCAAGATGAGGCCAAAAAAAATTATAGGAGTGGATTTGTTCAGTTTCTCTGAGACATGGGATGAAATCAGTCAACATTGTAAAGAAAAATATAATATCGAAGTTGAATTCCAGCAAGCTTCGTTAGAGAGCCTATCTTTTTTAGAGAATTGCTCCATTAATATATGCGTTTCAGATGCCGTCTATGAGCACTGCCGCGACCTAAACTCAGTCCTTAAAGAATCCTTTCGCGTCTTAAAGCCCGGAGGAGTTCTTTATGCCGCTTACGGACCCTTATGGTTCTCCGCCGGGGGAGATCATTTTTCGGCCAGGGCGGGGCTTCAGAATTCATTCAATCACCTAACTTTAAATCAAATGGAATATTATAATTTTATTAATAAGTACAGTTATAAAGAAGAAGAATATCAGGACGCTAGAAGATATATAGAGATCGATCTTTTTTCAAAATTAACAACTCAAGAGTATCTTGAGTTATTAAAAATTAATGGATTTAAGATCGATAAGATGATAATTGAAACCAATTCCCGTGCATTAGCCTTTAAAAAACAATATCCCGAAAAGTTTTCAGAAATAGTTGAGATATGTTATGGTAAGTGCGACGCCGATGACTTAATAATACAATCTAATATAGTATTTTGTATAAAATAATAGTACGATGTTGAATCTATCAGCTAAGCTTAATTTATAATTAAATCATGGTTAACAAATGACAGTAAGTTCTAACACAAAAGGCTTTATAAGTTGCTTTATTGCAAATTTATCAATTCAGGTATGCAATATAGCGACCGGAATCCTGGCTGCCCGGTTTCTGCTGCCCATCGGGCGAGGAGAATTGGCCACCGTCATCCTCTGGCCGGTCATCCTGGAATGTTTGGGCGAGGTGGGAGCTTCCTGGGTCTTTGCTCGGGAGGCTGCCGCCAACCCCGATAAAGAATCGGATCTCGCTCGCACCGCGGTAGTCTTAGGACTTACTTTAGGGTGCCTGATGATGATACTGGGGTATTATCTAATTCCCTATTTATTGCCCAGTGACAAACAGCATCTCAGCAGTTTGTCCAGAATTTATTTATTAAGGATTCCCCTCAATTATGTCGCGACTTTTCTGCTTTTCTTAGATCAAGGACGAATGCGCTGGACCCGTTTTAATTTAACCCAATTTGTCATGCCCTTTTCCTATCTTGTTTTTATTATTCTATTTTGGGGGATGCATTATATAAATGTTAATGCCTTTATCATGGCCTTTTTACTGAGTATCCTGGTTGCAGCCACCCTCCGAATCTTTCTGCAAAGAGATCAAATTTGGCGTGGGCGCACCAATATCAGCATGTGCTCGCGAATCATGAGACTCGGCATCCCCTTTTTCATTGCTTCCATCAGCATAATGGTGGCTGGACAGGTTGACAAGGCCATGGCCGTCGACCTTCTACCCATGGAGATGGTGGGCTTCTATGCCGCGGCCTTAACCTTTGCCTCGGCCCACATTTCTCTGGGAAGCGCCTTAGCAGTGACGTCCTTTATTCTGCTGGCCAATGAAACCAGCCCCGAGCGTCAAGCAGCTTTTCTGTCCAAGATCTTCAGACAATCTACCTGGCTTTATATCATAGCCGGCAGTGGAGTCGCTTTGGTGGCCCCCATATTTATTGTTCTATTATTTGGACCGAAATTTCAACCTGCGGTTAAGCCTGCCATCATCTTGGCCGCTGCCACCTCTATAACCGGATTGGGAAATGTCCTTAATGAAGGTCTCCGCGGGATGGGAATCGCCTATCCGGGTGCCTGGGCCAATCTCCTGGGAGGCGGGTTGGTGGCCCTGGGGGCCTGGTATTTAATACCTCACTTTGGCCTGATGGGAATTGCCGAGGCCGCGGTTATAGGAGCATTGGGCCGGTTAATAATATTAATGGCGGCCATGGTTTTTCTGCTTAAAATCAGCCTAGGTCAGCTTTGGGGATTAAAAATTGATGAGCTAAAGGCGCTTTGGGAACGGATTTATCAATTGATGCCCGCCGTTAAACGCTAAAATAATTAAAGGAAATTCCCGGTGGCTGACTTAAACCATAATCGCGACTATCGGCAATCCTATTACCACAATTACCTCTCTTTGACTGGGGATCAAAAAGCTCCGGAGCTAAAAGATTACCAACAATGGGCTAAAGCCGCCGCGGCGCTCTTGAGGAATTGGCTGCCGCCGGACCGGAATGGACCCATATTGGATATGGGTTGTGGCGACGGCAAGTTCCTGTTCATGCTGGAGCAGCTGGGTTACACTGATTTAACCGGCGTGGATCTGAGCCCCGAGCAGATTGCACGGGCGCGGCAATGGTGTCCCGGCGCCAGGATAATCCAGGGCGACGTGCGGGCCTTCCTGCAGGATAATGCTGAGAGGTTTCAGCTAATATCCGGGTTTGACATCATTGAGCATTTTCACAAAGACGAATTGCTGCCTTTGCTCTCCCTGATTAAGGGGGCGCTTACTACGGGGGGCCGGGTGATCTTCCAGACCCCCAACGCCGTCAGCCCCTGGGCCGGGACGGTGTCCTACGGTGACTTTACCCATGAGTGGTTCTTTACGCCCGGCGGCCTGGCCAACATCTTAAATTTACAAGGCTTTACTAAGTTTGAGGCGCGGGCTTGCGCACCTCGGATTCATGGCCTGAAGAGCCTGGTGCGCGCCGGTTTATGGCAGCTGGTGAAATTGAGTTATGCCCTGGTAAATCTCATAGAGACCGGCGGCGGCTATAACTGGATCTATACCAGGGTTTTCGTGGGAACTGCCGTGAAGCCCTGATTTTCTTAATTGAAAACCCATTTTTCAACCGCGGATGCCAAGGCTGAGGCATAAGATAATGACCGTCGAACGAACTTCACCAATAATCTTTTTACTATCAGGAATATGGATATTTTTGAGGACCTTTTTTTTAGGATGCCTGGGGCGGTATGTACCTTTGCGCGATCTTTGTTTGCGTCTTCTCGATTTCGATTGTCAGGAAACCTCTGCTTACGTTAGGCATATCACCCTAAACGAGTTGTTTCCCAATGTGGATATTAACGAGGTTACCGTGTTCACCCCTTTTAATAGGGGGGGTGCCACCATGAGCTTTGATGAAACGGTCTACTTGAGCGCCCTGGTGAAGTGTCTGAACCCCGAAATCATCTTTGAAGTCGGTACTTTTCGGGGTTATACCACAAGGGCCATGGCCCGGCATGCTCCCCATAATTGCAAGATATATACTCTCGATCTAACTCCCGAGGATTACGGGAAAAGCGACTTATGCCAACATAGCGCCGATTACGCCAATGTGCTTATAAATCCGGGGCGTAAGCCAGCCGTTGGGGATCTTTACCTGGGGGATCCCATAGCTTCCCGACAGATTATCCAACTATTGGGCAGTTCGGACAAATTTAATTATACGCCGTACCTAAAAAAGGTAGACCTCTATCTTATTGATGGCGCTCACAGTTACGACTTTGTTATGAATGATACTACTTGGGCGTTACGCTGCCTGTCCGAAAGAGGCATAGTCGTGTGGCATGACCTAAAAGGAGGGTTTCGCGGGATGATAAAGTTTTTTAAGGAGTTTGGCCTAAATCATCTTCTGTTTCATCTCATAGGAACCTCCCTGGTTTTATACTCAAAGAAGCCGCTAATGAATAATAATACTTTTAGCAATAAGGCCGCCGCAGCCTTGAGGGCCGGCCAAACCCAAGAGATGTGAGAGCCAAAATGGTACCCCGTGAAAAATCCTTGAAGGTTTGTATATCTCTACTAATATTGATTTTTATTATCGCGGCAATCTGTCTTCTCTTAATTTCATATTTACCCTTCGAATATGTTAAACCTAAAATCGATGCGCTTTCTCCCAAAAAGAACTCAGCATTTTTTAGTAGAGATTTCTATTATTTAATGACGAATAGGCTAAGAGTTGCGAGCGTCTTCTCCATAATAGCCGGAATTATACTTTATTGTTATAGACATTGGCTACTACAAACCATTCTTAGAATAGTATTGTCGCTTGCTGAATTAATGAATAATTACTTTCAGGTATTATGGGAATTTATTAAAAAGGAAGAGAAATTGCATATATATACCTTGTTTCTGTTGTGTTTAGCTGCTGGGTTAGTAAGAATAAGTTATTTAAATCAACCGATGCGCTGTGATGAATCCGCAACTTTTTTATATGCTGCATCCAAACCGTTGTACATAGCCTTGACAAATTATTCTCTTCCTAACAATCATCTTTTCCATACTTTTTTTGTGCATTTATCATATTTGACTTTTGGAGATCATCCTTGGGTGATTCGGCTTCCGGCTTTTTTTGCAGGATTATTCTTATTACCAGCAACCTATATCGTAACCCGGATTTATTATAATAAGAATGCAGCCGTGCTCACGGTAGCCTTTCTTGCCTCTTCTTCTATCCTTATAGAATATTCAACGAATGCACGCGGCTATTCCATGATATGTTTATTTGCTATGCTCATCATTGGGCTGATAGCAAATATATTTAAAGATGAGCGGTCCAGTAAATGGATTTTATTTGTTCTATTGGTCGCCTTTGGGCTTTATACGATTCCCATAATGTTATATCCCTTGGGAATTACCATCGTGTGGTTATGCTTCTCATTATTATTTGACAAGATATCCATACCTCGCCACATCATACTTTACCATTTATTTATTTCAATTATTGCTGTAATGGTGGTAACATTCATTCTTTATCTTCCCGTGCTGAGCACATTTGGTCTTAACGCCGTGGTAGCCAACCAGTTTGTTACCTCATTACCATGGGCAGATTTCTTGCAGAAGTTTCCGCAATCGGTTTTGGCAGTTTGGAAAGAATGGACAAGAGATGTTCCCCTTGTTCTTGAAATTGTATTGATTATGGGATTTTTCATCGCATTAATTAAAAATAATCAACTGAATAAGTTCAGAGTGCCATTAGTTTATGCGATATTTCCATTTTTAATAATTATATTATTAATTCAGCGGGTTGTACCCTATGCCAGAGTATGGCTATTCTTGATGCCGGTTTTTCTCCTGACCTCCAGCGGCGGAATCACTTATTTTGCTAATAAATGCAGATATAACACAACGATTATATCGATTGTTTCTATAATTATATGTGTATTAATCAATATTAATGTTGTTATGCATAATAGAGCATTCTATTCCGAAGGCGCCACCTTGAGGTCTGCAAAAAATATAGCTATTTTTTTGAAAAACGACCTAAAGTCAGGCGATTATGTAATTGTGGCTGGTTGTCCAATCGGACCTTTGGAATATTACTTTAATCGATATAAAGTGGCGTTTTCATACCTTTACCCTCCAAATGAGATAAAAAGATATCTGGTAGCTTATGATAAATATTATTCAAATACGAGAAAGGAATGCTATATGGATTTGGGGAAAGCTGAAATAATATATGAGGATGACCTTGGCTTGATTTATGAAATAAAAAATGTTAATAAAAATACTACACGACAATAAATTATAGATTATATTGAAGGCTTTAAATTAACCCGGTATAAATAGCCCAATCTGTTCTGATATGGAACATGTCAGAAACCGGAGGAGCGGGTAGCGGTATTTACACCAAAAATATCATCCTTACGGCAATAAAGCCATAGGGAATTGTGGCCTGGTAAGGAGAGCGAAGCGGTTGACGATACGATATCCTCAAAATTCTGGCCTGGTGGCTGAATTCCAGAAGGCCCCCCTGCAAAAGAGGCGCGCCCGGAACCCCTTCATGATAATAGACCCGCGCTTGGCCTGCCTGCTACTGATTATCCTCCTCTTTTCCCTGCCCTTCGTCAAAGGGGGGGAGCTCTGGACCCTGGGTGCGGCCGCCGCGGCGGCAATCGCTTGTTTATTTGCAGGGGAGTCGGTGGACTATAGCCCCACCTCTTTCATTTCCATAGTGGCGGTGACGCATCTGATATTCTATCCTCTGGCGGCCTGGGGGAATCTCCTGCTGCCGCAACCGGCGGTACGTTGGGATCTGTGGGCGGACACCCATCTGGCCATGTGGGGCTGCACAGTTGGCGTCCTGGCCCTGGCCGTGGGCGCCAGGCTGTCAGATGTCACCTATAAAAGAAGGAAGTCAGCCGAGGGGCAGATCTTTGCCAATCCGACTCCATTAAAATTCAACATCTTGTTGGCTTCCCTGGTGATCCCGGGTGGTCTAATCATGGGGCTTTTAGGGCTTTACTATCATAGTGCGGTGGACCCGAATTATAATTTTGAAGCCACATGGTCCCTGAACCTTTTCGGCATCCTGTTAAGTCTTGCCACTTGCGGCGTCTTTCTGCAAACCTATAGATATACCCGGTCTCATTCTCTCAAAGATCTCTGCTGGACCGCGGCACTTTTCCTGGGGCCCATAATAGTTTTCCTTCCCAGCGGCAGCCGGTCAACGGCTATGGGCTTTCTACCGCTCCTCCTGCTGGCCTTCTGGAAGTGGGAAACTAACCTCCGCAGGAAAATCCTGGCATTGGCAGGAGTGTTGGTCATCCTCTTTCCTTTAACCGCAGGAATTGGCGTTTACCGCAATGAAAGAGAGATACAGCGGCTTAGCTTCGAACAAAAAATGGATCTTGCCCTGAAGGCGACAGTGCGGCAAACGGAAGCCCCCGGAGGTTCTCTCCCAGCCATCGTGAACCGTTTTTCAGATTATGTGGCCGCCGGCAGGATAATCGCCGATACCCCGGGGATTATAGGTTACCAGGGAACGGCAGGGATGGAGGATTGGTGGCAGATTTATGTGCCCGGTTTTCTGAACCTTATTCCCCATCGCATCAACCTTAATGATGGTACAGAGACTTGCGTGCGCTACGGAGTAACCCAATGGGAGGGTGGAAGTTCTCCCGACATGATAGTGGGCGATCTCTTCTCCCGCTGGGGTTGGGCGGGGGTTGCTCTGGGGATGATGGTGTTGGGGTTTATCTTGCGACAGCTCGATTTACGGATTTTCAATCGCTGGACCACTTTCACCATTATATTTTTTGTAATGTTTGGCCGCATGGTGGTGCTGATGGTGTCTTCATCGTTACTTAATATCTTTATAGATCTTGCTCGAGACTTTGCAGCTATGGCCCTTGTTTCATATTTTATTGCGATGATTGCCAGGACTTTCTTTAAGAGCGGCAAAGTGAATAGAGAAGCGCATTATATACGCCGGAGAATTGCATGAATAAGAGGCTGGCGGTCATCACTACCCATCCTATTCAATATCAAGCACCGCTTTGGCGGTCCTTGGCCAAGGAGATCGATATACAGGTTTATTTCGGATCTGATTTCAGCATCAGAGGCTCCAGGGACGAGGGGTTCGGCGTACATTTTTCTTGGGACGTGCCTTTAACCGAAGGCTATCCCCATACCTTCCTGTCCCTCGATCCGGGAATCAATCGGCCTGATGATTTAAGATTGAATATGGCTGAATTTAAACGAAAACTTTTAGAGTTCCGGCCTGACTATGCCTTGTTAAATGGCTATTCTCCTTTGCCTTTTTATCTTAAAGCCTTACTTGCCCTGCGCTTGCTGGGGATACCAATTTTATTGCGCGCCGAAACCACTGATGTGGCGGTGCAAAGAAGCGCCATCAAAGAATTCAGCCGCCATGTCTTCTTAAAAATCCTTTACAGCCAGATAGCCGGATTTTTAGCCATTGGTTACAATTCCCGCCATCATTTTAGGTCCCGGGGGATAACGGAAAACCGCATTTACCGCTCGCCTTATAATATAGACGATGAGCTGATTGCCAAGCAAATAAAGGATTATGGCGGCAGGCGCACGGAGATCCGGCAGGAACTGGGGTTTGACGAGGATCAATTCGTCTTTATCTTTTCCGGCAAGCTGACCACTGGAAAGAACCCATTAATGATAGTCGAGGCCTTGCGGCTCTTGCCGGCTGCCAGTGGCGTTAGCCTCGGTTTAATCGTGATGGGAGACGGCTTATTACGCCGGCAGTTCGAAGCCGGGATGCAGGCGCTTTCCGGGATAGAGACGGTATTCACCGGCTTCCAAAACCAAAGTAAGCTGGGGCGGTTCTATAGTGCGGCCGATTGTCTGGTCCAGCCATCCTGGTCAGAAACCTGGGGACTGGTGGTCAATGAGGCCCTGCAATTCGGGATGCCGGTGATAGTTAGTGACCGGGTGGGCTGCTGGCGTGATCTGGTTATTCCCGGCGAGACCGGATACGTTTTTCCCGCGGGGGATGCTGCGGCACTGGCTGACTGCATGTCCCGGGTCATTAGCTTGAGCAAATTAAGGGGGAATGGCGTCAGAGAAGCTTGCCGCCAAAAGGCCAGGCAATATTCCGTGGAGCAGGCAGTCGCAGGAATAAAGCAATCCCTTTTGGAATTATAATCATGAGAAAAAATTTAGAATTTTGTATATTGGAAACATTTCCAATGAAACCAGAGCATCAATTTGGGATAGACGCAATTAAGGCTACCGGTTAATCTCAATATTGCTACTTAACCCAGGGTGATTGATATGGATATTGTCGAATTCTATCGCACTACTGTCACTGGGAAGGTGACCAATGTCGTTCCCCGTCTCACTCTGGCGGCCTCTTTTTTCAACCTGCGCGGATGCCGGCTAATCATTGATGTGGGCGGGAATGACGGCTTTTTTGCCTCCCTTGTCAAGGGGGTCAATCCCGACATAGTGGTTGATTCCATTGATCTATGTGAAGAACTTTACCCTAAGTCCCAATCCGTAAGAGTGAATTACAACTATGACGTGACCAAACCTTGGCCGATAACTTCCGATAGCTACGACGGGATTCATTTGGGCGCAATTATTGAACATGTCTTCGATTACAAAACTCTTTTTGACGAAAGCTTCCGGATACTGAAACCAGGCGGATTTCTTTTTATCTCCACTCCCAATGTGGTTTGCCTAAAACACAGGATCGAGATCCTTTTTGGAAGGATGCCTTCATGGTACGGTGGTTTTGACCATATAAGACTTTGGACTGCCTCCTTTTTAAGAAAGAATCTTGCAAATAGTCGCTTTAAGGTACTTAATACCTATAGTGTCTGGGAGCGGAACAATCCCGGCCTGCTGAGAATCCTGGCTACATATATCTCATCGTTAATGGGCAGCATCCTCATAGCAGAGGCGATCAAACCTTTACAGTAAGGCATTGAAATGAAGACTCGTTCTGTTTGAACAATTTATGATAATCTCATGCTTATTTGATAAGCCCAAATAGCAAGTATCTTATATTTCGAACATAAGATTAGGATCAAAGATTCCATCTAGGACCGGCTCTATAGGCTGAATGTAATCTCGGATTATAATAATGGCAAAACCATGAAAATTTTATATGTTGGACCACTCGTGGATGGGTACACCACTATTCAACGGATGCAAGCCCTGAAAGAGTTGGGTTATTCTTTAATTTCGGTTAATTCTGCCCCCACCTGGCTGATGCAAAATATAAAACCGCCCCTGTATTACCGGGTTATTAACAAGATTAGCGGTCCTCCTGATTTTGCCCGCGCCAACCGGCAAATCATCCATTTGGTCCGCCAGGACAAATTTGACCTATTATGGGTGGATAAAGGGCTTGAGATTAAATCCGAAACTCTCAGGAAGGCTAAGGAGTTGAGCCCAAAAATAACGATTGTCGGATATTCTCCGGATGACATGGGCTCCAGGCATAACCAATCAAAAAACTTCCTGGCTTGCTTGCCATACTATGATTGGTATTGCACCACCAAAACTTATAATGTCCAGGAGCTGAAAGACCTGGGCTGTCCCAGGGTGATGCTCACCGGCAACGCTTACGATCCTCATACCCACCGTCCTATGGACTTATCTGTCGAGGAAAAGAAGAGGTTTGGCGGTCCGGTGGGTTTCATTGGCCGTTTAGAAGAACAACGGGCCGAATCCATCTCTTTCCTATCCAAACATGGCATCCGGGTGGGGGTGTGGGGAGATGGGTGGAAAGAAAAATGTAAATTTAGGCATAGAAATTTAATTATAAAGGGCCCGTCCATTTATGGCGATGACTATGCCAGGACGATTTGCTCTTTTGATATTTGTTTGGGATTTTTAACGAAGAGAAATCGCGACCTGCAAACCACGCGGACCATCGAGATCCCGGCTTGCGGCGCCTTTATGCTGGCGGAAAGGACCAGCGAACATTTGGAAATATTTGAGGAAGGGAAGGAAGCGGAATTTTTTGACTCTGATAGTGAATTATTTGAAAAAATTAAATATTATTTAAAAAACGAACCGGAGCGCCGGCGAATAGCGCAGGCCGGCCGGGAAAGGTGCCTCCGGAGCGGCTATAGCAATCACGAAAGGCTAAAAGAAATAATGCGGAATATAGAAGAGTATATGAACTAATATGAATTTCTTATGCTTTCAAGATCACAAAATTCGCCGTCCCTTAATGAAGATTAGTTAAATTAAGAAAGCATTGATATGAAATAAAGGAGATTCATGACTTATCTTATAACTGGAGGAGCCGGTTTTATCGGCTCTCACCTATGCACCCGTCTGTTGGCCGGCGGACACCGGGTGATTGCGGTGGATAACCTATCCACGGGTCTTTACCGGAATATCGCCCATCTCAAAGATCAGCATAATTTTTCCATTTTTATCGGCGACATTCGGGACCAGCAGTTGCTGGATCACCTGATCCGGCAGTCCGAGGTGGTCTTCCATCTGGCGGCAGCGGTGGGGGTGCGTTTAATCATCGATCGTCCGGTAGAAACACTGGAGACCAATATCCTGGGCAGTCACGCGGTACTCTCTCTGGCCGCCCAATACAACCGGAAAACTATTATTACCTCCACCTCCGAAGTTTATGGAAAGTCTGCCAGGGATTACTTCTCTGAGGATGACGATTCGGTGCTGGGCCCTAGTATCAGGAAAAGGTGGAGTTATGCGTGCTCCAAGCTATCGGATGAATTCCTGGCCCTGGCATTTCACGAAGAGAAAGGCCTGCCGGTGATTATTGCCAGATTGTTCAATACCGTGGGGCCGCGCCAAACTGGCCGCTATGGCATGGTGGTGCCTACTTTTGTGCGCCAAGCACTTCAAGGTGAACCTATTACAGTATTTGGTACCGGAAGCCAGTCACGGTGCTTTATTCACGTGGGCGAAGTCGTAGATGCTTTGGTCAAGCTGGCAGAGGCTGAAAGCGCCCTTGGCCAAGTGGTTAATTTAGGCAGTAATAGGTCTATCACCATTGCCGAGCTTGCCCTAAAGGTTAAGGAAATCACCGGTTCCAACTCCGAAATCGTTACTGTTCCATATGATGCCGCCTATCCAAAAGGCTTTGAAGACATGGAACGTCGCGTCCCAGACACCAGGAAAGCCTACAGATTGATCGCCTTCAACCCTCAGAAAACCATTGAGGACATAATCCGGGATCTAATCCTGGATTATACCGCATGAAATATCTGAAATAAGCATCACTCTATGGATATGGCTGGAGCCATGTTCCAGCACGGTCTTGACCCTCAATTACTTGGCCCGGCGCAAGCTTATGTCTATTATCCGATTTAAGGTGGCCTCTTGAATTCTGGATACCTGCGACGAATCTTATTCTATCGCCCCGGCCAGATAGGGGATACGGTGGTGGCTTTGCCGGCCATCTGGGCTATTCGCCGATATTTCCCCAAGGCCTTCATGGCGCTGCTTTATGATCAGCACGCCGGCAGAAATTACCCGCCGGCATTAAGAACCTTACCGGAAAGAGGATTATTCGATGAGTTCTTTTCCTATCAGGCCAACCAGGACGGCGCGCCTTTCTGGAGCCTAATTGGATTGATCCCCCAGATACGCCGTAAGCAGTTTGACACCCTGGTTTACCTGGCCCCGAGCTTACGCAGCAAACGCCAGATTTGGCGCGACCTGGTCTTTTTTCGCCTGGCTGGAATTAAGCGGTTCATCGGGGATCAAGGAATGATGGACTATGACAAACTCGCGGGCCAAAAACCCTTGCCTTACCTCGATCAGGAGGCCGACCATCTTTTGAGCCGCCTCGGCAGGTCAGGAATTCCGGTGCCGCCGCCGGGCCAGGGTTGCATGGACCTGCTCCTGACGGAGGCGGAGGTGAACCAGGCGAAAGATTGGCTTACCAATCATTTCGGGCTTAATGAACCAAGGATTCTGATTGGCATGGGAGTGGGCGGCAAATATCCACCGCAGGTTTGGCAAAGAGAACGATTTGCGGAACTAGGCCGCTATTTAATAGACCAATTAGCTGGGGTACCGGTCATTTTTGGAGGTCCTGAGGACCGGGAATTAGGGAATAGTTTGATAAACGAATGGAGGGCCGGGGCCAATGCGGCGGGAGAGTTAACTGTCAGGCAGGCAGCCGCGGCCCTGTCATTTTGCCGTCTATATGTAGGGAATGACACCGGTACCATGCATTTGGCGGCCGCGGTCGGCACCCGGTGCGTCGGCATCTTTTCCGGAAGAAATTTTCCTGGACAATGGTATCCATATGGGCCCGGCCACCTAGTTTTGCGGGCCTGGGTTGCCTGTGAAGGCTGTAGAGCCACCGATTGCTCTCATATGACTTGTCTCCAGGCCATAAATGTTCAAGACGTGATCAGGGCTTGCGGCGAAGCTCTAAATAACGAATGATGACCAGCGCTAAAAAGCTAAAGATCCTCATGGTTACGGCATATTATCTGCCGGCCGTGGTTCATGGCGGGCCGGTGACAGCCTTGCACCGGTTGAACCGGGAGCTGATCGGGCAGGGCCATGAGATAACGGTTTACACCACCGATGCCAACGGCACCGGCAACCTGGAGGTGCCCCTGGGGGCGGAGGTATCGGTGGATGGAGTGCCGGTCTGGTATTTCCGGCGCTGGTGGTTCGGCCGGACCCGCAAACCTTTCAGCTTATTTTTCAGCCGGGAACTGGCCAAAAAGCTGAACACCCTGCAGCCCGGCGATTATGACCTGATATACCAAGACGGCGGTTTCGCCGACGTGGGCCGACTGGCCGCCAAGGCGGCGCGGCGCACTGGGACGCCTTACGTTTACCATACCGGCGGCGCCTTCACTCCCTGGGCCTTGCAGCACAAGTATTGGAAGAAAAAGATTTATCTGAGTTTGGTGGAGAAGCGCATATTAATGGCCGCCGGAGGCTTTTTAGTGCGCAATCATGCGGAGACCGGGCAACTGCGCCGCCTAGGTTGCCGTTCCCTGATTCGCATCATTCCCATTGGGGTTGACTTCCAAGGGCCACAGGAAACCTTAAGCCGCAGCGATCTGGAGGAGTTGTATCCCAGCCTCAGGGGACGGACTTTTTTGCTGTTTTTAGGCCGCCTGCACCCGGTTAAGGGGCTGGATCTGCTCATTCCAGCCTTTGGCGAACTCGCCCGGCAATTCCCCGAATGGATTCTGGTCCTGGCCGGTCCGGATGAAAGGGATTATCTGGTCAAGGTTAAAGAGTTGATTCAAAGCCACCAGTTAACGGACCGGGTGCTATTGACCGGCATGGTGGTCGGGGATCGCAAGTCGGTCCTGCTTAGCCAGGCGGAGTTTCTAGTGCTGCCCTCATATTCCGAGGGGTTTGGGGTGGTGATGGTGGAGGCCCTGGGCTATGGCAAGCCAGTGATCATTACTACTACCTGCTATCATCCGGAGGTGGCGGACGAAGGGGTGGGGCTGGTCGTCCCTCCGGAAAAAGAGCCGCTTGCCAGGGCGTTAAGCGAAATGATGGCAAGTGATGAACTGCGGCGGAGTTGCTCTGCAAAGGTTCCGGAGATGGCCCGCAGGCATTATTCCTGGGAGAATATAGCTAGAGAGTCCATCGACTTTTTCCATGATGTTATAAATGCCGCGGAGAAAACTAAGTAATGCTGATTCTGGGAATCAATGCCTTTCACGGAGATTCTTCGGCCTGCCTCATCAAGGATGGGTAATTGATCGCTGCGGTAGAGGAAGAGCGTTTCCGCCGGGTAAAGCACTGGGCCGGGTTTCCCAGCTTATCCATCAGGTATTGTTTAGAGGCCGCCGGGGTCGGCATAACTGAAGTCGATTTTCTTGCCGTCAACCGGCGGCCCTGGGCCAACCTGCACCGCAAGGCCTGGTTTGCGTTGTCCCAGCGGCCCGGCTGGAAAACTATTTGGGAGCGGATGCAGGCAGCTAAAGAGCCGGGCAACGTGGCGAAATTGGTGGCGGAAGAGTTTCATACCGGCAGCCTCAAGGCTCGTACATACCTGGTGGAACATCACCGGGCCCATCTGGCCTCAAGCTTCCTGGTTTCGCCTTTTGAGCAGGCTGCTTTATTATCCGTGGACGGCTTTGGGGATTTCGTCAGTACTATGGGGGGCCTGGGTAGAGAAAATAGCATTAAACCTTTGACACAAATTTTTTTCCCGCACTCCTTGGGGTTATTTTATACTGCTATCACCCAGTTTCTGGGATTTAAAAAATATGGGGATGAATACAAGGTAATGGGACTGGCGGCCTTGGGGAAACCAAAGTATTTGAACATCATGCAGGATATAGTGCGGGACACCCCCGGCGGGTTTGAGCTTAATCTGCAATATTTCAAACATCACCGGCAAGAGCCTGCCTACCTCTGGGAAGGAGGCGAGCCTTCCTTTGAGGATGTTTATTCTCCCGGATTGGAAAAGGCTTTAGGACCTGCCAGGGCTTACACAGAGCCCATCGCGGAAAACCATGCAGACCTAGCCGCATCTCTGCAAGCCCGCTATGAGGAAGTGTTTTTTAGATTATTAAATCGGCTTTATGAAAAGACCAAAACTACAAACCTCTGCCTGGCCGGAGGTTGCGCGCTTAACAGCGTGGCTAACGGCAAGATCTTTGATCACACCCCTTTCCGAGAGATTTACATTCAGCCCGCAGCTTATGATGGGGGCGGGTCTCTGGGAGCGGCTTATTATGTTTATAATACTATTTTGGGACATAAGCGCCGCTTTGTGATGAAGACCTCATATTGGGGGCCGGAGTTTAACCCGGATGAAATTGAAGCAACCATAAGCCGCCATCAAAATCAAATGGAAGCAGTCAATATCAGTCGGGTTGCTGATGAACATGAATTGGTGCGGCAGACGGCCCAGCACATCGCGGCTGGAAAGATTATCGGCTGGTTCCAGGGGCGCATGGAGTGGGGGCCCCGGGCCCTGGGCAACCGCAGCATCATTGTGGACCCGCGGCGACCGGAAATGAAAGACATCCTTAACTCCCGGATTAAACGCCGGGAACCGTTTCGGCCTTTTGCTCCATCGATTCTGCTGGAGGCCGTGGGAGAATATTTTGAGAAAGACTATCCCGACCCTTTTATGATCAAGGTCTTTCCCGTCAGGGAAGAGAAGCGGCAAGCGATTCCGGCGGTAACCCACGTGGACGGCACCGGCCGCCTGCAGACCGTGAGCCGGGAAGAGAACCCCTTGTATTACAGGCTCATTGAGGAATTTGGCCGGCTGACCGGGGTGCCGGTGGTGCTCAACACTTCGTTCAATGAGAATGAGCCCATTGTTTGCAACCCGGAGGAGGCCCTGAGCTGCTTTTTGCGCACCCGCATGGATGTCTTGGTCATGGGACCTTTCATGCTGGAACGGGAGAATCGTCAGATTTCGTAGACCGGAACATTAGTGAAGAAACGTTTGGGCCTGGCAAAATTAATTGATATTCGGTCCTTGCCTGCTGGGGCTTGGGAAGAGGTTGACTGCATTATCTGCGGAAAACAGACGGGAACTACCCTGGTGTGGCCGGACCGCGAGCGAGGCGACCTCGTGCGCTGCCGCCGCTGCGACCTGGTTTATCGCAGCCCCAGGCGGCGAGAAGATGATCAAATCAAGCACTTCCAGGAAGAGTGGACCGAGGCCCGGCCGAATTTCCAACTGGAAGACTACCGGTCCGAAAATTTAAGGCGCCTGGCAGACTGGATTCTAAAATGGCATCCCTCGCCGGGGGCGATTCTAGATATAGGTTCGAGCTATGGGACCCTGCTGGAACAGTTTCCCGGATCATGGCGCCTTTTCGGAATTGAACCTTCTCACGCCGCCTGCCAAATATCCCGGGAGCGCCTGCCCAATGCCTCTATTCTTAACGCCTCCCTGGGAGAGGCCAGGTTGGCGGCTGAGTCCTTTGATGTCATCACCATGGTGGACGCCATTTATTATTTGCACCAGCCGTTACGAGACCTGCGGCGTCTTAGGGATTTACTCAAGCCCGGCGGCCTGGTATTGTTGGAGTCCCCGAATTTTGCCAATCGGGGCCCGGTATACCGCTGGATGGGGCATCATTTTGATGATACCTGGATGTATTTTTATACTCCGGCAACTCTGGAGAAGATGCTCAATAAGGCGGGAATGCACGTGGCGGCCAGGTTTGATTTGCCCGGCCACCAGATAGGCAGCCCCAAGCTCTGGCGCAGATTGCCAACCAGAATGGAATTCGCGGTCTTAAAGGCACTGAGAAGGTTAACGGCAAATAGGGTTGACCTGGCGCCACATTTTGTGCTGGCCGCCAGGCCTAATAAAAGCAACCTTGAATAAATAATGCGGATTCTGGTGGTAACCTTATTATATATGCCGGATGGCGGGCCCAGTGCCCCGCTCTACGGCATGCTTTGCGAAGAGCTGGCTCAAAGGGGCCACGAAGTATCAGTTATCGCCGCAGTGCCTCACTACCCGACGGGAACAGTGCCTGCTCAGTTTCGAGGCAAATGGATTCAAACTTCTGATGAACATGGGGTCCGGGTAATCCGGATTAGGGTCCCCTCAGTGCAACGCGCCGATTTGAAAAAGCGGGCGGTGCAATTTATCGGTTTTCAACTGGGCGCCTCGTTGGCTGCTTTAATGCAGGACTATGAGGTGCTGCTCTTTGGCAACCCGGCGCTGGAAGTGTGGCTGCCGTTCACCTTGCTTTCGGTGCTGCGGCGCAAGCCGGCAGTTTTTTCTGTCCATGATGTTTATCCTGATGTCGGTGTCGGCTTGGGGATATTTCGCGGTAAGTCAATAGTGTCTGTGGTGGGATATTTGGAGCGATTTTGTTTAAGTCGATCAAACCGGGTGCGGATCTTGTCAGAATCCTTCGTCAGGCCACTGCGTTCTCTTGGGGTTAGCGACGATAAAATGGTGTTGGTGTATGACTGGGTAGATACAGACCTGATTAAACCCTTACCCAAAGACAACACTTTTGCCCTGGAGCATCAATTAGTTAATCATTTTGTCGTCCTTTATGCGGGAAATATCGGTCTTTCGCAAGGGCTGGAGCAGGTCTTGGCGGCAGCCGAGTCACTGCAGGATCATAAAGAGATAAAATTTGTCTTGGTGGGGGACGGGGCTGGCCGGAAAGCCTTGATGGCGCAAGCCATTGAGCGTAATCTGGAAAATGTTCAGTTCTTGCCTTTGCAACCACGTCACCGCTTGCCCGAAGTTCTCGCTACCGCGGACGTCTCTTTGATAACTTTAAAGAAGGGGATTGGAGCCGCTTCCCTGCCTTCCAAAAGTTTCTCTATTCTGGCCAGCGGCCGGCCTATTTTGGCCAGCGTGGATGAAGGCAGCGATACCTGGAACCTGGTGAAAAGATCGCAGGCAGGTGTCTGTGTGCCGCCGGAAGATCCTGGAGCTATGGCGAGAGCTATTGTTGATTTAAAGAACGATGCGCGCTTGCGGAAGGATTTTGGGAAAAAAGGGCGAGATTATGCCTTGCAATACCATTCGCCGCAAGCCGCGGCAGAAAAGTTTGAGCAGTTATTGCTGGCGGCCCTGGCCGGTCGTTGATCCAAGGGCATTTTCAACTCTGCTGAAGTCTTGCGGTTAATTAACGAAATCTTTTAAAGAAGTGAAAGGAGGGGTTTGTGGTGAAGGACGCGTTGGTGTGCGGGGCAGGGGGATTCATCGGCAGTCATCTGGTCAAGCGTTTGCAGAAGGAAGGCTTTTGGGTGCGGGGGGTTGACTTGAAATACCCGGAATTCGCGGCCACTGCGGCAGATGATTTTGTGATCGGGGATTTGCGGGACCCGCAGGTTTGCAGATATGCAGTGGATCGCCCCTTCACGGAGATCTACCAATTGGCCGCGGATATGGGAGGCGCGGGCTTCGTCTTCACCGGCGAGAACGATGCGGACATTATGCACAATTCGGGCCTCATTAATCTCAACATGTTGGAAGCCTGCCACAGACGTAACATCAAGCGCATCTTTTATTCCTCTTCCGCCTGTATGTATCCGGAATATAACCAGAAGGACCCAAACAATCCCAATTGTGCAGAGGATAGTGCTTATCCCGCCCAGCCGGACAGCGAATATGGCTGGGAGAAACTATTCAGCGAGCGTCTGTACCTGGCTTTCCAGCGGAATTACGGCATGGAGGTGCGAATTGCCAGATATCATAATATCTTCGGGCCGGAAGGCACCTGGCGGGGCGGCCGCGAGAAAGCACCGGCTGCCTTATGCCGTAAGGTTGCCGAGGCGAGGGCTGGCGGCGAAATCGAAATCTGGGGAGACGGGAAACAGACCCGGTCCTTCCTTTATATCGATGAATGCCTGGAGGGAACCATCAGGCTAACGCGCTCGGATTTTTCCGGCCCGGTCAACATCGGTTCGGAAGAAATGGTGACTATCGACCAATTGGCTGACATGGTCATGAAGATTGCCGGCAAGAAATTGACCAAGAAGCATATAGCCGGCCCACTAGGGGTCCGAGGGAGAAATTCGGATAATCGTCTGATTGATGCGAAGCTAAAGTGGAAGCCGCTGCAACCTTTAGAAGCTGGAATGAGGGTTACCTATGCCTGGATTGAAGACCAGGTTAATAAAATGAAGAGTTAGGTACGTGGCGGGGATGATAAAACTTTGATTACTAACCAGATGAACACCTCGCCATGAACGCCGAAATTTTCGCCGAATGGTTGCGGCGGCAGGGTTATCAGGTGGCCCGCACCGAGAGCAGCTATTGGGTGAATCTGGGCAAACGGGTATATCAGGCCTTCCCCTACCACTGGCTCATTCAGCCCGCAGAAGCGGAGCTGCAGGAATTCATCCAATCCCAACAGGCCCTGGCTCTCAGGTATTCCACCTTCTTGGAGGCGCCGGTGGGCTGCTGCAGCTATCATGCCGTATTGGGAAAATCGGCCTATGATTTGGGAAGCTTCGGGAAAAAAGCCCGCTATGATGTGCGTCAAGGCCTGGGGAATTGCACGATACAAAAAATCTCTTTTGAGAGATTGGCTGAAGAGGGGTGGCTGCTGCAAAAAGATACCCTAAAACGGCAAGAACGGCAGGACTCCATGTCCAGGGACACCTGGCGCTCTCTCTGTTTAGCGGCCGAAGGCTTACCCGGCTTTGAAGCCTGGGGGGCTTTAATAGAGGGTCAACTCGGAGCTTCTGCGATTACCTTCCAGTTGTCCGATTGGGTTTACATTCTTTTTCAGCAAAGCCGCCGAAAGTATCTGCCGATTAAACTTAATAATGCCTTGAGTTTCATGGTTACCAAAGAGATGATTGGTCGTCCCTTAGTTAGAAAAATTTTTTATGGCCTGCACTCATTGGACGCGCCGGCATCCGTAGATCAATTCAAATTCCGGATGGGCTACGTTGCTAAGCCGGTGCGCCAGCGGGTCGTTTTTCATCCCTGGATCACCCCAGGCATCAATCGCGTGAGCCATACCCTGGTCCGGAATCTGCTGAAGCTGACTCCTGGCAGCCCCACCCTGGCCAAGGCGGAAGGGATGATGCGGTTTTACCTGGAAGGCCTGCGCCCCCTGGAAGAGCAGAACCGCCCGGAAATCTTGAGAAAATTAGACTGGAAGACAATATCTGGAACCACCGGGCTAGGAGCAGAAACTTAATTAGACGCGGGACCGCGGCGCCAGGAAAGCACCGATGGATTTGACCACGCGCGTCAGTTGCGCCAGGCTCATGGTAGGATAGAGAGGGAGGGAGACCACCCGAGAGGCCACTTCCTCGGTAATGGGGAGGTTATGTTGAAAAAGCGGGGGCCACATTTGCCGATAATGAGAAAAGCAGTGGATGGGGGGATAGTGCACACTTGATTGAATACCCTGTTGGGCAAGACTTACCATAAATTCAGGGCGCTTGATGCTTCCGTGGAGCACAATTGGCAGCAAGTGATAGGCGGACCCGGCGGGGGCTTGTAAAAAAGGAAGTTCCAACTGGGAGAGGTCCCGCAAACGCTCGTGGTAAGCAGAAGTAAGTCTCCGCCGTTGATTATTCCTCTCTTTCAGCTTCCGCAACTGCATTAATCCCAGAGCCGCCCGCATTTCGTCTAGGCGATAATTGTATCCCCGGGCTACCACATCGTAGCTGAAGCTGTGCCCCTGATGCCGGTCCCAGGTGAGGGTGGTCATGCCATGGGAGCGCCTGATCCTGATTTTTTCCGCTAAGCCGTCATCCTTCGTGACCACCATACCGCCTTCGCCGGTGGTCATATTCTTGTTGGCGAAAAAGCTGAAGCAGCCGACGTCGCCGATGGTCCCCACCATTTGCGGACCATCTTGAGATGGGTAAACCGCGCCGGGGGCATGGGCGCAGTCCTCGATGATCTTTAAGTTATATTTGGCGGCCAGGGCCCGCACCCCGTCCAGGTCGCAGGGGTAACCCCCGTAGTGGAGCACCATGATCGCCCTGGTTCTCTCCGTCACCTTGGCGGCGGCGTCCGCTACCGAGAGGTTCAGGTCATGGGGGCCGTTGATATCAATAAACACCGGCCTGGCCCCGGTGTAGAGGATGGCATTGGCGGTGGCCACGAAGGTGAGGGCGGGACAGAGGACCTCATCGCCCTCCTTGAGTCCCACCGACTCGCAGGCCAGGTGCAGGGCGGCAGTGCCATTGGCCACGGCAAAGGCGTGTTTGACTCCCAAAAACTCTTGGAATCTCTGTTCAAACTCCGCGGTCTTGGGCCCCATGGAGAGCCAGCCCGACCTGAGCACCGCGGCGACCGCGGCAACCTCCTCCTTACCGAGTTTGAGGTCAGCCAGGGGGATTTTTTTTGGTTTCGTTAATCTCATAGCACTTCTCGCCAGCCCGAAATTTCAGATAGCGGAAATTCCCTGCCCCAAAAAGACCGTATCCCGGTACCATTGATAGGTCAACGCCAGACCCTCCTGCAGGCCGAATCGGGAGCGATAGCCAGTTACGCCCATGGTCTGGCTCATGTCGGGGCATCGCCGTACAGGCGACCCGGAAGTTTCCGGCTGGGATATCAGGGTCAAGGGTTTGCCTACCACCTGGACAATCAGGTCGGCCAACTCCCCGATGGTCACTTCGGGATACTGGTTTCCCACATTGAAAGTCCCGCCTTCAGCTTCCGGGGCTTCCGCCAGCCGCTGCATCATCTCCACTGCGTCCTCAATGAAGCAGAAGGTCCGGCGGTGCTCCATGGAGTAAACTGCTAGATTGCCTCCCGAGGGCTCA
This sequence comes from uncultured delta proteobacterium, assembly GCA_963812655.1. Taxonomy (GTDB): domain Bacteria; phylum Desulfobacterota; class Desulfobaccia; order Desulfobaccales; family 0-14-0-80-60-11; genus JAPLJC01. The sequence goes on along the minus strand of CAWEWX010000016.1, from coordinate 40,325 downwards.
TCAAAGGCGCGCTTCAGGAGCTCCGGAATGGCGTGGGATAGACCCATGCGGGGACCATAGAAATTATGCGGTCTAAGGATGGTGCAGGGGAGCCCACTTTGCTGGCACAGTGCTTCCCCATAGATCTTGGAGAGCATATAGGAAGTGCGCCCCTCTTTCAGGTCGGTAATTGCCAGGGGAGTGCTTTCCGGGGTGGGGATGGGCAGGGTGAAATGCTTCAGGGTCCCGGCGTAGACCTCGCTGGTAGAGGTGAACACCAGGCGTTTCAGTTCCCCCTGTTTCCGGGCCAGGGCTAAGATGTGGAGCAGCATGGCGGCGTTGTCGGCCAGCACCTGAAAGGGCCGCTGGAGGACATGGGCCACCCCGATAATGGCTGCCAGATGGTAGATATAATGATAATTTTGTCCCAGGCCCTGCAGCGCCTCAGGCTCCCGCAAGTCCGCCTGGATGAACCTGACCCCGGGATGATGCAGCAGTTGGTCCAGGTCCCCATCCAGAACGCCTCGGGCCAGATTGTCCACCAGGTCCACCTGGCAGCCGTAATCCAGGAGCTTTTTGCCAAGGTGGTAGCCAATGAACCCCGCCCCGCCGGTAATCAGTGCTTTCGTCACGTCTCCCGCCCCCGTCCGATGCGCCAGACAGGAATCCCAGCTCCTTTCAGGTCCTCTATTTGCCTAAAGGTGAGCACCTCGTTGGCATCAAAGATGAGGGGCTGAGCCCCATTCAGCCAAGCCAGGATATCAAGGTTTAGATAGGCCTCGTGTGGGATGGCGAAGACCACCGCCTGGGCTTCCCGGGGCGAAGGCAACTCGGAAGGAAGCGTGATCTCCATTTCGGGCCAATAAGATACGTAAGGGTCGTGGCAGATAACCTGGGCGCCGCGGACCCGCGCCTGTTCCACGAAGGTCTGAGCAGGGGAATTGCGGGTGTCTCCGATGTCCTGGCGGTAGCTCACCCCCAGAAGAATCAGAGTTTTTCCTGTCAGTTCCCCCCCAAGTAGTTCCTGAACCTTATCCAGACTAACCAGCGGCATCGCCCGATTGGTGGCCACGGCCATTTGGCAAAAGGGGAACTCCAGGTTGGCCAGGCCCAAAAGGTCCAGGCCAGCGATGGCGGTCATGAGCGGATCCTTGGTTAAACAGTAGCCTCCCACTCCGAAGCCTGGTTGCCGCAGGTTGCTGTGGGTGGGCCTGATGCGGATGGCCCGGACCACCTCGAAGAGGTCCAGGTTAAGCCGTTCCGCAAACCGGCCCCACTCTTCCATAAAAGCGATGTTGACGGCCCGGTAACTGTTCTCCAGAACTTTGCCGATTTCCGAGGCCGTCGTGGAGCCTAACCTGGTTAGGGGAAATTGCTTAACCTCGATAACCTGAGAAAGAAAAGCCTCACAGGCTTCGGCGGCAGCTTCAGTGTGTCCCGCGTATACCCGCCAGAATCTAACGACGGAGTCGAAATACTCCTTGCCCGGCATGACGCGTTCATAGGCATGGGCCAACAGAAAGGCATCCTGGGGGAACCCCCGCGCCGCCGCGGCTGCCGCCAGCAGCGGAGCCACCAACTTGGTGCAGGTCCCCGGGGGCACCGTGGTTTCCACGATCACCAGGCAGCCCTTGGGCATGTAAGTCCCCAAGGTGCGGATAGCTTCCCGGAAACCGTCCAGGGGTACCTTAGGCTCGCCCTCTTCGTAAACCAAATCCAGGTCCACATCCACCAGGATAACCGAGGCCAGAGAATAAACGGCCGGTTCGGTGGTGGCCAGGAGGTTTCCTTCCCGGTGAGCCTGCCGCATTGCGGTCTCAAGCTTCGGATCTTCACACGCAAAGGGCAACATGCCGCGATTGACGGCATCTATTTTAGTGAGGCCCTCGCGGTTGGGCAGGTCCACGCCGATAACATTAAACCTGGGGAGGCCGGCCGAGTCCCGGGCCTGGGCTACCGCCAAGGCCATGGCCGTGCCGACGAACCCCAGGCCCTGCACGCAAACCACCGGACGCTGGACCCCAGGGGCCTTTCTGCGCAGATTCCGGGAGAGATCGGCAAAGGTCTGATAAGGAGTCATGGCATCCGGCGTTCCACGAGGTGGCTGGAAGGTCTTCCCCTTTAAGTGCAGCGGCAATCGACTTCCACCCGCGGACTCAATCAATTAAGGTTGAGTTCCGTAAGCGGGTTTGATAGTTTAGCTTAATGAATTGGGACTCCCAAGTCAAAAATTATTGTTTCCTGGTCACGGGCAGCGCCGGATTCATAGGCTTTCACGTGGCCCGGGCTTTGCTCAGCCGGCAGGCCAGGGTGGTTGGCCTGGATAATTACAACGATTATTACTCCCCGGCCTTAAAGCGGGATCGAGACCGGGAACTTCGGAAATATCCCGACTTTGTCTCGATCAACGGGGATTTGACCGATCTTGCCCTTTTGCAGTCGCTGTTCGCAACCCACTCCCCGCAGAAGGTCTGCCATCTGGCCGCCCAGGCCGGGGTGCGCTACTCCCTGGTCAATCCCTTTGCCTACCAAAAGGCCAATCTGGAAGGATTTCTCAACCTCATCGAAGTGGCCAGGCAAACCCAGGTGGAGAGGTTCGTGTACGCCTCCAGCTCCAGCGTTTACGCCGGCCTGACTGAGATGCCCTTTTCCGAAACCCAGCGGGTGGACACGCCCATCAGTCTTTATGCCGCCACCAAGAAGGCCAACGAACTGATGGCCCACGCTTATTCCCACCTATACGGACTGCCCAGCGTGGGCCTGCGGTTCTTTACGGTGTATGGCCCCTGGGGCCGTCCGGACATGGCCATGTGGCTGTTTACCGAAGCCATGCTGGCGGGCAAACCCATTAAAGTCTTTAATTACGGCCGGATGCGCCGGGACTTCACCTACATCGACGACATCGTCCAGGGGGTGCTGGCGGCTTTAATGGCGACGGGTCTGGAGACTTATGAGATCATCAACCTGGGCAACCATCGGTGCGAGGAACTGACCAGGGTCATTGAGATCCTGGAGCAGGAATTGGGCGTCAAGGCCAGGCAAGACCTGCTGCCCATCCAGCCGGGAGACGTACCCGCCACCTATGCGGATATTGCCAGGGCCAGGGAGAAGCTCGGTTTTCAACCCACGACCCCCATCGAGGTGGGGGTTCTCCGGTTTGTGCAGTGGTACCTGGACTATCACCGGCGGGCCGGGGCCCCAGGCTAATATCTCCCTTGGAAGCAAAGGACATCACCACTTATGGATTTGCTGGCGAAGATCAAGAATAAGCAGGCAGGGGTGGGCATCATCGGCCTGGGGTACGTGGGACTGCCGCTGGTGCTGCGCTTCTGCCAGGCAGGATTCCGGGTCCTGGGGTTCGACACGGATAACCGAAAGGTGGAGGCCCTAAACCGGGGCGAGTCCTACATCAAGCACATCCCGTCGGCCCGCCTGGCGGAACTACTGAAATCCCGGAATGGCCGGCAATTCGAGGCTACCGCAGATATGGCTCGCCTGGGGGAACCCGATGTCCTGATCATCTGCGTGCCTACCCCGCTCACGCCCAGGCGGGAGCCGGACCTGCGTTATATTACCTCCACTACCCGGCAGATTGCCGCCGCCTTGCGTCCCGGGCAGTTGATTTCCCTTGAATCCACCACCTATCCCGGGACGACCGCGGAATTGGTTTTGCCCATGCTCAGCGGCGATCTTCAAGTAGGCCGCGATTTCTATCTGGTCTTCTCGCCGGAGCGGGAGGACCCGGGGAATGCCGAGTTTGAGGTGCGCACCATTCCCAAGGTGGTGGGCGGCATCACCCCGGCCTGCCGGGACCACGGCGCAGCTCTTTATGGCCAGGTGATCGACCGGGTAATCCCGGTTTCCTCCACCCAGGCGGCAGAGATGAGCAAGTTGCTGGAAAATATTTACCGGGCGGTGAACATCGCCCTGGTGAACGAACTGAAGATGCTTTGCCTGCGTATGGGGCTGGATATTTTTGAAGTAATTGAGGCCTCCAAGACCAAGCCCTTCGGTTTCCAGGCCTTTTATCCAGGCCCAGGGCTGGGAGGGCACTGCATTCCCATCGATCCTTTCTACCTGACCTGGAAGGCCCGGGAATATGACTTTTCCACCCGCTTCATCGAGCTGGCCGGGGATATCAATAGCAACATGCCTTATTTTGTGGCGCAGCGGGTGTCCGAGGTCCTGAATAAATTCGACCAGCCCCTGAAAGGGGCCCGCATCCTGGTGTTGGGCATTGCCTACAAAAAAGATGTGGACGACAACCGGGAATCGCCGGCCTTAAAGATTATCCAACTTTTAAGCAAGGACGGGGCTATTATTAGCTATAACGATCCCCACATCCCCCGCTGCACCGGGATGCGCCACTATCCCGGCTTTGACATGGACTCCACGCCCCTGACCGCCGGGGCGCTGCAGGAGGCCGACCTGGTGCTGCTGGTGACGGACCACTCCGACTACGACTACGCCTGGATCGCTTCCCAGGCGCGCCTCATCGTGGACACCCGCAACGCCTTCAGAAATCAGGCAGGCGCCCATATTTACCAGGCCTGAGATCTGCCCTGGTTCCGTGAGTTAAACTCAATACGGTTCACTTAACCGGTTCTTTTTTAAGGAATTGGTGGGCAGTGCCCACCCTACATTTTTTTGTCATGCTGAGCGAAGCGAAGCATCTCGTATTGAGATTCTTCGGTCGCCTCGGCTCCCTCAGAATGACAGAAGAAATCACTTCGCATCAGTTCCTGGTGCTTAAATGAACAGCATTAGAATTAAACTTAAATTTGCTGCTCGAATCGATATCAAATCGCCAGACCCCAATCATTGCGAGAATGATAAGGCGCCGGGGCGCGCCCCCAGGCGCCAAGTTCAACCAGGCGCGCCACCAGGTGGCTGCCGCTGAAACCTCCGGCCCCCGTGACTAACACCCTGCTTTGATTCCGGTTCATCAGCGCACCAGATAATTAAACCAACTGATTTCAATGAGCCTAGGTCGCCGAGCCACGGAGAATCTGCTCAAAAGAGGTGGTAGGCAAAAAATCTAAAAACCGGTTTTAAGAATATTTTTTCTGCCGAGTTTGTGCTATCATACCTTCCGCAAGACCATCCGGTTAAAAAAAAGGGGACCTTTTCTTTTTATATTTGGAAAGAAATATCCCAAAACCGTTTTTTTGATTAAGGCAGCCAGGGTGAGTCGCATAATTTCGGGGGGGTATTATGAAAAAATCGCTCTGCTCGGCAGTGGCTATCCTCGGAATTTTCATCTTTTGCTTAATTCCATCCCCGAAATCTCGCGCCCTGGCGAACCAGTTAGGGACCAACCTGGAAGTTACCGCGGTGCCCGCGGCCAGCGTCGCGGTCCTCGGCGTGACCGGATATATGCTGTGGAAGAATAGGCTCTCCCAACCCCCGGATGCCGTGGGAAGGGAGGGATACCGTGGCCCCGGTGAATTTTATTTTGGTGGTTTCTTAGGCGCATCTCTTGTAAATACCGCTAATTGGAGCTTCGACCCAATACAATCCCCCAGTGGTTCGCTGCTTCAAACCACGGCCAGAAATGTGAAGACTGACCCGGGATTGGTAGGCGGCGTAAAGGTGGGTTATTTTTTAGACAGCATCCCTTACCTGGGCTTTGAAGGCGAGGGTAGCATTGCCAGTAATAATCGGCCGCGGCAGCAGGTCACATTGAAGCCGGCGATCTCCGGATTTCCTGTGGATACCGAGGCGCAGGGCAACCTGATTTGGATCATGGCCTTCCACATTGTGGGCCGCTATGGCTTTTTGCCGGATCCGGATAAGGACCTGCCTTTTGGGAGATTGCAACCCTATATCGGTATCGGCCCCGCGGTGGGGGTGCTTTATTTTCAAAACGATTCGGCCAAGAATTTTGGTCTGGATGGCGTGGCAGGTGTACGCTACATGTTCACTAGAAACATCGGCGCCTTTGTAGAGTTTGGTTATCTCAAACAATGGGATGTGCAACTGGGCGTTCAACATCTAGCTACCGGTGGGATGCGCTTTGTTAGCGCCGGAGTCCCTTTTGGTTCAGGGGAAGGCAAGAGCGTCCACTTCGATGTTGACAATCAAAGAATTGTCGGTGGCCTGGAGTATCATTTTTAGTCAAAGAAATTCCCCCATTATCCGGCAGGTTCTTTCACCGGTTTTAAGCTTCAGGTTCCGGCGCGGCCAGGGCCCGGAGTCGAGGTGGAGGCTGGGGATAGTTGTTGATAACGGCTAAGGAGATTATTCACCTCATTCTCCGGGGCGGTCCCGGTTTTTGCCAGATCGCCCTTACCAACGCCTGCAACGCCCATTGCCGCTTCTGCAATTTCCCCCAGGTGCCGCCGGCCTCCCGGGTCATGGCCGATGCCAGCCGTCTGCAAAGAGGCCTGGCCGCCCTGAAACAGGCGGGAGTCCAATACCTCTGCTTCACCGGGGGGGAACCGCTGCTTTACCCCGACCTGCTGCCGGCGCTTAAGCAGGCCCGGGCCTTGGGGATCCATACCCTCTTGTGCACCAATGCCTCCCTGCTCACCTCCAGCCTGGTTGAAGATCTGCGGGCTGCCGCCCTGGAAACCCTGATCATTTCCATGGACGCCCCCAGCCCGGCCCTGCATGACCGCCACCGGGGACTGCCGGGTCTGACGGACCATATCCGGGACCTGCTGCCGCTCTTGCGGCGGCACCGCCTCGATCCGGTGGCCTCCGTAACCCTGAGCCGCATGGTGGACGACCTGGAGGGCATGATCCAGTTCCTGGCGGGACTGGGCTTCCGGCGGGTCACCTTTTCTTATCCCATCACCCGGCTGCCATCCTCCTATCTGGGGTTCGCCGAGGACTATTCCGTGGACTTCACCCCGGAGGAACTGTACCGCTGGTTTGGCCGGATCAAGGAATTGAAGGCCAGCTCCCCGTTGGCCATCCTCAACCCCAAGCTGGGTTTGACGGACCTGCAGCGCCAGTTGCAACAACGTCCCGGCCGTTTCCCCTGCCTGGCGGGATACAAGTACTTCTTCGTGGACTGGCACTTGCAGGTTTCCCGCTGCCATTACCAGGCCACCCCCCTGGGCCCCCTGGAGGAGATCCACCGTCTGGGTCCCATCCGGGACGGCTGCCAGGCCTGCGCCATCGACTGCTACCGGGACCCCAGCGTCTATCAGTACCTGGCGGTGTCGGTGGCCGACGGTCTGGCGGCCCTGCGCCGGGGGAAATGGCTCCAAGGCCTGGGCACCCTGCTCCACCCCTATAACTTCCTGTCCTTGGCGACCTTGCTGGAGGGCCGCCATTGGGTGCGGGAGTGAGGGCCGCGGGGGGAAGCGGCGTCTGGTTCCTGAAGTTTATGGTCATAACAAATATCAGCCTGCAACGGTCTAATTGAGCACTCCCTGGTGAGAATTAAAAAATGCCTAACCATCTCTTTCGATTAGCCTTAATTTTGGCAATGGTCTTTTCCTGCCTGGCATGTGCGGCTAAACGCCCAATTTTGGCCCCGAATGAGCATCTCCAAGAAATGGGACCGGAGGCGGCCCAGCGTGATGTAGATGAGTGCCTCCGTCTGGCTGCCGAGGCCGGACCAGGGGCGGCGCGAGGCAGGCAACTGGCCGGCCAAACCGCAGGGGGCGCAGTTGTCGGCGCCGCGGCTGGCGCCGTCGCGGGGGCAATCTCCGGAGGTCCCGGACTTGGTGCGGCGGCCGGGGCAGCCGGCGGAGCCACTGCAGGTCTTTTGCATGGACTCTTCGGAGCGAGTGGTTTGGATGCCGGGCAGCAGCGTTATGCGGAGGACTGTCTCCGTCAGAAAGGGTACAACCCCGTTGGCTGGCGCTAGGAAAATGCCCGGCAACACTAGATAGCAATGAGCAAACCCTTGGATTCCCACGGCGAACACCCTTACGGCGATGTCGGTCAACTGATCCTGCTGGGCATATTTCTGATCGTTTGGGTGGGAGATTCGTTTTTCCTGCACCTCTCGACCTTCCTGACAGATTACCTGCCGTGGTATATCCGGCTGATCTTCTCAGTTTCTTGCCTGGCCGCCGCGGCTTTCCTGGTCAAGGCAAGCCACGGGATAGTCAGTCATGCGCAGCGCTCCCGCGGCCTGGTGTCCACCGGAGCCTTCAAGTATGTAAGGCACCCGCTGTATCTCGGATGCCTCCTGTTTTACCTTGGCCTGGCGCTTGCCACGGTTTCCCTCTTTTCTCTGGTTCTCTGGGTTGCTATCTGCATCTTCTATAATTATCTTGCCAGCTATGAAGAGAAATTACTGGAAGCCAGGTTTGGCGAGAGCTACATAATTTATCAAGGGCACACCGGGAAGTGGCTGCCCAGGAGGCCTTTTATTTATCAGGACAAAAATTCCGCTTTTTGATAGAAAGATGGGGGGTCAACTTCCCAACGCTAATTGAGGACCACGCCCATGTCTCCCGCGCCACCCGTACCCGCCAAGCAAAGCCGTCTGACCGATGATTTCCTCTATTTCTTCCTGCGCGTGCGCAAAGACCGGGTGCGCAAGGTGGTGGCCGACATTAATGACCGCTACCCCGAAGAGACGGTGGAGCAGAGGGCCCGGCGTCTAATCGCCGCCCAGACCCAGCTTTCTCTCTTGGGAGGGTTGATCCTCGATTTACCCGCCATGATCCCCGTGATTGGGTATGCCTTGAAAATTCTGGGTTTTGTGGGGGGGACTTCCGCTCTGGTGCGCATGCACCTCTACCTCATCCTGGAGATCGCCTTGCTGTACGGCAGGGATATCGACGATGAGGCGCGGGTTCCGGAGATGGCGGCAGTGGTGGCCGGCACCGGCGTGGCGGTGGGCGCTCCCTTCGTAGCCGGCGCCTTGGGGGTCCATCCCCTGGTCTCTATGGCCACCGGGGGGGTGGCGGCCGTGACCGTGTCCCGCTTGATCGGCGAGAGCGCCATCCGTTGCTTCAGCCAGCCGCAGGAGGTTCCCAGCCTCCCCGCGATAAAACCATTCGCTTAAAAGCTGCAGGCCATCCCCGCCCTTCTCGGACCCAGGGAAGCCTTTTCCCTCTCCGGATCCGGATTCATTCGCTGACTGCCTAGATATGCAAATGCTAACCCTATCCTCATAATTCTCTAACAATACAAGATTAGAATTTTAGTGGGAATTGGTGTTCCCCGGAAGGGAACCATTGTGAAAAGCGCCGCACAGCCTTTTCCTGGAAGAATCCCAGGCACTTCGGTTCTGATCCCAAGTCATTCCCCTGGCGCCCGGAGGAAAATGCAAACATGGATTCCACTACGGCAGACCCAACCCTTTTCCCCCTGGACGGCGCCACTGATAAAGAATCTCTGGCAGCCTATTCAGGTTCGAAAAGGTCCATTAAGATCATCGCCCGCCAGGTGAACTTCTTTTATGGAAACCAACAGGCCTTGGTCGATAACAACATGGAAATTGCCCGCAACCGGGTGACGGCCATCATTGGGCCCTCCGGTTGCGGCAAATCCACCCATATCCGCATCTACAACCGGATCTTTGAGCTTTATGGAGAACAGCGGGTTACCGGAGAGATCTTGCTGGACGGCAAAAATATCCTGGACCCCTCCTATGACCTCATGGAACTGCGCCGCAAGGTGGGGATGATCTTCCAGAAGCCCACCCCCTTTCCCATGAGTATCCTGGACAACGTGGCCTATGGCCTCAAGATGCACTATCGCCTGAGTCGGGGCGAGATGCTGGACCGGGTGGAAGAGGCGTTAACCCGGGCGGCGATCTGGGAGGAAGTGAAGGACGACCTGCACCGTCCGGGGACGGCCCTTTCCGGCGGCCAGCAGCAGCGGCTGTGCCTCGCCCGGGTCTTGGCCATGGAACCGGAGGTGTTATTGATGGATGAGCCCACTTCGGCCATTGATCCCATTGCCACGGCCAAAATCGAGGAATTAATCCACACCCTGAAGTTAACCTATACCATTGTCATTGTGACTCATAATATGCAGCAGGCGGCCCGGGTTTCCGATTATGCGGCCTTCTTCTGGCAGGGGAGGATCTTTGAGTCCGGTCCGACCCAGAAGATCTTCGGCAACCCCTCGCACCAGAAGACCGAAGAATATATTAGCGGCCGGTTTGGTTGAACCCAGCGAGATTATTTTCGGGGGGCGGTCTGGATTATTCCGCAGGAGTGTTTACCTTCATAAAGTACGGCCTAAATCGGAAGAAAAGATACTTTTTCAGCGAAAAATTTGTTACCGTCCAGGTGGGGATTCGGCGTCAAGAACCGAAGCTTGGGGGGATTTTCCCCTGGCCCAGGGGTCCCCAAAACCATTTTCGACTGCGGAGCCCAGGCGGCCGCATAATCTCGGTTAATCCTACAGGAGGAGTTAGGTATGAAAGGGAATAAAAAGCTTATCGATGAACTGAACAAGCGGTTGGCTGAGGAATTGACTGCCATCAACCAGTATATGGTCCATGCCGAGATGTGCGAGAATTGGAAGTACAACCGGCTGCAGGAGGTGATCCGGAAGCGGGCCATCGTGGAGATGGTCCATGCCGAGAAGCTCATCGAGCGCATCCTCTTCCTCGAAGGGATCCCCATGGTCAGCAACCTGAACAAAGTGCACATCGGTGACCAGGTCCCGAAGATGCACGCCAATGACCACGACGCCGAAGAAATGGCCGTCCGGGGCTACAACGAGAGCATCCGACTGGCAGTCGAGGTGGCGGACAACGGCACCAAAGAACTCCTGGATATGATCCTGAAGGAAGAAGAGGGCCATATTGACTGGATCGAAGCCCAGCTTGATCAGATCAAGCAGATGGGGGTGGAGAACTACCTGGAACAGCAGATCTTTTGAGGGATGAGGTTCCTGCAGGGCGGGTGGTGGTGGCCGGCCCGACCCCATCACCTTGGGCCTCCGGGCGCCGCTGGGCGCCCGGAGAAATTCCCGAAACCGCATTTCTCTTAAATTAATCGGGGTTACTCCCTAAATGCCTGGACGGAATCAAGGAGCGGGGCGGACGCTCCCTGGAACAGGAGCGCGGCATGCATGATCTCCGCCTCCCGGGTTATTTTTAAACCCGGTTACCGTTCCCGCCCCCGGGTCTGTAACCACCGGTAGAAGATCTTCTTCATTAATTCCGCCGCTAAGATGTAAAGGATTAAAATCCCCCCCAACATCAACAAAAACTCGGCTGGCAGCGGTTTGAACTCGAACAAGGCCGCCAGGGGCGTATAGGGAAAGGCCAGGGTCACCCCCACGACGAGCAGGGTGGTCCAGAACAGGTATTTCCCGGGCCGGCTCTTAAAAAACGGCCCGCGGGTGCGGATCACCAGGACAATCACCGCGGCCGAAATCACCGATTCCTGGAACCAGCCGGTGCGGAATTGTTCCGTGGTGGCATGGAGGATCCAGAGCAAGACCCCGAAAGTGAGGTAGTCGAAGACGGAGCTGGTAATGCCGAAGGCGATCATAAAACGGCGAATGAACCGGATATCCCAGCGCTGGGGCTGATCCAGCAGTTCGGAGTCGACGCTGTCCGTGGCAATGGTCATCTCCGGGAAATCGGTCAGCAGATTGGTGAGGAGAATCTGCTTGGGCAGCAGAGGCAAGAAAGCCAGAAACAACGAGGCGCCGGCCATGCTGAACATATTACCGAAATTAGCGCTGGTGGCCATGAAGACATACTTCAGGGTGTTGGCGAAGGTCATCCTGCCTTCCCGGATGCCCTGAATCAGGACCGCCAGGTCCTTTTCCAACAGCACGATATCCGCAGCCTCTTTGGCCACGTCCACCGCGCTGTCCACCGAAATGGAGACATCCGCGGCATGGAGGGCCGAGGCGTCGTTAATCCCGTCGCCCATGTACCCCACGACGTTTCCGGCCCGGCGCAGGGTGTAGATGAGGTGCTCCTTCTGATTGGGCTCCACTTCCGCAAAGACCTGCGTCTGATTCACCTGCTGCAGGAGCGCCGCATCGCTCATTTCCCGAATTTGGGGCCCGGTGAGGAGGCGGGGATTGAGCAAACCCACCTGCCCGGCGACGTTGGCGGCCACCAGGGAATTGTCCCCGGTAATAATCTTCAACGACACGCCCAGACGCTGCATCTGCTCGATGGTCCCGGCTACTCCGGGCTTGGGCGGATCGCAGACCACCAAAAATCCCAGGAAAGTCATGCCGGTCTCCTGGTCTTTGGTAAGGTTGGCAACCGGCCCCAACTGCCGGTAAGCAACCCCCAAGGTGCGAAGCCCCTGGTCGCTAAACGCCGCGAATTTTTGGTGAATCCCTTCCGCCGCCGTGCTCAGATCCACCACTTCTCCCGGCGCGCTCTCCACCGACGAGCAGACCGCCAGCACGTTGGTCAGGGCGCCCTTAGTGACCATCAGGTCGCCATCCCCGGTGGCCACCAAAATACTCAAACGCTTGCGCACAAAATCATAGGGCACCTCATCCAGCTTCCGGTAGCCCGACACATCCGGGGAGTAATAGCGCCGCACCGCCTGGTCGATGGGGTTGGCAAAGCCGGATTCAAAGTAGGAATTCAGGTAGGCGTAAAGCAGGACCTTATCGGACTGCCGGCCCTGAAGGTCCTGGGCGGAATGGAGTTCCACCACTCCCGCGGTCAGGGTGCCGGTTTTGTCGGCGCACAGCACGTTCATGGAGCCGAAGTTTTCAATGGAAGCCAACCTTTTCACGATTACTTTGTTGAGGGCCATGCGCTTGGCCCCCGTGGCCAGATTGATGCTGATGATGGCCGGCAGCAATTGCGGGGTGAGCCCCACGGCCAGGGCCAGGGAGAAAAGAAAGGCTTCCATGACCGGGCGGGCCAGATAGACGTTAATGGCAAAGATGGTAATTACCAGTAGCAGGGTCACTTCCATGAGGAGGTACCCGAAGTGCCGGACGCCCCTTTCAAATTCCGTCTCCGGCGACCGCAACTTCAGTTCGGCTGAGACCTTGCCGAACTCGGTGCCCCCCCCGGTGCGGACCACCAGCGCCGTGGCGGCGCCGCTGACGACATGGGTTCCCATGAACAGGGAGTTGGTCCGCTGGCTGAGGGCGGCGTCGGCAGGCACAGCCCCCGCCGATTTCTCCACCGGAAAGGTTTCCCCGGTGAGGATCGCCTCATCCACAAATAAATCTTTGGATTCCAGCAGGGCGCAATCGCCGGGGATGACGTCTCCGGCCTTCAGGAGAACCAAGTCTCCGGGAACGATCCCTTCGACGGGAATTTCCTGGGCCGTTCCCTCACGCTGCACCGTCGCCTTGATCTGCACGATGGCCAGCAACTTGGCCACCGCGTCGGTCGCTCCCCGTTCCTGCCAGAAGCCCAGGAGGCCACTCACCAGCAAAATGGTTAAAATTATCAAGGCGTCGGCGTGATCCCCCAGGGCGAAAGACAGGCCGCAGGCAAAGAGCAGGATCAGGATGATGGGGCTCTTGTATTGGGACAGCAATAGAGTCAGGGAATCGGTGCGCTTCTGGACCCCCAATTGGTTGGCGCCAAACCGGGCCAACCGTTGTTTCGCTTCTTCCCGGCTCAGCCCCTGGGGCGAAGTATCCAGTTGCTGCAGCAGGTCCGCCGCCGGGACGCTCCAGAATGCCGCGAGAGTTTGGCTTTCCATGGAATTTCTTTCCGCTTCCAGTCAAGCACTGAGTCAGTGCCCTGGAGGGTAACCGAGATTACGCGGCCGCCCTGGCCCCGCAGTTAAAAAATGGGGTTGGGAAATGCTTGGCCCGAATCCCTGCAAGTTTCTGTTCTTGGAGCCGAATCCTCTACTCGAAGGCACGATAGCAGAAGTATCCGCACTCATCAAGGCTCAAGATCATTCTGGAAAAAATCTCTGGTTGATCAGTTTTTGGTGAGGCAGATCAGGTTTCCAGGGGAAAGGTGAAATGGAAGGCGCAACCGCGGCCCGGACCCGTATCCACCCAGATGCGGCCGCCGTGCGCGTCGATGATCCGCCGGACCGCGGCCAACCCCAGACCGAAGCCCTGGGTGTTCCCTTCCTGTTCCCCGCGATAAAAGAGTTCAAAAAGATGGGGCAGGTCTTCCGGGGGAATCCCCGGACCCTGGTCCTGGACGGTGAACCGGATGGCCGAGTCTTCGACCCGGGCCGCCAGCATCACCCGGCTATGGGTGGGGCTATACTTGACGGCATTCTCCAGCAGGTTTTCCAGGACTCTTTGGAATAGGAGCGAATCGGCCCGGAGGGCGGGAATCTCCGGAGGTAGATGGGTTTCCAGGGTGATATCTTTGTCTTCGGCCAGGGGTTGTAACAGGGTGAGGACTTTCCGGCACTCCTCCCGGACGTTCAGGACTTTGAGTTGGGGAGCCAGAATCCGCAGGTCCAAGCGGGCGAATTCCAGAAACCGGTTGATGAGCTTTTCCAGCCCTGCCATCTCCTGATCGATGGTCTGGAGGTAGTTCATTTGCGGCTCGGTCAGGGGGCCCAGTTTGCCTTGCAGCAGACGCCGGATCAGGCCGGCGGCTCCCACCACCGGGGTCTTCAGGTCATGGGCGAACATGTTGACCAATTGCCGGCGCTCGCTCTCCAGGCGCTTTACCGGGGTCAGGTCCCGGATGATAATGGCCCCGCCCTGGGGGTCCCCGCCATCGTCCCGGAGGGGGAAGGAACTGACCATCACCGGCGCCTCCTGGCCTGAACGGTTGCGCAGGGAGAGTTCCTCGGTGACCTCTTTCCGCCCCTGCAATACCTGATTCCAAATGCTCAGGTTCACCCCCTGAAGTTGCAGGATTTCCTCGGCCAGGCGTCCCATGGCTTCGTCCCGGCTATAACCGGTCAATCTCTCGGCCGCGGGGTTGAACTCGGTGATCCGCCCCTGGTGATCCGAGGTAATAACCGCGCCCGGGGTGTTCTGGACCAGAAAATGGGACCAATCGTGAGACTTGGATGGATGGGGCGGTTTATCGGACATCGTCGGCTCCGGATCCGAGGTTAGGGGCCTCGGCGCGGCGGCTATCATTTTAAGGGAAATCGCACCCGCTCATAAAATCACCACATTGGCCGCTCAGGAAGTGATAATGGCATTAAGCACCCCTGCCAGAACCACGGAGTAGAAGAAAAATGAGACCAGGCTGTGGATGAGCACGGTGCGCCGCAGCAGTTCGGATTTTACATTGACATCGCTCATAGAGTAGGTCAGGGCCAGGGTAAAGGCGACGTAGAGGAAGTCCAGGTAAGTCGGCTGGTCGGTTCCCGGAAAGACGAATCCTTTGCGCATTCCTTCTTGAAAAGGCTGCCCATGGATATCCTTGCCTTCGTAATAGAGCCGGGCGTAATGCTGTCCAAAGGCAGTATGCAAGTAAAACCAGGCTAACAGCACCGCCAGAACGCTCAGGGTCAGTAAGAGACGGGAATGGCCGAGAGAGTGTTTGCCCACCGCGGTCATCAGGAAGCCCACGACCACGGTGCCGAAAAGCGACACAAAGATAGTCAACGCCATCAAGACCAGCCGCTTCGGTTCATCTTTGGAGACGCGCTCCTGGGTCATGGGTCCGTTGGCATTGAAAATGACGATGCCCAGGAGGACCAGGTAGCTGCCTAACGCCAGGATCCAACCCACCAGGAAAGAATATTCCCACATCCAACCGAGCAGCCGGTAGTCAAGGACGGCAGCCACCAGCCCCAGAGAGCCGCACACCAGCGCCCGCCGCCGGTCATGCAGGTTCCAGGCGAAATGAAAGAGCCGCTCCTTCATTTGGCTCATTAATACCCTCTGAAAGTGAAGATAGGGGCCTTCCCTTAATGGTTTATGAAGTCCTGGGGGTTGCCTTGTAGGCGCTGATCACGGCACCCACTGTGGCATAAAAGGCGTCCTGGCCGACCAGATCGGTTATCCCCGAACGTTCCATTTGGGCATAAACCTCATCCGAGACCGCATAAAATATCAGCCTGATGCCCTGATCCCGGAGCATGGCATAGAGCGAGCGCAAAGTGGCGGCCGCGGTGTAATCGATGTCATCCACTGCGGAGGCGTCGATGCCGAACCAGACCAGGGGCGGCTTCGCCTCTTGGGCCAGCCTGGTGACCTCCTCGGACAACTTCTCGGCATTGGCGTAATACATGCCGTGAGTGAACCGGTAAGCCAGCAGCCCGGGGAGAAGCTGGCCCTGGGTGGCCACCGGCGCGGACTTCCAGCCTTCCGGTTGGGCCGCCACGATCACCGCGTTTTTCGGCCGGTAGCCATGCCGGGTGTGGCTCAGCAGTGACAGGAACATGGCCAGCAAGATGCCTTGCTCCACCCCCACGAGGACTACGGTGGCCGCGGTTATGAGGGCCACCCCGAACTCTGCCGGCCGCTCGCGAAAAATCTGCCGCATTCCCTTCACATCGATAAGGTCCACACAGATGAGAAAAACCACCGCGGATAAGACCGCGACCGGCATGTAAGCCAGGGGCCCGATCAGGAAGAGCAGCACCAGAAGGACGATGACGCTGCTGGTGATCTGGGCCAACTGACCGCGACCGCCGGCGCCGTCCACCATCTCCGTGGCAGTGGGGCTGCCATTGACCACAAAGGCGCCGGAAAGTCCAGCCCCGACGTTGGCCAGGCTCAACCCCACCAGATCCCGATTCTCGTCGACGCGCTCGTTGTGGCGGGCGGCATAGGCCCGGGAGGTGGCGGCGCTTTGGGCCAGGATAACCACAAAGATGGCAAAGGCCGTAGGTGCAAGTTGCATCAGCAGACTGGTGCTCAAGTGTACCTGGGGCAGCCCGAACCGCGGCAGGCCGCGGGGGACCGTCCCCAGGGTGGCCACCCCGGAGGATGCCAGGTCAATGGCCCAACTCACGATAATGGCGCCGATCACCGCAATGAGCGCGCCGGGGATTTTTTTGGAAATTTTGTGGAACCCCAGGATGATCGCCAGGACGGCGATGGCCACCGCCAGAGTGTAAAAATTCGCCTGCCGGAGATGCTGGAGATCGTGGATGAGGTAGCCGATGGGACTATGCCCGCCCTTGGGCAGCCCCAGCATCCCGCCAATTTCCCCCAGGGATACCTGAATGCCCACCCCGGTCAGAAATCCCACAAGTACAGTGCGGGACAGGAAGTCCGCCAGGAACCCCAGGCGAATCAGGCGGGCGATGATCAGCATCACCGCGGCCATGAAGGCCAACAGCCCGCACAGGGCCAGATATTCGGAGGAGCCGGAGGCGGCCAGGCCCGTGAGGCCGGCGGCCAGGATGGCGGCGGTGGCGGAATCGGCTCCCACCACCAGGTGCCGGGAGGAGCCAAAAAGGGCAAACAGGGCCGTGGGAATGAGGATCACGTAGAGGCCGGTGATCACCGGGGTGCCGGCGATCCGGGTGTAGCCCATGGCCTGGGGGATGTTCAAGGCAGCCAGGGTGAGGCCCGCCACGAGGTCCGCGGGCACCTGAGAGCGCTGAATGGGCAAAATCCCCTGAAGCATTGGGAATTGAAAGCCCTTGCCCGCGGTCTTGGCGGAGGCCATGGCTGCTCCTGTTGAAACTCGGAAGCTGGGTGGGCCGGGGGTTCTGTGCCGCTGCCCCCGCGGCTTCAGATAATCTCCGCCACGCCCTTGATGATGGCCTTGGCCGCCTCTTGTTGCACGGCCTTTTCCTTCTTTGCCAGCTTTTGGGCAGCTTTCTCCTCTGCCGCCGGAGCGCCTGTCAGTTCCGCCGTTGCCTTTTTAGGCCTTTGGAGTTTCTCCCGTTCCTCTATAGCCTCCGCCATTTCATCGGCCAGTTCGAGATAGAGATTGGTCACCGGCCTGACAATAGGCTTGAGGATAACCCCCATGATGGGAAATATCACGGGAGCCAGCACCGCAACCCCGACTACCGTCAACAACGTGGCGATGGGACGAGCAAATAGAAAGCTAAACATGGCATACCCACCCTTGCTAGGAAATTGATACCGCCCAAACGGTCAATCCGGCAATGAGATCAGGGCACATCCAAACGTCTCAGACTTCGGGCCTGGCGTAGTGCTCGGCCTTGGCTTCGGCCACCAGGTCACTCACCTGCTCCCCGCTTTCCTCCACGAACCCCAGCGCCAGGTCCTTGACGGCGAGGCCGGTCTTTACCACGCCTTTGACCAGAGGCCGCACCACATAGCCTATCGCGGGCAAGAGCACCGGCGCCAGCACCATCACGCCCACCACCACCAGGACGTTAGGCCAGGAAAATTTAAGGGCGTTATCATACCAGGCCATGGCGATTCTCCTCCAAAAAATTCCCCTTTTTGCTCTTGGTTCGGTTTCCCGGTGACAAGCCGGAGACCGAAGAACTGCTCAGGGTTAGTGAGCTTTCAGGGCGTTATTTGCGGTTAAGATAATCATCTCCAGGCGGTCTGTAAACGCCGGTCCATTTTTCGCCGCGGCTGGGTTACAATATTTCTGCTATCCCTTCCAGGACGGTCTCGGCCATAGTCTCTTCCGCCTCGACCTCCAACTCTTCCCCCACCAATTCCTCGCACCCCTCGGAAAGAAGATGGTGGAAAAGGCCGGGATGGTTTCCCCGCCGGACCTGATGGTGGGCCACGACTTCCTGAACATCGTCCGCCAGGTCAAAATATAGGCGGAGGGCTGCTTTGGCAACCGGCCGGGCGATTCTGGCCAGGGCCGGCAGGATAACGATGGCGGCCGCGGCTGCCCCCACGACCACGAGAAAGCCGGGAACCGCAGATTTTATCCCGTCATCCCAAATTCCCAAGGGAACCTCTTTTAACCATAGTTAGGTAATTGCAAACAAAGAAGCCTGGAGGATATCAGGCTCCGAGCATTCGCTTTATCAGGCACTCCGTATCGAGCCTGGGGAAAAACCGGTGCATGACCCCAGCTAAATGGTTACGGGTCTTAACCGTAGCCAGATCCCCGGGGCTAAAAGTGATGAGCAGGGAACCGGTGGCAATGCTGGCCTCCACCGCAGCAATCCCTGGTACGGCGGCCAGGAGGGACGTGAGCTTTTCGGCCAGGGCCTCGTTGTGCAGCATTGGCTGGAGGCGCAAGCGAATGCGCCCGGGGATGGCATGTTTCACGGTGATGCCGGAATACGCCGAACCAGGCTGCGGGCTGCCGGAGATAACCGAGGCCGCCGCCGCGGCGGGAACCGCCGGTGGTTCCTGGGAGGCCGGAGGACGGGCAGGCGCTTTCCGCCGGCCCCTTGCTTTGGCGGACTTTTCCCGGGGGGCGGCTTTTGGCCGCTTCGGTCCTGCCCCCCCGCCTTTCCGGCCCTCCGGGGCGGCCGGAGTTTTTTTGCCGCCGCCTTGGTTCCGGGCCACCCGGGTTACGTCATCTACGGCCCGCCGGGCCTCTTCCAGGAGTTTAGGCACATTATTAAAGCCCTCTAACAAGGCCCGCCTTTTCTTTTTCTGGTTGTCAAGCTGGGACATGGTGCGGCCTCCCTGCCGGGATAGTTTCCCCGGCAAAAATGTCCAGGAGTTCTTGGGCCAGTTCCCGGAAGGCTCGGGCGCCGGGGGCGCTGGAGTTCCAGCGGAAGATCGTGGCGCCGGCAGCCTCGGCCTGCTCGAAGGCGGTGTTTCCCGGGATAGTGGCTTTGAAAATTTGATCCTCCCTAAACGCTTTAAAAATCTGCCCGGTCAGGGTTCGGCTAATGAGTGTCCTCTTATCCACGTGATTAATCAAGAGCCGCAAAAATCTCAAATCTTTATTGTCCTGGACCCTCACCTCGTTGATCAGGCGAACTGCTCGCAAGAGGCCGGTCACACTGAAGGCGCTTCCGGCCTTGACGGGGACCAGAGCGAAATCGGCGGTGTTCAGGGCGCAGAGGACAAAAGACCCCAGGTTGGGCGGGTTATCAATGATGACGAAGTCAAAGTGCCGGAGGGCATAATCCCGCAAATGGCGGCGAAGCCGGAAGAGGCTGGCCGGGGCGCTCAAGATCATTTCCGGCTCCAAAGAGGCGGTCTCCGGGACGTTGGGGAGGCAGGAGACTCCCTCATATTGGCTGGGATAAATGAAGCTCGTCAGGGGAGGCCCCAAGGTATCGTGAGCCAAAAGTTCGTACAGACTGTGCTGCCGGTCGAGACTATTGGAGAGCAGGAGGGACGTGGCATTACATTGGGGGTCCAGGTCCACCACCAGGACGCGCTGGCCCAGCAGCCCCAAAGCGTGGGCCAGATTACAGGCAGCCGTGGTCTTGCCCACGCCCCCCTTGTTGTTGACCATCGCAATGATGACTCCCATGGTACCCTCAATTGACCCCCGGGGCAGTGGGGGCCACCCAGGCGTGCGCCTATCTTTCCATCTTTGGAGGCCTGAAACCTGACATCACCCTCCAGATTTTATTAACCAAATTTTTATAAAAGGGAAATATTACTTTAATAAATAAATATTAAAAATAGGGCAAGGAGAAAATCTACGCGGATGGAATAGGGTAATTATGCGAAACTCGAAAGAAATTCAGAAAGGTATCTGGTTAAGCAGGTTAAAGGGGTATTTTACCGTTCGCCTGGCCATTATTGAGGTGCGGCCGGGAGAAACTCGGGAAGACTCCTGGAAACGGCATTTAACTGATAATCCGGAAGCTAACTATGCCAACATTAGGGTTTTCAACCGGACGAATTATGACCAGGACCCGCTAAACTCAGGAACCGGCCATCTTAACTGATGCCGGGCATTTTTTGCCAAGAAGGTGATTCACCATGACGATGAATCAGATCATAGAAAAAGCCCGCATCCTGGCGGTGAAAAATTACTCTCGGCTTCGGAAAACCGACCTGATTCGCGCCATCCAGGAAAAGGAAGGGAACTCCCCTTGTTACCAGGCCATTGCCGGCTGCCAGGAACAAGATTGCTTGTGGAGGCCGGGTTGCCTTAGTTAAGCAATCACCTCATCCCCAAAGTCCATAAGCTCAGGCCCCGCTCCCCTTGACTCAGGGCCACCTCCAGACCCGCAGCATCCAGTCTCCCTCTGATTACCACTTGGGGTTCGTCTGCCGCGGCAAGTTCAGTAGCTGCTATGCCGATGGGCGATCTCCGCGCTAGAAATTTCTTCCCGCAATAACCACAAATTGACCATAAATTCACCGTAGATTCGCAGGACATAAACCCGTTAGAAACTAAGAGGTCTGATAATGCGCCTTGCTGAGGAGAAATTTCGAGGGCAAGGGGGCAAAGGCTATGGAATCTGACCAGTTTAAAAGGAGTGCTTCGAAATCTGCGGTAGTTTCCAATAACGCACCCCGATGGACACCAAGGCGCAAACCCTGGGCGTGGATCTGGGCCGTGATAGTGGCTCTGACTTTCGTGGTATCACCCGCCTGGGCAGCAGATAGGGACCCGCTTCTGGAGGTGCTGATCCGCAAAGGAGTACTCACTCCCGCGGAAGCAGACCAGGTTCAAAAAGAGGCCAAAGAACTGGAGAAAGAAAAAGAGAAAAAGGTCGATAACAAGGTGGCGAATTCCGAACAAAAAGTGACCCAAGAGGTCGATCAGAAAGTGGCGGCGGTGGAAAAGAAGGTGGAAGAGAAGACCGCACCTGCCTGGCCCGAGGGTTTGTCTCCGGCCTTGAAGGGGTGGAAGTTCGGGTTGCTGGCCTACCTCGGTTATACGGTGGGGGACACTCCGCAATTTATGGGACCGCCCCTGAAAGTGGGAACTAAGTTTTTCGGGCGCAACAATGATGGCCACATCGGCGTAAACAAATTTTACCTTGAGCGGGGTTACCTGACCGTCGAAAAGGAAATTACTCCCTGGTTGTCTGCCCGGTCCACCACGGACCTCACCGAGTATGCCAGCACTGCCGCCAAGCCGGATGTCGAAGCCGGAGATTGGAAGCTGAGGCAGAAATACCTTTATGGCGAATTCAGGCCAGGCAACGCGGGTAACATACTAACCCAAACTAAAATCGAATTTGGCCTGGGCCATAACCCCTGGCATGATTGGGAAGAGGATTTCTATCCTTACCGGGTTCAGGGCACCATCCCCATTGAACGAGAGGGCGTACTTAATTCCGCGGATATCGGAGTGAGTATCAGGGGTTATTTCGGCGGTGAATTGGCCAATGCCCAAGAAGTTCTGGGTAGCACGGACTATGACGGACGCTACGGCAGTTGGCATGTGGGCGTTTACAACGGCAGCGGCTACCATGCCGTCGAGAACAACTCGAACAAGCCGGTGGAATACCGCGTCAGCGTGCGGCCCCTGCCGGACTATTTGCCGGGATTTCAGGCCACTTACTTCGGCCTTTACGGGAAAGGCAATTCCTCCAGCGCCGCCAACTTTGGGGCCCCTTTCTATCAATACTTCCCGGACTGGATTGTTAACCTGGGACACTTGAGCTACCTGCATCCCTGGTTCCGTGTCAGCACCGAAATTATTTCCGCCAAAGGCAACCAGGCCGGCAATTGGACCACCGTGCCGACCGGGCCGGTTCCCATCGGCCGCCGGGCCGACTCCCTGTGGACCCTGGGATATTCGGCGTTCGGCGATGTGAAGTTGCCTATTGCCCTCTGGTCATGGGATGCGAAGTATCCTTTGCATCTCTTCGTGCGCACGGATTGGTTCAATGCCGACCAGAATCACGTGATCGCCGATTCCGCCAAGTACACCAAGCTGATCACCGGCTTGGGTTACTACCTCTACAAGCAAAATATGATCTTGTTGTCCTATGAAAAAACCTGGTATGGCCGGGATTACGCGGTTCAGGGCGGCACCGGCATCGACGGCAGCACTAACCAGGTAGTCAGTCCTGCCGCCAATGGATCGAATTTGGGAACCGACCAGCGCTTAGAGGTGCTTTTGCAGCTCAGCTATTGAGCGGGCGGCCAAACCGGAATTTGGGGATCATGAGTTACCCGAGGGGAACCAGGCCACCGCCAAATCCCCCAGGTGAGGCGAGCTGAGGATTGAAAACCAGAGGTACCAGGGGTTTTGCTCAATTAATTATCGATATTTTGCCAATAGATTTTGGGATTGCTAGTGGTTAGCTTTTTTACCATAATCTATTGGAAAAAATGGATCTCAAAAACCTACCTGCAGGCCGGCAACAGGGAGGCGCCGCCACCGATTCCCCGGGGGACCGGCGCCTCCTGATGTTCATCCCCATCCTCCACACCCTGGCGGACCTTGGTTCCCTGGGGGAGGCGGTGAGGAAAACCTTCTTAAGTAAATACGGGGCCCTGATGGCCAGACGCAAGGAAGCGGCCCTGGAGAAGCTGTGGGAGGAGATCCGCGGCCTTATCCTGGGCCTGGGGCTGGACTTCTCCCGGGCCCGGCTCTACCAGGACGGCTTGCCGGTATGCGGCCGGGAAGAGGAGATCGTCCGGGACCTGGCCAGCCGCGGCAGCCATAATTATCGCCTGCTGCTGGAGCTGATGGCGCGGGGGGCCGCCTTGATGGGCACGGAATCTCCGGAGCTGCTGCTGCAAGAATATGGCCTGGCCAGAGAGGCCGTGGCCGCGGCCCCCAGGCGCCCCGGACCCCAAGCGCGGCCCGCCGCCGGCGCCACCCTGCTTCAGGCGCGGGACCGCTTCATCGCCTCCCGCGTCAATGCCACCCTGTCCCCCGGAGAAACGGCTTTTCTTTTTTTGGGCCTGCTCCATGCCCCCGAACCCTACCTGGACCGGGATATCCAGGTAGCCTATCCTTGCCGGCGGCTACTGCCGCGATAAACCGGGGGTGTCCAGGCAAAGCCTGGACAAAAAAATTACTCGTTCCCCAGCTGAGCTTGGGAACGAGTAAAGGGTAAAGAGCTTGGGACCGAGTAAATACCCCGCGACCGCGGGGTGACTCAAGCCTTTCAGGCGCCGCCGAAACCGATGCTCACCCGGCCGCCCTCCACCAGCACCGGCACATGGCGGTCTCCCTGGGTGAGGCGCAACATCTCCGCCATGGCCTGGTCATCCTGGATGACATCCCGAAAGTCGACGGTGAAACCCTCTCCGCTTTTGGCCTCCCGGGCCTTGGTGGTAAAGGGTCAGGCCTGTTTGCCGAAAATGGTGATCTCCTTAGCCACGGTCCACCCCCTTATTGGGAATTCAGATAGAAGACCTTCACATAAAGAAAATCCACCTGATTGAGAATGATCAGGGGGTTTTCGGAAATGGTATATTGCACCCCTTCGAACCTCGGGTTCACTTTCTCCCGCACGTGGGCCATGACCTGGTCGGCCACCTGGGGGTTCCCGAAGGAGGCGGCCTTCAGGAAGTTCTGGAACACCACCGCATCCTTAAGGGCCAAGGCCCTGGTTTCTTCCCGCAGCTTCACCCTCAGGGGTTTCAAGGCATCTTCGAAGAAATCGCCGATATCTTCGTAGTGCTTCTTAATCCTGGGGAAATCCCAATGGCGCAACTCCTGGTACTTGGAAGCGGTCTCATCCCGCAGATTATCGGTGTCTAATTCGATGATGCCGATATTGGGGGTGCCCGGCGCATCGGCGGGCAGGTAGAGGATCTTCACCGCCAACTCCGGGTACTTCGGGTTGGCCAGGACGAAGTCCCGGCTGAAGCGCTGGCCCGGGCGATCATAGGTATGGGATTCGGAGACGGTCCAACCGTCGTTTCCCAGGCTTTTCAGCAACCCCCCGGCCTTGGGCAACAGGCTCTGCAAATCGTTAAAACTGCCGGGAACCAGATTTCCGCCGGGGGACGGCGCCTGTTGGTAACCCTCTGAGGCTGGTGGGGTTTCCCATTCCGGTTCCCTGGTGGTTACCGGCGGGCTTTCCGGTTGGCTGGGGGCCGGCGGCGGGAACGGCGCCAGGCCGGAAGCCGAGGTCTCGGGCTTAAGGCCCAGGAGGAAGAGGGTTTGGCCCCCGACGCCGGCTTGGCTCCGGCGCCAATAACTATAAGCCTGATCCGGATACAAATCCAGGATGATGCGGACTCCGCCCCCGGTGGCCTGGGTTTGCACCTGCTCCACGATGAGATCGTCACCCTCCAGGCGGGTCGGGAGGTGTCCCATCCGGGCCTGGGGAAATTCCACCACCAGTTGGGGTTTGCCCGGGGTTGGGGCGGCAAAGATCCGGGGCTCGGCGGGCCGGTCCAAGATGATGGTCAACAAGGTGGTTTCCCCGACCTTGCTCAAGCCCAAATTCCGCACCTCTACTCCGGAGGCGCCCCAGCCCGTTGACGGCAGCCAACCAATCAGGCAAACCAGGCAAAGGCACCACAACCGCAACCGGGCTGGGTTATACGGGCTGCGGCCCGCTGCCCGGCAGAAAATCTGCTCTCCGGTAATAATCTTATCCTCCTTCCGGAACCCGTTTAAAGGCCACACAGGAATTGGGGGGACAACCGAGGTGCCATTCGCCGGTCATGTCCGCCGACAATTCTTTGCCACCTTCGCTGGGGGTAAAGATGATGATGGCGCCGGTCTTGAGATAAATCCAGATCTTGTGGTCGTTCACCACCCAGGTGAACTCCGTGGTCTTTCCGGCCAGCGTCCAGGTCCCCTTGCCATTCTCTTGGAGGTCCAGATCGATGTAATTTTTTTCGGCGATGGGATTCACGGAGCGATAAGCGCCGGCGAAGCGGGAGCGCGACTCCCCGCAACCCGCAAGGGCCAACCCCACCAGGATCAAACCAAGGACCGCGGCCAACTTCAGAGAATCTTTGTTCATATTTGACTATTCCGCCAGATGAAGCCTCCCCGATCCAACACCAGCAAGCGATCGTAGAGGAAAATTTGGATGGTCATGACCAGCACCCCGGTATTCTTGAGAACCTTCAACCAGGTCACCGGTTCCCCCACTTCCCCGACACAGCCACAGTTGATGGGCAGATGAAGATAGATGGCATGGACCAGACCCACGATGAAGATGAGGTTCATGGCCGCGATCAGGGTGGCCGCGGCCCTGGTGCGGATACCCAGGATGAGAAACATTCCCACCACCAGCTCCGCCCACGGCAACGCCAGGGACCACAGGTTCACCCCAAAGGAGGGCATCAACCCAAAATCCACCACATTCAAGGCGAAGACCGCCGGCCGCATAATCTTGCTCAGGGCGAAGGTCATAAAGATAGCCCCCACGAGCAGCCGGCAGGCCACCGAAAGGTAGGGGCTGCGGCGGATGGGAGGAATCAAGATGAGCAGGAAGATGCCCACCGGCAGCCATTCCAGGTAACCCGGCAGACCCAGCGGCGCGCTGGCCATTTCCGGGGATGCTTTCCCCTCCAGGGGAAAGACCTTAGGCCAGCCCTGGTAGTCTCGCAGCACCATCACTCGCCTGGTCCCCTTGCCCTTAAGCAGGCGGGCCAGTTCCACGTCGAACCGCCGGCTGAAAGAGCCGCCGTAAACGATGAAGGGCTTGTCCCTGCCCCCCTCCGTCTGCGCCACCATGTACTGAAACATGGGATTCATCAGGTCGAACAGGACCAGCGGCAGGTTCATGGCGCCCTTGATGTGTTCCTGGCTAAAAAAGGCGCTCTTCCGGGCGTCCACGAAGATGGCCTCGTTTTTTTGGTACATTTCCAGGGCCTGGCCCAGGCTGGTTTCGGGAACCGCGTTTTTTGCGCCCCAACCGTAAATCAGGGGAATCCCGTTGTCATTGTAAATATTGACCACCAGGGCCAGGAAGAGGCTCAAGCCCACCATGAGGAGATAGTCGAACCAGGAGATCTGCCGCAGCTTCACCTGGTGCACCACCTCTTGCTCCAGGCGGCGGTCCCCGCTCACCAACCAGGAGGACAACTGCTCGATGATGTGCCGCGCTAACTGCGGGTTGTGATCCAGGAGGCGGTCGAACTCCTCTTTGGAGACCTTGATGAGGCTCGCTTCTTCCAAGGATTCCACCGAGGCGGTGCGGGGTTGGCCGGTAACCAGGGCCACTTCGCCGAAATAAGCGCCGGGGCCCAATTCCGTCAAGGGGGTGCGGATGTGGTCCGCGGTCTCCCGAAAGACCTGCAACCGGCCGGACTGGATGATATAGAAGAACTCCGGCGTTTCCCCCTGGCTGACGATGCGGGTGCCGGCCGGGATGACGCAAGTCTGCCCCAATTCGCACAGTTTCAGTCCACCTGCCTCCTCCGAGGGAGGCGCCTGTTTGCCTGCCATATCGTTCCCTATGGGGTGGAAATCCGGGTAAGCCCCCCGGTTCGATAATTATTTATCACAAGATCAGGAAGAAGTGAACTCCGGAAAATCACAGCTTGAAGAACCTTTCCTCACGCAGGTCCCGCCAGGGGCTCACGGCTTCCGCTTTTCCAGGAAAAATTATTTTACCCGGGCCCCCTGGGGCCCGGGCTCAGGCCCTCTCTTATCTCACTCGGTTCGGGAATTTCTTGAACCTCCTCAAGCTCAATTATCACTTTGAGAAAAATTTATCATGTCTGCGGGACCAAATCTCAAGTAGAGAAATTTTGGCTGCCGCAAGCCCGGGAACAATTTTGTCTAATTTAATTTATGTGTATATTCAATTAGTTATTCAGCTGGTTTTTTATGAATTTTTGGCAGGTCCCTTGCATAATGATTAGCGGTTTCCATTCGATTGCTCAAACGAGGTTGATAGAAATATGCCCAGCGTCACCGTCTCCGCCCCCTGGATCCAGGGAAAGTGGAGGTCCCAGGAAGAACAGCGGATCCAGACCTTGGATTTGCTCCTCAAGATCCTGATCCCATTAATCTTGTCGGTCTTTTTGGTGGCCGCCATCAAGGTCGGCTCTTTCAACGGTTATCTGCAGCTCCTCAGCCGCCAGAGCTTCGGTTCCCCCCTCATGGGTCTGGGGGCCGGCTTTACCCTGGCCTATCTGGCCTTTCAATTAGTGCGCACCATCCTTTGGTGGCGCTATAAACCTTACCCGCTGCCCAGCGGCCCGCTCCCCCGGGTAACCATCATCATTCCCGCTTATAATGAAGGGGCCATGGTGGAAAAGGCCATTTACGCCGCCGCGGCCTCGGACTACCCGGCGAACCGCCTGGAGATCATCTGCATCGATGACGGCTCCAAGGACGACACCTGGACTTACCTCGACCGGGCCCGGCAGCGTCATCCCGGGCTCATCAAGGCTATCCGCTTCCCCAAGAACCGGGGCAAGAAAGAGGCGCTCTATGCCGGCTTCACCCGGGGCCGGGGAGAATTTTTTGTAACCATCGACTCCGACAGCATCATCAAACCCGACACGGTGAGGCAGGTAATCGCCCCCATGCTGCAGGATCCCCAAGTGGGGGCGGTGGCGGGCAACGTCAAGGTCTTCAACCGGGCCCGCTGCCTCATGGCCCGGATGCTGGCAGTGCGCTTCGTCCTGGCCTTCGACTTCTTGCGGGCCTCCCAGTCCATGTACGGCTGCGTCACCTGCACCCCCGGGGCCTTGTCCGCTTATCGGGCCCAGGTTTTAAGACCCATCCTGGGAAAATGGCGGCGGCAGACCTTCATGGGACTGCCCGCCATGATCGGCGAAGATCGGGCCCTCACCAATTTCGTGTTGCGCCTGGGATATTTCACCGTTTACCAGCGCAGCGCCCTGGTCCACACCGTGGTCCCGGAAACTTACCGGGGCCTGTGCCGCATGTATCTGCGTTGGGACCGCACCAACTTCCGGGAAACCTGGGTGCAGCTCAAGTTCATCTTTAGTAACTACCGGAAAAAGCACTGGTTTCTGCCCATCATCGACTTCCTCATTACTCAGATCGAGTTCCCTCTCACCTACCTCTTTCTGGGGATGCTGCTGCTTTCCTTTTTCATCTACCCCATCGTCATGGTGAAATTTTTCGCCGGGCTGGGGGTGCTCACCCTGGTGTGGATGTACTACTACATCCATCAGGAGAGGGATATGGAATTCATTTACGGTATCCTCTACTCCTACTTTGCCTTCTTCTTCCTCAACTGGGTCCAGCCCTACGCCTTCCTCACGGTGCGCAACGATCGCTGGCTCACCCGTTAAGCCCATCTGGAAGGATTCCACATATGATCGCCTGTCCCGCCGCGGCTGGACCGGCGATTTTTTTTGGGGGCGCGCCACCAGGCTGGATAAGCGCAGGAGACCTCCGGAAAAGGCCCAATGGGGGATTCCCGCGGCAAAGTTCCCCCAGGCGCGGCCCGGCTCTGATTTCCTGGCCGGCCCGGCTTTACAAAGGGGGCCGGACTTCTTATTTTTAACCCAAGGGAACCGGCCTCCCGGCTGGGGAACCCGGGAAGCCGCGGCAGCGCCCCTTGCTCTGCAACCGCGGCGGCGCGGAGGCCGACCTGAGCTTCGCTTAGGCTTGCGGGAGGCCGGATAGCTTTTCTCCCCAATTTCTTGAAGAAAGGAAAAGATGATGACACTGTCGCTGACCCATTTCCAACCCATTGTGGCCTTGATCGCCGGCATCCTCATCCTGATTATGCCGCGGCTGCTCAATTTTATCGTCGCCATTTATCTGATCGTCATCGGGATCTTGGGCCTGGGATTGATAAGATAAACTATCGGCATGAAACCCAGGTATCTCTTTATCCGCTTCAGCCTCCTGTTCCTGGTGCTGGCAGGGCTCTGCTTCCCAGCTTACACCGCGGCCGGGGAAGAGCTTTCGGAGTACGGCAATCCCTTTATCTGGGTTACCCTTGGTAAAGTCAGGGTAAAGGCGGAAGTAGTCGGCTCCCCGGAAAAACTCTATCTGGGGCTGGGGCGCCGCCCGGAGCTCGCCGAAGGCCGGGGCATGCTGTTCATCCTGCCCCGCCGGGAGGTGCAGGATTTTTGTATGCGGGACATGCGCTTTGCCCTGGACTTCATCTGGCTGGCGCCTGGCCGGGTGGCGGGCCTCACCCCAAACGTCTCCCCCCTGGACCAAGAGGCCTGTTACCTCTCCCCGGAACCGGTGGCCTTCGTCCTGGAGGTGCCCGCCGGCTTCTGTGAGCGGCACGGCATCCGGGTGGGAGATCCGGCCACCTGGTAGAGTCCGGTTTTCGGTTTTCGGTGAAAGACAAAATCAAAGTCAAAAGGCCCTTTACCATAGACAAAAAACAGAAAACTTTCCCAAGATTATCTTACCCAGGGATTAAGGTCTTTACTCCCTCCCCCTGAGAGGGGGGAGGGTTGGGGTGGGGGTGATTAGAAACGGTTTTCGGTTTCCGGTCTCTGCCAAGAAGCCTTTGACTTTGATTTGCCTTTTGCCTTTTTACTTGAATCTCCTGCCGCCGTGCCCCGGGGATTTGACCGCCGCCCTAGCCAGGGCCAGACCCCGGGACACCCCTGATAAGCGCCGCCTTCCCCGAACTTGCCAAGGCCGGGAAATTATTGTATCTTTTCCATACATGTTATCGGCTTTGGAAAAACGGCTGATCCTGGCCCTGCAGCGGGACCTGGAAATCGAACCCCGTCCCTTTTTGGACCTGGCGGGCCGGCTGGGTCTGGAAGAGGAGGAGGTGTTGGCCGCCATTCGCGGCCTGATGGAAAAGGGCTACATCCGGCGCTTCGGGGCCACCCTGGGACATCAAAAATCAGGCTATGAGGCCAATGCCCTGGTGGCCTGGACGGTGCCCGAGGCGGATATCCGGCCCATCGGCCGGCAAATGGCGGCCCAGAGAGCGGTGACCCATTGTTACGCCCGCCAGCCAGCCCCGGCCTGGCCTTATAATCTTTACACCATGGTCCATGGCCGCACCCGGGAGGAATGCCTGGAGATCGCGGCCCGCATGGCCCTGGAAACCGGTCTCCGCGATTACCAGGTCCTCTTCAGCGAAAGCGAACTCAAAAAGACCACCATGCGCTATTTCCGGGAAGAGGGAAGGGAACGCCCGGCCAACCACCGGGAGCCTTGAGCCGGACGCCCTGCCTGGGGGCCGCCGGGAGACCGGGTGAATCATCCGTTGTAGGGGCGGACCCATGTGTCCGCCCTTCGCCCGCTTTCAGGCCGCCGGGAGACCGGGTGAGTGATTCTTAGGAGTGAGGTCGTGGCAAACTTGGCAGAATCGCAGCGTCTTTTCCAAACCGCGCTTTCTCTGATGCCCGGTGGAGTAAACAGCCCGGTCCGGGGCTGGGGCGCAGTGGGCTTGACCCCGCCGCCTTTGTTGGTGCGGGGCGCGGGGGCCCGGGTTTATGACGTGGACGGCAATTCCTACCTGGACTTCATCGGTTCCTGGGGGCCGCTGATCCTGGGGCATGCCGACCCGGAGGTGGTGGCCGCGGTGCAGGAGGCCGCGGCGCGCGGCCTCGGTTTTGGCGCCTCCACCCCGGGAGAGGTGGATCTGGCCAAGCTTCTGGTGGAGGCGGTGCCTTCCCTGGAGATGGTGCGCCTGGTCACCTCCGGAACCGAAGCCTGCATGAGCGCCCTGCGCCTGGCCCGGGGCGCCAGCGGCCGCCCCCGGCTGATCAAGTTTGACGGCTGCTACCACGGCCACGCCGACTCCTTTTTAGTGGCCGCGGGCAGCGGGGTGCTCACCCAGGGAATTCCCGGCAGCCCCGGCGTGCCTCGTGAGATCGCCGCCCTGACCCTGTCCCTCCCCTATAACGATCTGCAGGCGGTTAAGGAGGCGGTGCGGCGCCATCCCGGGGAGATCGCCGCGGTCATCGTGGAACCGGTGGCCGGCAACATGGGAGTGGTCCTCCCCCAACCCGGGTTTCTGGAGGGATTGCGGCAGCTTTGCCACCAGGAAGACATCATCTTAATCTTCGATGAAGTGATCACCGGCTTCCGGGTGGCTTGGGGCGGGGCCCAGGCCCTCTATGGCGTCACCCCCGACCTCACCTGCCTGGGCAAGATCATCGGCGGCGGCTTGCCGGTGGGGGCCTACGGCGGCCGGCGGGACCTCATGTCCCAGATGGCCCCCGCCGGCCCCATCTACCAGGCGGGGACCCTCTCCGGCAACCCGGTGGCGGTGGCCGCGGGGCTGGCCACCCTGAAGGCCCTGCAAAAGCCCGGGACCTATGAGCAGTTGGAAGAAAAGGGCGCCTGGCTGGCCCAGGAACTGGCCCGGGCCCCGGCTCGCCAGAACCTGGACCTCACGGTCAACCGCCTGGGCTCTATGCTCACCCCGTTCTTCACCCGGGGGCCGGTCCACGATCTGGAGGACGCCAGGAGGGCCGATTTGCAGAAATTCCGGCAGTTCTTCCAGGGGATGCTGGCCGCGGGCATCTACCTGCCGCCCTCCCCGTTTGAGGCCTGGTTCATTTCCCTGGCCCACGGGCCCCAGGACCTGGAAGCGGCCGCGGCCGCGGCCCGGCAGGTATGGAGCACGCTGTAGGGTGCGCAGGAAGTGGGCGCCCTACCTGCCTAATTAAATTTTTTTGCATCAATACAAAAAATAACTTGCGGGGCGTCTGTGAGCATGGTACACATTAGATGTTAACAGAGATCACTATTTCTGTTAACGACGCTCACAAGGAGAACGTTGCTTGGTTCTTCCAGAAGATGACCTGCTAGGAATTAACGAGATTGCTGAACTTGCCAAGGTGTCGCGGCAAGCAGTGGCTAATTGGCGTGCACGGTTTGCTGATTTTCCAAAGCCTATTGCCGAACTCCGAGCAGGGCCGGTCTTCCGAGCGAGACAAATCCAAGGCTGGCTTAGAAGGAGGAAATTTCCAATGGCTCGCGTTATTTCTTTAATCAATCTCAAGGGTGGCGTGGCAAAGACAACGACCACAGTTGCTCTGGCCGAAACACTCGCCGCAAAGTTCGGCAAACGTGTACTGGTAATTGATCTGGACCCGCAGACCAATGCCACAGTCATGCTGCTTGGGGAGACGCGCTGGAAGGAGCTCAACGAAAAGGGCTGGACTCTCGCCACCCTGTTCAAAGATGCTTTGGAGCCGCAGGACAAAAGATTCAATCTGGAGAAAACCCTACAGCGGAGGGTGTCAGACGTGCAGGGCGCTGAAAAGGTTGATCTTCTGCCGTCTAGCATTGATCTCATAGATGTTCAGGACAAACTGGCCAGCGCCCCCACCGGTCAATTCTATTCGGTGACTCCGATTGATCTGCTCCGCCTCGCTGTCAAGGCAAAGCTGGACGCCGACACCTACGACTTGGTGCTGGTGGATTGTCCTCCAAACCTTGGGATCATCACGCTCAACGGGCTTCGCATCTCGGAAGGATATCTCATCCCTACAGTGCCCGACATTCTGTCAACTTACGGTATCCCGCAGATCATAAAACGAGTGCGTAACTTCTCCCGTGAGATTGCAGAGGAGATCAAACCGCTCGGAATCATCATCACAAAGTTTCAAGCGAACTCAACAACCCATGTGAACGTTTCGCGCAATCTTCGCAATGAGGATGATCCGCCTGTATTCGATACCGTGATTCGTCAGGCCGATCAGTTTGCCGGAGCCGCCGAGTTTCAAATTGGTGGGCGCCGGACTCTTAAGCAAAAATACGGATATGGTGATCTGGCAGATCGCTGGGTCGATCTGGCGAAAGAACTCCTCAAAAAGTTGGAGATGGATGAATGACTCTTAAAAAAAGACTTTCCGCTCTCGTCTCTGCCATCATAGAGGAGAGCAAAAAAAACGAGTCGTTTCGGGCTAACGTCGAGAGTGCACTTGGGATCAATGTTTCGCCTGGCGTGCTACAGCCGCGAGCGGGGGAGACGACAAGGAAAAGAGGGGGAAGACGAACCCCCGCTGTGCTTGATCCCGTGGAACTTGCCCGTCAGGGAGAGGGCGCACTGCGAGCGAAACTCAGCAAGCTCACTCTAGACCAGCTACGCGATGTTGTCGCGCAGTATGGCATGGACCCGGGCAAGCTTGTCATGAAGTGGAAAGACATTAACCGCGTCATTGACCGAATCGTTGAACTCGCTTTGGCCCGAGCGACCAAAGGCGATGCGTTCCGCAGTGACTGAACCCAAAACAGCAGGAAACCAAAATGGATGATCGAGTTAAACAATTAAAGACGCCGGGAGATTGTGAAAACTTCATAAACAACGTCAAGGCGAAGCATCCAGAGCTTGCCCAAGAAGCTCGCCGCCGAAAAGTCGAACTACTGGCTTCCGAATATGGAGCCAAGAGTGCAGCGAATGAAGCAGAAATAGAAGCATTACAGGCGATATATGCCTATGAGGAAACTTTATTGGCAAAGCACGGGCGTAAAACATCCGCGGCAAGAACATGGCAGATGGTAAAAAACCGTGGCATTATTGGAGCAGTAGAGAACGCCGTGAAAAGGGAAACGGTTGGTTTCAAGGCGCTTGTTGAGATGGGCATGCCGGATTTTTTATTTGAGGCTGTCGTTATTCGCCACCCAAAGCTTTTTAGTCAAGAAGCCTTGGCGCTATCTAAGCAGCGACTCGAAGCGTTGAAAGCATATCTAAGGGAGTATCAGATCCTTGGAGGGCGGTAAAAAGAAAACTGGAAAAAATCTCGTATTTTGCCCATATCTCCCGGCCCATTAACATCCTTCTAAAACCTTCCCTCCATGGCGCCAGCGTAGCCAGTGAGCTCTACGTAACCCATGCCCTTGAGCGGCCGCGGTCCGGCTCTGCCCTGGACCCGTACCTGGCCCTCCCAATAGCTCACCCGCGCCGGGACGCCGGCCCGGATCTCCTGGTCCGCCAGGGTGGGAGTCAGGGTGAGTTCCAGGCCGGCCCCGGGGATGAGCACCTGCCAGCCGGCCGGATATGCCGCTCCGGAGTGGGGAGACTTCCAGACGCCGCGGGCCTTAACCTGAAAGTCGGCCAGCGTCAGGCGCCGCGTCCGTCCCTGGGGGTCCACCAGGGTGCCCGCGGAAGCCGGGTCCAGCGAGCCGTCCCGCCGACGCAGGAGATAGAGCATCACCTCGCTGCCGTCCTCCAACTGGAGGGCGAACCAGTCCCAGCCCACCTGGTCCGGGGCCATGGAACTGCTGAAAAATTCGTGGTCCATCCAGCCGGCCCCGCTGACCTCTAAGGTGCGGCCGTCCAAAAATAGATGTCCTTGGGTGTCCAGGCGAGGAATAGAATAATAATAGCTGGCGGCCTCATCATGGGCCGCCTTGGGGCTGAAGCCTCCTTCGCCGTGCAGGACCGGGGACTTCAAGGGAGTGAGCAGCAGATCCAGCCCCAACCCCTGGTTCCCGGCCTGCAGATGAAAGCCTTCACCTGCCTGCCGCGCCTGCCAGTCGTCGATCCAGACCCGGAGGCGGTCCGCGGTGGCGCCGGAAAGCCCCAGGGCGCCCCGGCCCACCTTCTCCCGGAACCGGAAGCGCCCCCGGGCCGGGTCGGTGATGGCCAGGTGGGCGAAATAGACGGTGTTGAGGGACCAGGCCGAGCGGGCCTGGGGATCGGGCCGGCGCAGGGCGGCCCGGAAGAAGGTGATCTGGTAGCCGAAGGCCTCGCCCTCCGGAGATTTCAGGTGACCCACCCAGTACCACCACTCGGTCTTGAAATCCGGATGGGCCCCGTGGTCGGCGGGGAATTTAAAGATGCGGCCCGGCTGGGGATTGGCAAAGGGTTCCGCAGCCCCGGCCGCGCTGGGAAACCATGCGGCCGCCAGGAAGAATAACAGGATCGGGAGCGTCATCTGGGGGATCGGAACAACCTCCAGTTTACGGTTTCCGGTGGAAAAAAATCAAAACCGAAAACCTCCGAGCCTCTTGCAAAAGTCAGGTTGAACCGCTTGAGGCATCTTTTCCCCCTCCCCACGGGGGGAGGGGGTTAGGGGGAGGGGGGCGTCAGTCGTTGGTAACTATGGATAATGCGTAACTGCTTTAACCACCCCCTCCCCAACCCTCCCCCTTCGAGGGGGAGGGAAAAAGTCAATAACACTGATTTCACTAGTGAATATGACTTTTGCCAGACCCTCCTCCTTTAAGCCTTTTTGCTTTACTTTGGACCTTGCCGGAAACCAAAAACCGGTGG
Organism: uncultured delta proteobacterium; assembly: GCA_963812655.1. Taxonomy (GTDB): domain Bacteria; phylum Desulfobacterota; class Desulfobaccia; order Desulfobaccales; family 0-14-0-80-60-11; genus JAPLJC01. Next base: position 4,704 of record CAWEWX010000016.1, on the reverse strand, counting down.
TTAGTATGGCAGATGAATCGAAGGATCAATTGATCAGAGGATCGACTTCGCCCCTCACCTCTCCAAAATCACCACTGCCAGGCCCTGACCGTCTTCGTCGCTGAGGGAGAGGTGCATCCCGGTAACGCCGGCCTCCCGGCAGAGCTGGGCGGCCCGGCCGCTGACCTGAAGCTCCGGTTTGCCCCTGGGGTCGGGGACCACCTCCACCTCCCGCCAGCGGATGCCCCCTTGCCTCAGACCCACCCCCAGGGCCTTGGAGAAGGCCTCCTTGGCGGCAAAGCGCAGGGCAAAGCCGGAGTCGCTCCCACGCTTGCCCCGGCAATAGGCGATTTCCTGGGGAGTGAAGACGCGGTTCAGGAAGCGCTCGCCATAGCGGCGGATGGCCGCGGAAAGGCGCGCCAACTTGACCAGATCAACCCCGATGCCGTAAATCATAATGAGGTTTTCGGTTAGAAAGCTATGGTGCCGCCAGCCGTTATTTCTTCCCTTTCTTGGGAGGGGCGGCGGCCTCCACCTTGCACATGACGCCGGTCTCCCCGCAAGAGCTGCACTTCTGGGGTTTGCAGCGGGTTTCCACGTTGCTGCCGCATTTTTCACAGGTAAAAACGGCCATGAGAGCTGCCTCCGGAATCAAGAAATTATCGGCCGGCGGTCCGGCCTGGTGAGGGTGGCAAAAAAACCGCCGGCGTCCATCCCCCCTCACCCTGCCCTCTCCCCCCTCGAGGGGGGTGAAGGCAAAAGCTGGTAAATTCAAGGATTGCCTTCCCTCGATTTTCGTTTCTTCGTAATTGTCTTATTTGGTTTTCCGTTTTCTGCCCCTTAATGGCCGCCGCGGAAAAGCGATCTCCAGGGCCTGGTCCAGGCGCTCCACCGGGTGGAAGCTGAGTTCCTGGCGCACCGAGGGGGGGATCTCCTCCAGGTCCTCCTGGTTCTGGGCCGGCAGGATGATTTCCCGGATGCCCGCCCGATGGGCCGCCAGCACCTTGTTCTTGATGCCGCCCACCGGCAGGACGTGGCCCCGCAGGGTGATCTCCCCGGTCATGGCCAGGTACTTCTTCAGGGGCCGGCCCGAGAGCAGCGAGACCAGGGCGCACAGCATGGCCAATCCCGCGGAGGGCCCATCCTTGGGGATGGCCCCGGCGGGCACATGGATGTGGAGGTCAGATTTCTCGAAGAAGTCCTCCTCGATGCCCAGGAAGGGGGCCCGAGCCCGGATATAAGAGAGCGCCGCAGTGGCCGACTCCTTCATGACGTCCCCCAACTGCCCGGTGAGTTTGAGGTTGCCGCTGCCCGGCATCCGCAAGACCTCGATGAACAGGATATCGCCGCCGGTGGGGGTCCAGGCCAGGCCGGTGGCCACTCCGGGCTCCGGGTGGTCCAGGGCCGCTTCCCGGAAGAACTTGGGCGGACCCAGATAGGCGGGGACCTCCCCTTCACCGATGGCCACGTGGTCGCGGCCACCCTCGGCGATCTCCCGGGCCGCACCCCGGCACAGGGCGGCAATCTCCCGCTCCAGGTTGCGCAGCCCCGCCTCCCGGGTGTAGGAGGCAATGAGCAAACGGATGGCCATGGGGCTGATCTCCAGTTGCGCCGCGGTCAAGCCATGGGCCTCCAACTGCCGGGGGATGAGGTGGGAGAAGGCGATACCCAACTTCTCCTCCTCAGTGTAGCCCACCAATTCCAGGACCTCCATGCGGTCCCGCAGGGGGGGAGGAATGGGGTCCAGCAGGTTGGCGGTGGTGATGAACATCACTTTGGAGAGATCAAAACCCACGTCCAGGTAGTGGTCGGAGAAGGAGTTATTCTGTTCCGGGTCCAGCACCTCCAGGAGGGCCGAGGAGGGGTCGCCGTGGAAATCGGCGCCGATCTTGTCCACTTCATCCAGAATGAAGACCGGGTTGTTGGAGCCGGCCCGGCGCATGCTCTGGAGGATGCGGCCGGGCAGGGCCCCCACGTAGGTGCGGCGGTGCCCCCGGATCTCGGCTTCGTCCCGTATCCCCCCCAGGGAGAGGCGCATGAACTTGCGCCCCAGGGAGCGGGCAATGGAGCGCCCCAGGGAGGTCTTGCCGGTCCCCGGCGGCCCCACGAAACAGAGGATGGGACCCTTCATGTCCGGCTTCAGCCGGCGCACCGCCAGATATTCCAGGATGCGCTTCTTCACCTTCTCCAGGTCATAGTGGTCTTCATCCAGGATCTTCCTGGCCTGGGCCAGGTCCAGATTGTCTTCGGTGGACTTGCTCCAGGGCAGTTCGATCATCCACTCCAGATAATTGCGGATCACCTGGTGCTCGGGGGAGGTGGGCGGGGTCCGCTTCAGCCGGGTCAATTCCCGCTCCGCCTCCTTCATGGCGTGGGGCGGGAGCCCCGCCTCTTCCAGGCGCAACTGGAGCTCTTCGATCTCCCGGCCTTTTTCTTCCCCTTCCCCCAACTCGTTTTGCAGGGCCTTAATATGCTCCCGGAGATAATAGTCCTTTTGAGCCTTGTCCATCTCCACTTTCACCTGGGACTGGATCTTTTTCCCCAGTTCCAGGATCTCCATTTCCCGGTTGATCAGACCCAGCACCCGGCGCAGGCGCTCCTTGACGTCAAGAGTCTCCAGGAGTTCCTGCTTTTCGGCCTTGGAGATGTTGAGGCTGCCGGCGGTGATGTCCGCCAGAAACCGGGGGTCGCCCAACTCGCGGACCAGGGTGCCCAATTCCGCCGGCAGGTAGGGAGAGAGCTCCATCATCTTCAAAAAGAGGCCCTTGACGTTGGAGACCAGGGCCTCCACCTCCAGGTCGGGTTCATATTCCTCCGAGATGGGGATTATCCGGGCGGTTAAGTAAGGTTCAAAGCCCAGCCATTCCTCTACCCGGAAGCGGTACAGCCCCTGGACCAGCAGCCGGAGGGCGTCATCTTCGGATTTCCGCATCTTCAAGATCGCGGCCGCGGTGCCCACCCGGGAGAGGTTTTCCGGGCCGAAGCCCTCGGTCTTCTCTCCCAGCCCCGCCAGAATCCCGATAATCTTGTCCTGAACGAGGGCTTCCTGCACCAGCTTTTGGGACGGTTCGTCCCACAAGATCAGGGGCAGGATCATCCGGGGAAAAAGCACCATATCGGGCATCGGGAGGATGGACAACACCCGGGGGCTGGGGTGGATTTCCTGGTCGCCCAGCAGCGGGGCTTGGATTTCTTGTTCTTCGCGGGCCATGGGGCCTCCGTATAAATTAATCCGGGTCTGCCTGCTTCACCGGAATCTGGCGAATCTGTGGGGCCTTCCGGGGCAGGTGGACCTCCAGGATGCCATCTTGATAGCGGGCCCGGACGCCCTGAAGGTCAACGGGGATGGGCAGGAGGAAGCAGCGCTCGAAGGCGCCGAAGCCCATCTCCAGGTGGATAAAGCGCCGGATGCCCTCCGGCGGCGGCGGTTGGCGCCCGCCTTCAACTACCAATTCCTGGCCGGCCAAAGAGACGCAAAGGCTTTCGGGCTGAATTCCGGCCACCTCCAGGCGCAGCACCAGGCCCTGGGCGGTTTCATAGAAATCCGCCGCCGGGCGGAAGTGGAGGTGCGGCCGGGTGGACCCGAACCAGGCATCCGGTTGGCAGCGCCAGTGCTCCTCCATCTGCTCAAAGTCGCGGATGATCCTGATCTTGATAAGGCGGTGCATCGCTCTCCCTCGGCAAGGTCACTTTATTCATTGTAGTAATTCTTCTGGAAAATTCCAGGCCTTCCAGGCTTCTTTCGGCGGGGGCGGGAAAATTCTTCATCCTGGACCTGGCGGCCCGGTGCCCGGCTCACCCCGCCAGCCCCACCGGCCGCCTGCCTTGACCGGCAGGGGAAATCCTGATAGTTTCCCAGGCATGCGGCCGGAGGTATTTTGTCTGGGGGCCATCAATCTCGATCTGACCTTCCGGGTTGACGACTTGGCCGGCCTGCTTCAACGTTGGGGCACCGGACTGGCCCCGGGTGGGGAGGAAGCGCTGTCCCGGGCGGAGGAGCGCCGGCTCCGAGAGCTGCTGGCCCGATTTGCCCGGCCGGCCGGCCGCGGCGGCGGCGGACCGGCGGCCAACACCGCCTATGCCCTGGCCCGCCTGGGAATTCCGGTGGCCCTGGCGGGGCGCCTGGGAGCCGATGCGGACGGCTCTTTTCTGAGAGACAGCCTGCAGGGCGTTAATCTCGAGCACCTGGTGCAGCAAGGCGACAGCGGCCGCGCCTACATCCTGGCGGACCCGGAGGGCGAGCGCACCATCCTGGTGGCCCCCAACACCAATGACCTGCTGGAGGAGAAAGATCTGCCCCGGGAGGCCTTGCGGGAGGCCAGATTTCTCCACTTCACCTCTTTTGTGGGCGACGCTCCCTTGAAGCTGCAGCGGCTGGTGGCCGTGAGCCTTGAGGGCGGTCCACGCCTCACCCTGGACCCGGGCGAACTTTACGCCCGCCGGGGCCGGGCCGCCCTGGAGGAGTTGCTGGACCGGGTGGAGACCCTGCTGGTGACCGAGGCGGAGTGGGCCCTCCTGGGGGGTGAGCTGCAGCGGCATCCCGTTTGGGCCCCGCCCGTCGTTCTCATCAAACGTGGTCCCCGGGGCGCCAGGCTCCTCACCCCGGTGCGCTATCTGGATATCCCGGCGCAATTTCAGGGGCGCCCGGTGGACCCCCTGGGGGCCGGGGACGTCTTCGCCGCCGGCTACCTGGCCGGCCTCCTTATCGGCCTCTCCCTGCCCCAG
>CAWEWX010000015.1:0-32115 GCA_963812655.1 uncultured delta proteobacterium | reverse complement strand
AGTATTTTCAAGGGGTTAGTTGGAACCCGCCCTCAAAAAATTCCAGTCCTAAGACCGGATCGGGAAGGCGCCGGCCCAGCCTGGAAATTTTACATTAGACGAAGGTTGTGCTATCCTGCCTTCCACCAATTATTCTGGCCGCACCAGAGCAAGCTTATCGGGGTTAAACTCGGGGAAATAGGCATAATCTCAGATAATTTAAGGAAAGCCGCAGGGGAAAAAAACGCCATGGGTTTTGGCCCTTCTAAAATTGAAAAGAATATTTCTGTTGTAATACCTATTTATAATGGGAAAAAATATATTGAAAAGGCCATCCAAAGTGTTGCTCTGCAGACGCTACCTCCCTATGAAATAATCGTTGTAGATGATGGGTCAACTGATGATTCTGCTTTGATCTTGGCAGAGTTAGCCAAAAAATATCCTATAAAATTATTTCAAAAGGAAAATGGCGGGCAATCATCGGCAAGAAATTATGGGGTGCGTTTCTCTAATGGAGATTTAATTGCCTTCCTTGACCAAGATGACATTTGGTATCCCCATCATCTGGAAGAATTGGTAAAGCCTTTTTTAGAAAATTCTTATCCTGAAGTTGGCTGGGTTTATAGCACTGTGGATGAAATAGGTGAGAATGATGAGTTATATACGATTGATGTTTTATCAGCCGGTGATTCTATTCATCCGAAAAAAACCATTGGTCAATGCTTAGCGGTGGATATGTTTGTGATTCCATCTGCTACGCTAGTATTAAAAAAAGCATTTGATGATGTGGGTGGCTTCGATGAACGGCTATCGGGATATGAGGATGACGATTTATTCGTGAATATCTTTAGGAAAGGGTATGGTAATGTCTTCATAAATAAATCACTGGCACAATGGCGTATACATGGCAGCAGTTGTTCTTTTAGCAGTAAAATGGGAACTAGCCGTATTACATACGCCAAAAAACTATTAGAAAGATATCAAGATGATTCTGTAAGGGGTTGTAAATACCGAACCGATATTATATTGCCAAGATTTGTTAAAATAATTATTGTAGAATACAAGCGGGGAATCCTCTTTAACAATAATAACTATGCTAAGCAGATGCGTGACGATCTACATGAACTATATCCGTATATGGATGCTAAATTAAAATTAAAATGTAATGTAAAGTTATTCGTTCTGAAACACTCATTCTTAAAATCATTTTTAGATCCATTCGCGAAGATTTACCGTGCGGGGAGAGGTGGTTTACCCTGGTGATCCCCGCAGGTTCGAATCCTGCCAGGCGCGCCAGTAAATGCAAGGGGTTAGCCTTAGCCGGCTGCCCTTTTCTTATGGCTGGGTCAATGATTTGTTTGAGCGGCCTGATTGTCGTGATATCTTTGACCGTGTATTTCCTTGATTTCCAACCTTTCACCCTGGCTGCGGCCTTACTGGGATAATGCATCAAGGCTGAAATTTTGAAGGCGGAGGTTGTTTCTTAGATGCGCAAGAAAATCTTGGTTACCGGCGGCGCCGGTTATCTGGGCTCCATTCTGGTTCCGGCTTTGCTAGCCGAAGGGTATGCAGTAACGGTCTTGGATGCCCTGATCTTCCAGCAGGCGCCGCTCCTGGATTGCTGTAGTAATCCCGGATTCCGATTCGTCAAGGGCGACATCTGTAATGAGGCCCTGCTGAGGCAATTGCTGGCGGAGGCAGATATTGTGATCCCGTTGGCCGCCATCGTCGGGGCTCCGGCTTGCAAAGCCAATCCAACCATCACCAGGCTGGTGAACCTGGAGGCGCAGCTAGGGATGGTTAGGATGATCTCCCAAGAGCAAAGGGTATTCTTCCCCACCACCAACAGCGGTTACGGCATCGGCGAAAAGGATGGCTTCTGCACCGAGGCGTCCCCCTTGCGGCCGCTGTCCGAATACGGCCGGATGAAGGTGGAGGTGGAAAAGGCTCTCCTGGAAAAGGGGAACGCCGTTACCTTCCGGCTGGCTACGGTATTTGGCATGAGCCCCAGGATGCGCATGGATTTACTGGTTAATGACTTTACCTACCGGGCCTATAGAGACGGGGCCATCATTCTCTTTGAAGAACATTTTCGCCGTAATTTCATCCATGTGCGGGACGTGGCCCAAGCCTTCCTTTTCGGCATCGAGCATTATGACCGGATGAAAGGGGAGCCTTATAACGTGGGGTTAAGCTCCGCCAATCTGAGCAAACGGCAACTCTGTGAAAAAATTAAAGAGCATATTCCTAATTTTTACATTCACGCGGCCCCCATCGGGGAGGATCCGGATAAACGCGACTATCTGGTGAGCAATGACAAGATCGAAGCCTTGGGGTGGCGGCCGCAACATAGCCTGGATGACGGCATCCAAGAGCTGATTAAGGGATTTCAGTTGCTCCGGCTCAATATGTACGCCAATGTCTGAGGCCGTATGGTCAGTCTTGCTGAAACTACGGCGGTGATCCTGGCAGGCGGGCGGGGCACCCGCCTGCGGCCGGTTCTGCCCCACCAACCCAAGGTCCTGGCGGAATTCCATGGCCGCCCTTTCCTGGCGTATCTGCTGGATCAATTGGTGGCGGCGGGAGTCCCAAAAGTGGTCTTGTGCACGGGATACCGCGGGGAGGAAATCCGCACCCGGCTGGGCGATGCCTATGGCCCCGTGCCTCTGGCGTATTCCCACGAAGATAAGCCCTTGGGGACGGGTGGGGCCTTGCGCCTGGCGCTGCCGCGGCTGGACTCGGACCCGGTCCTGGTCATGAATGGCGACTCTTTGATCGACGCGGATTTGCCAGACTATCTGGCCTGGTTCCTGGGGCGCCCCGGGTTGGCGGCGCTGCTGTTGGCCAGGGTGGAAGATACCGCCAGATTTGGGCGGGTGGAGGTGGCCGGGGATGGCCGCATCACGAACTTCAAGGAAAAGGGAGTTCCCGGGCCCGGATGGATCAATGCCGGCGTCTATCTCTTGAAAAAAGCAGTTCTGGAGCTGATTACGCCCCGGCGATTCCTCTCCCTGGAGGAGGACCTCCTGCCCACGCTGGTGGGCCAGGGGCTTTACGGTCATGGGGTGGCGGGGAAGTTCATTGATATCGGCACGCCGGAGTCTTATGCCGTGGCCGCGGAGTTTCTCCGGCGCCTGCGGGAAGAGGCGAAAATTCACTTTTAACCCGGCGAATTTTGTTATAATATTAAAGACGGCCACCGGAGATCACCTGGTGGGTAGCTCTGGCAGGGGATTAAAGGTAAGGCATGGGCATGGTCATCAGCAGGACCCCCTATAGAATCTCTTTCTTTGGCGGCGGCACCGATTACCCCTCCTGGTATCTTAAACATGGCGGCCAGGTGCTGACTTCCTCCATTAATAAATACTGCTATATCACCTGCCGTTATTTACCCCCGTTTTTTGAGCATCGGATCCGGGTGGTCTACTCCAAAATCGAAGATTGCCAGAGTTATGAAGAGATCCAACATCCGGCGGTGCGGGAGACCCTCCGCTTCCTGCAACTGGAAAGGGGTCTGGAAATCCACCACGATGGCGACCTGCCCGCCCGGAGCGGCATGGGTTCCAGTTCCTCGTTTACGGTGGGCCTGCTGAACGCGCTCTATGCCCTGATCAACGTCATGGCCAGCAAGCAGCAGTTGGCCATGGAGAGCATTCACATCGAACAGAATATGATCCAGGAGACGGTGGGCTCCCAGGACCAGGCCATCGCCGCCTACGGGGGCTTGAACCAGATTGTTTTTCATCCCAGCGGGGAAATTACCGTGAAGCCGGTGACCATCTCCTACGACCGCCTGGCGAAACTCAATTCCCATGTGATGCTCTTCTATACCGGGATCAAACGCACCGCTTCGGACGTGGCCAAATCCTATGTGGAAGATATTGAAGATAAAGCCGACCTCCTCAAGGAAATGAACGGCATGGTGGACGAGGCGCTGCGCGTCCTCTGCGGCAGCGGCTGTCTCTGCAAGTTCGGGGAATTGCTGCACGAGGCCTGGATGCTCAAACGGGACCTGAGTTCCCAGGTTTCCAACCATGAGGTGGACGATTACTATGCCAGGGCCCGGGCCCAGGGCGCCATCGGTGGAAAGATCATGGGGGCCGGAGGGGGCGGGTTCTTGATGCTGTTCGTGCCGCCCGAAGCCCAGGGGCAGGTCCGCCACGCCCTCAAGGACCTGCTCAATGTGCCGGCGCAGTTTGAATCCTCCGGGACCCAGATTATTTTTTACGGACCGAGCCAGGAGGATTTCTCGGCGCTGGATCGGGAAAGGACCATGAACTCCATCAAGCCTTTTCGGGAGCTCCTGTCGCCCTAAACCTCCTCGGATTTTTGTTGGTGTGCCGCATCCTCTGCTCATATCCAGCCGTGCCCCGCGCACCCCAGGCCCCAGCAACGAACCAGAGAGATATCTTGACCAGGCGTAAAGTAATTTTTCCAGGATAACGGTATGGTGCGATACGCGAAAGAAACCTTGTGGCGCCTCTATTACGACATGTTGCGCATTCGCCGGCTCCAGTTGCGCATCGATTCCCTCTACCTGGACAATAACATGAAGACGCCGGTGCATCTCTGTATCGGCCAGGAGGCTGTTCCGGTGGGGGTGTGCGCCCATCTGACCCCCGAAGATTACCTCGCCAGCAACCACCGGGGCCATGGCCATTACCTGGCCAAAGGCGGTGACCTCAAGGCCCTGGTCGCGGAGTTATACGGCCGGAAGAGCGGCTGTTCCAAAGGTCGGGGCGGCTCCATGCATCTGGTGGATGTGGCCGTGGGGCACTATGGGAGTTCTTCCATAGTCGGGGGCGGTATCCCCATCGGTACCGGCTTGGGACTGGCCATCAAGATGCGGGGGGAAGCCCGGGTGAGCTCGATTTTTTTGGGGGATGGGGCCGCAGATGAAGGGGTGTTGTACGAAAGCATCAACTTTGCCGTCCTGAAAAAGCTGCCCGTGTTGTTCGTGCTGGAGAACAATCAGTATTCCGTCTGTTCCCACGTGTCCGCCCGGCAGGTCGGGGAGATCGTGTTTCATGCCATGCCGCCGGACCTGCTGTTCACCCGCAAGGTGGACGGCAATGACGTGCTGGCGGTTTATGAGGCGGCCGGAGAAGCGGTATCCCGGGCCCGGGCCGGGTTGGGCCCTGCCTTTCTGGAGTGCCAAACCTATCGGATCCTGGGACACGCGGGGTGCGAGGCCCAGGATTCTCCCGGTTACCGGAGCCCCGAGGAGGTGGCCGGGTGGAAACAGCGATGCCCCCTGGCCAGGTTGCAGCAGGATCTGCTGGCGGCCGGGATCATAACCCTACCAGACGTGGAGGCCTTGGAACAACGGATCGACGCCGAACTAAATGAGGCTTTCGCCGGCGCCCAAAGAGACCCGCTCCTCCCCCAGGGTCAGGAACTTCCCTTATACCTTTTCTGTGAGCAAGAATAGTGCCCTGGTCTAAGATCAAAGCCGAAGTTCAGGAGCCGGAATTTTCGCAGGAGGCCGAAAGAGGCGGGCGGGTCCTTAGTTATCCCGACGCGGTGCGGGATGCGTTCCATGAGGCCCTGACGCACGATGCCCGGGTCTTTCTCATGGGCCAGGATGTGGATGCCCCCGGAGGGATGTTCGGCACCACCCAGGGACTGTATCAGGAATTTGGCCGCCAGCGGGTCTTCGATACCCCGTTGTCCGAAGGGGCCCTGACCGGCATAGCCATCGGCGCCGCCATCGCCGGTCTGCGGCCCGTTTATCTCCATAATCGGCCTGACTTTCTCATGCTCTGCATGGATCAGTTGGTCAACCATGCGGCCAAATGGAGCTTCATGTTCGGTGGCGCGGTCCACGTCCCGTTGGTGATTTGGACCTGCATCGGCCGGGGCTGGGGTTCCGGCGCTCAGCATTCCCAGGCCCTCCAGGGGTTGTTCATGCATATCCCCGGGCTGAAACTGGTCATGCCCAGCACCTGCTACGATGCCAAGGGGTTGCTGCTGGCGGCGATTGCGGACCCGAACCCGGTGCTGGTCATCGACCATCGGTACAATTTTAAGCAAAAGGGCCGGGTTCCGGAAGGCCTGTACCAAATCCCCCTGGGGCAGGGGGTCATCCGGCGGCCCGGGAAGCAGGTCACGGTGGTGGCCATCTCCCACCTGGTCCTGGAGGCTTACCAGGCGGCCGAGGAATTGACCGCCGAAGGCATTGACGCCGAAATCATCGATCCGCGCACCCTCCGCCCCCTGGATGAAAAGCTCATCCTGGACTCGGTGGCCCGGACCGGCCGTCTGGTGGTCGCGGACACCGGCTGGAAGACCGGCGGGGTGACCGCGGAAATCAGCGCCCTGGTGGCTGAAAAGGGTTTTGCTTCCCTGAAAGCGCCCATCCAGCGGGTGGCCGCGCCGGATCTTCCCACCCCGGCTGGATTTACCCTGGAAGAAGCTTATTACCTCGGCAAAGAGGAGATCAAACAGGCCATCCGGAAAATCGCCGCCTGAGGGCCGGGGGCTGGCGGGGAGGACCGCGGCGGCCCAAAATGTGCTTGCTTTTTTCCGGCAGTTATTCGATCAATAGCAGGGGGTAACGGCCAGGAAACTGGCGCCGGCCCCAGGCGTCCCTGAAAATCCACGCAAGCGTCGGAAGGTATCATTTGGCCAAGAAGAAGATCAAAGTTCCCTTCGGCACCATCCAGATCCCCCCGGAGTCCAAGGAGTTAATCCTGCAGGCGTTGGAGTCCACCAGGGTTTCCTGCGGCAGGCTGGTCCGGAAATTTGAGAAGAAGTTTGCCGCGATTCTGGGGTGCAGGGAGGCGGTGGCCGTCAGCAGCGGCACCGATGCCGACATCCTGGCCCTGGCCGTGCTGCACGATTATGGGGCCCGCCGGGGTGACGAAGTCATCGTGCCGGCGCTGTCTTTTGTGGCCACCGGCAATGCCGTGGTGCACGCCGGCTTCACCCCGGTTTTTGTGGATGTGGACCGGAAGTCCCTCAACATCGACGTGGGCCAGATCGAGGCGGCCATTACCGACAAGACCCGGGCCATCCTGCCGGTGCATCTCATGGGGAAGCCCGCGGACATGGACCCAATCATGGCTTTGGCCCAAAAATATAATTTGCTGGTGGTGGAAGATGCGGCGGAGGCCCATGGGGCCCAGTACAAGGGCAAACCGGCGGGCTCCATCGGCCACCTGGGGGCTTTTAGCCTTTACGTAGCCCATATCATCACCACCGTGGAGGGCGGCGTGGTGGTGACGGACAACGAGGATTATGCCGAGATCCTCATCTCCCTGCGCTCCCATGGGCGAGCCTGCAAGTGCGTCCAGTGCCAGCTCAATGTCGATCAGAACTACTGTCCCAAACGGTTTGACACTCCCGACGGCGAAGATATCCGGTTTCGCTTTGAACGCATCGGCTACTCGTGCAAGATGAACGAACTGGAAGCCGCGGTGGGCCTGGGCAACCTGCGCAACTATGAAGATATTCTCAGCAAACGCCGCCGGAATCTCAGGTTCGTGCTGGAGCGCTTCGGCCAGTTCGCCCCCTACCTGGCCACCATTCAGGAAGACCCCTGGGAACGGATCGGTCCCCACGCCATCCCCATCATCGTGCAGGAAGCGGCTTCGTTTACCCGGGCCCAATTCACCAATTTTCTGGAAAAGCACGGCATCGAGACCCGGACCCTGTTCGCCTCCATGCCTACTCAGTGTCCGGGGTTTGCCTACCTGGGTTACCGGCTGGGGCAGTTCCCCCAGGCCGAGTTCCTGGGACGCCAGGGGATTCATATCGGAGTCCACCATGGCCTGGAGTTGGCAGATATGGAGTATGTCCTGGACACTATCCGGCGGTTTTTGGAACTCCATCAAAGTTAACCAAACCGGCCTGATGCCCTTCTTCTGACGTCAGAGGCTAAAGGATGGTTTCCGGAACGACCATCCAATCCACCGCCCAATGCCCCGATTCCATGCGCCGCAAGCGGACCGCGCCGCCCATCTGGAAATTTAAGACACCGTTCTCTTTATTCCCGGTTATGAGCAGGGCGGCCAAACGGGCCAGATGGGGGAGATGTCCCACCAACAGGGTATCCTCAGCCATTTTGGCGATCCGCTCGGCCCAGATCTCAGGATCATCCAGAGGCGCCAGCCCCCGGGCTTCCGAGATGCCGGCCGGCGGCTGTAAATGCTTGGCCAGGACCCGGGCGGTGCTTTGGGCCCTGGTCTTGCCGCTATGAAATATCTGCCGGACCTGTACCTTAAGCCTCTTCAAGTGGTGAGCCACACTTTCGATGTCCCTGCGGCCCTTTTCCGTGAGATCCCTCGCCGCGTCTTCTGCCTCGCTCCTGGCTTCGGCATGCTGCACCAGATAAAGAAGCATGGTAAGCCTCCTCAGATTTTCTTCTCAGTAAGATAATAACTTTGCCCCCGGAGTCCACTGGCCGCCGCCTAATTGATATCTGGGATATATTTGCAAGTTTCCCCACCCCACACATAAGTATGGCTTTTGGCAAGTAACCTGCAATCTATCTATTTCTCTTTTCACCCAATTTTTCCCATCTGGCCCATTTCCATGTCCGCGAGTGATATGTGCACGTGGTCTCCGCTATCGGGCAGTGCTGGCCTGGGGCTCATCATAGGTGGCCTACTCGGAAGAATCTGCTCAAAAGGGGGTGGTATGCCAAAAATCTGGGAGAAATTTGTTTTTTCGGAAAAGTCATGCTACCATGCGGCTGATGAGAGGGTTCGGCTCCAAGAACAGAAACCTTCAGGGATTTTCCCCGGGCAAAGAGGTTCCAAAAACCATTGTTCGACTGCGGTGACTCAGATTGCCGCATAATCTCAGATTGAATATCGCCAAGAATGGCATCGAGGCCATGGTCGCCGGAGGAACCCTGACCATCACCACCGATCGCCAGGCTGACCGCGTATTCCTGCGAATCAGTGATACCGGATCAGGAATCTCCCCCGAGATCCAGGAAAAAATCTTCCAACCATTCTTTTCTTCCAAACCCAAAGGCAGCGGCTTGGGTTTGGCCATCTCCCAAAAAATTATCCAGGCACACCAGGGGGAAATAGCCATCGAGAGCGAACCGCAAAAGGGCACCCAGGTAACCATTTTTCTACAAATAGAATCCCAATAGTCAATGCCAAAAGAATCTGGCAAGGCAAAATTGCTAAGATTTTGATACAAGACCAGGTTGCATCGCATTATCTCGTTTATATATTGAAAAAAATATTAAAAGCGCGCCGAAGTACCACCGGATTGATAGCAATTAGAAGCCGTATTATCCGGCTGAGCGCAGCAAGGAGAGTCCATGGCCCGCAAGATAGAGAAGGTCACCGTGGACATGAATGAAATCTCGGTTAATATGCCTGCGATGTCCTGGAAAGGTGTTCAGTCCTGTAAGATTGGGCGTATTATTTTTAGAGCTGTTACTTATCTGTTGATAACCACTCTTGGTGTCAGCTATTCATCTGCCCACGCACAAACCCTGACTCCGGATCTGGTTTTCTCCACCTATCTGGGAGGAGTGGCTGGCTCCAATCCGCTTACTTTCTCCCAAAACGCCGCTTGCGACGTACAGGGGAATATCTACGTGACCGGCGCCACCCAGGTCTCGGACCTTCCCGTACTGAACGCCTACCAACCGACCCCGGCGCCAGGCAGCGCGATGTCGGCGTTCGTGGCGAAGTACAACGAAGCCGGCCAGCTGCTTTGGTGCACCTACCTGGGTGGCAACAACCAAAGTATGGGCATTGGGGTGGCTGCCATGCCGAACGGCGGCGTGGTGGTCGTCGGCATTACCACTTCGAATGCCTCGGGATCGTTCCCCACCCTGAAGGCTTTTCAGTCGCAGAACAACGGACAGTCGGATTACTTTGTGAGCGTATTTAATGCGCAAGGCAAACTCCAATACTCGACGTACCTGGGTGGGAGCGGCGTGGAGGGAGCGGTGGAGGTAATAAATGGGCAGATCATTTTTACCGACAATCTCAACAGCGGCAACTGTGTCGCGGTGGATGCGAACGGTCGGGTCTATGTTAGCGGCCTGACCACTTCTTCCAACTTGCCGGTGACCGCCAACGCCCTCCAGAGCAATCTTGCCGGCACGACAAACGCCTGCCTATGCATCCTCGACCCTTCCAAGAGCGGCGCCGCCTCGTTGGTTTACTCCAGCTTTCTTGGCGGGGACCGCGATACCCAAGGGCACAGCGTCGCAGTGGACCCCTCCGGCCGCTACATTAGCGTGGCCGGCTTTACCACCTCTTCGCACTTCCCCACCACCAACAACGCCTACCGGAGTACTGACCCACATGGTGGCTTTGCCCCCAATTCAAGCAACGGATTTGTAACAGAATTCCAATCAAGCCAGCCCGGCTCCCCGTCTTCCCAATACACCATGCCCTACTCCACCTACCTGGGGGCAAACTCGAGCACCGCCCGAGATGACGTCTACGGCATGACCATGGAGCCAACGGGGCTCATCGTGGCCACGGGCCGGACGCAGTCGGCGGCCTTTCCGATGACCAACGGAGGCCCCACCATCTTCAACAGCGCCCCCTATCTCAAGGAGGGCGTGTCTGGAGATGAGCCCTACCTCGTGAAGATCGACCCTTCCAAGAGCGGCGCCGCCTCTCTCGTCTACTCCACCTTCTTGGGAGGCGGATCGAAAAACAAAGCGTGGGGCAGTTTCAGCACCAGCGTGGCCGTCGATGCGGGGGGAGCGGTCTATGTAGCCGGGGAGACCGGGCCCAACACCCCAGGCGCCCCATATGATTCTTCCAACCTGACGGCGCCCAACCCCTTTCCTTACACCCCCAACGCGTTCTTCCAGGCGTCCCAGGGGAGCGAAGACGCCATCCTCATGCAAATCAACCCAAGCGGCGGCAGCCTGAGCTACTCTACCTACCTCGGCGGGACGCTGCCCGCGACTCAAAACAGTTCCCGCACCTACGGACTGGCCGTCGATCCCGACGGCAACGTCGTCCTGACAGGTCTCACCTTTTCTAGCAATTTTCCGTTACAAAATCAGGCACAAAACTGGCCGAACAACGGCACGAATCAAAACGCCTTTGTGACCGAATTCTCGGCGTTATCGTTATACACTCCTGTTAATTTGATAGTAGACAACGGTGCCACCTATACGGTGACCGGAAACATCATCTATGATAATGAATATATCGGCCAGAACAGCACCGGCACGCTGATCCAAGGGGGCTTCACCAACACGGTGAACAATAATCTTGAATTAGGCCAAAACGCCGGGGCTAGCGGTTCCTATACCCTGAGCGACTCCGGCAGCGGCAGCCTCCTCTCGGTGGCCGGAAATGAGTACATCGGCTACTCCGGCACCGGCACCTTCACTCAAAGTGGCGGCACCAACACGGTGACCGGCATCCTGATCCTGGCGGCCAATGCCGGTAGCAGCGGCACATACTCGCTGAGCGGCGGCAGCCTCACGGTGCGAGGCTATGAAGCCGTGGGCTACTCCGGCACCGGCTCCTTCACCCAGAGCGGCGGCACCCATACGGTGACCGCCCTGTATCTGGGCACCGAGGCCGGGGCTAGCGGTTCCTATACCCTGAGCGACTCCGGCAGCGGCAGCCTCCTCTCGGTGGCCGGAAATGAGTACATCGGCCACTCCGGCACCGGCACCTTCACCCAGACGGGCGGCAGCCATACCGTGGGCAGTGACCTCTTCGTCGGCACCCAGGACGGCACCGGCTCCTATAGCCTGAGCGGCGGCAGCCTCACGGTATCCGGCGACCTCTACCTGGGTAACAACGCCGGGGCCAGCGGCAGCTATAACCTCAGCGGCGGCAGCCTGTCGGCGAATAATGAATACCTCGGAAACCGCGGCACCGCCGCCTTTATCCAGAGCGGCGGCACCAATACGGTGACCAACAACCTTTACCTGGGCTATAGCTCCGGCGGCAGCGGCACCTATAACCTGAGCGACAGCGGCAGCGGCAGCTATCTCTCGGTGGGCGGCTGGGAGTATATCGGCTACGCCGGCACCGGCGCCTTCACCCAGAGCGGTGGCAGCCATTCGGTGACCAATGATCTCATCCTGGGCTACACCGATGGGTCAGGCAATTACGGCAGCGGCAGCTACAATTTAAGCGGCGGCAGCGGCAGCACCCTCGCGGTGGCCGGCTCGGAGTATATCGGCGATAATGGCGGCACTGGCGCCTTCACCCAGACGGGCGGCACCCATACGGTGGGCGGAGACCTCTTCCTGGGCATTTTCGGCAGCGGCACTTATACCCTGAGCGGCGGCAGCCTGGCGGGGTCCAACGATGAGCTGATCGGCTATGGTGGCAGCGGCAGCTTCACCCAGAGCGGCGGCACCCACACCGTTAGCAATAACCTCGAAATCGGCTATATCGGCGGCACCGGCAGCTTCTCGCTAAGCGGCACGGGCAGCCTGGCGGTGAGTGGCTCGGAATATATCGGCGATGACCAGGGGTTTGGCGGCACCAGCGGTAGCTTCACCCAGAGCGGCGGCACCCATACCGTTGCCAATGGCCTCGAAGTCGGCTATAGCGGCGGCACCGGCTCCTATAACCTGAGCGGCGGCAGCCTTTCAGTCAGCGGCGGCGAATACATCGGCGTTAGCGGCAACGGCGCCTTCCTCCAGACCGGCGGCACCAATGCCATCAGCGACAACCTCTTTGTGGGCGCCTTTGGCGCTGGCAGCCGCGGCACTTATGCCCTGCTGGGGGGCAGCGCCACGGTGGGCGGTAATTATTATCAGGGCGCCACCGGCACCTTTGCCCCGGGGATATCTTCCCCGGTCAACTTCGCAAAGCTCATGGTCACCGGCACCGCCAGCCTCAACGGCACGCTGGCGCCCGTGCTGCTGGGGGGGTATCTTCCCGCCAACAACCAGCTTTTCCCCGGGATGATCACCGCCGCCGGGGGAGTCACCGGCGCCTTCAGCAGCGTGGTCAACCCCACCCCCATCCTGTCCTGGCAGGTCATCGATCCAGCCGCCACTGTCGATCTGCTGGCCAAGCGCAATTACGCCGGCGCCGGGCTTAACCTGACCCACAACCAGGCCAACGTGGGGGCCATGCTCAACGGCATCCAGGGCGCCGCCACCGGCGACCTGGCGTATGTGCTGAACACCATCGCCGTCTTGCCCAGCAACAGTGCGGTGGCTAACGCCTACCAGCAGATCTCCCCGGAGAAGGCGGCGGCCCTTTCCAGTTTGGCCTTTGCCGGGGCCAATCTGCAAAAGAGCACCCTGTCCCGGCGGATCACCGACCTCCGCTTCGGCCCCGGAGACGCCGGCCTCACCGCCGGGGGGCTCGGCTCCTTCAGTCTCAACTACGCCCAGGGGGAAGGCCTGATGGTGGCTTCCAGCGCCTCCAGCCTCACCGGGTTGCTCAGCGGCCAGCAAGACTCCGGCGCCACCGAGAAGCCCTGGGGCGTCTATTTCGACCCGGGCCTGATCCTCGGGGGCCAGGGGTCCACGGCGGACCAGACCGGCTTCGGTTTTACCATGGCGGGCTTCACCGCCGGGGCGGACTACCGGCTGCAGCAGGATCTGCTGCTGGGGTTGAATACCGGCTACACTTACACCAGCGCCGGTTTTCACGGCTCCGGGGGCTATGTGCAGGGCAATACCTGGCCCCTCAACGCCTATGCGGCTTACCTGCCCAAACCTTTTTACGCTTACGGCTCCCTGGGCTACGCCTTGAATCTTTTCAACCTGCAGCGGGACTTCAACTTTGGCGGCCTGGGCCGCGCCGCCAGCAGCTCCAGCACCGGCAACCAGTTAAACGGCTACGGGGAGATGGGCTACGACCTGAGGCTGCACCCGGTGGTGCTGACCCCGGCGCTGACCCTGTCCTACTCGAAACTCTGGCTGAACGGCTTCACGGAAACCGGCGCCGGGGCCCTGGACCTCACGGTGGGCCCCCAGAACGCCCAATCGCTGCAAACCGGGGTGGGCGGCAAGATCGCCCTGCCCCTGCGGCGGGACTCGGTGACCGTGACCCCACAGGCTTACGCCTTCTATCAGCATGAGTTTTCCGACAGCAGCCGGATCATTGACGCCCGCCTCAGTCAGGGGGGCGGCGCCTTCAACTATTTGACCAATGACTTCAGCGGCGCGCCGCACCGGAATTTTGCGGTGCTGGGCGCCGACGTCACCATCGCCAGCAAGAAGAATTTGAAGGTGCAACTGGATTACAACGCCGAGGTGGGCCGGGGCAACTACATGGCCCACTACGTCAGCGCCGGCCTGCGCTGGGAATTCTGAGCACGGCTATCGGCGACACCTGTCCCCTGGGTTTCCGCCAAAGGCCTGCCTGCCCCCGGGGCTGCGCAGGCCTTTTTCTTTGGGATCAGGTGGGGCGGTTTCGAAAATTCTCCCCTGTAGCATTAACAACATTTTTGTTATCGGGAAGTGGTGATAACTGCTATCAATCAGTTCATTACGATCTTAAAATCATATTTTGATATTCCTTACATAGCTGGGGTTGTGAGCCGAAGGATTGACAGATACCGTCAACCGCCTTTACCCTGCCTGATTGCGGGAAAACCTCTTTCTTAAATTTTCCCGCCAAGGACCACTGTTTTCTCCGGTAATCTAGAGGGAATGCTGGTCTTTGAGGATGTTCTCAATTCTTAAGTTCCGCCTGCTGATATTTTTTCCCCAATCACCGGGGCGAGCCGGGAGGCCCTTCCCGTAATTACCTTGACCTTTCCGGAAGTTATGACATATATAAAAGAGGCTGGATACCTCATCTAAAATGGCTGCCAGGACTGGACCCGTCGCCGGACAGGTGCTTGCGCCCCTGCCTTTGCTGGTGGCCGGCTGCCTGCCTTTCTGGGCCGGCAGCCTGCTCTCCGGGGTTTCGGGATATCCCCTGCGCCCCGGGGTGCTGCTGGCCGGCACCCTGGGGGTGGCGGCTCTGGTCCTGGCCGCCTTCGCCGCCCGGGAGAGCTTTGCCTCCGGGGCCGGGCGCTATCCTGCCTGGCGGCCGGACCTTTTCCGGGGGCGCCAGGGCCTGGCCTATGCCTGCTTGGGGACGGCGGCCTTGTTGGGGCTGCTCCTGCAGTTCGGCTATCGTACCGGCGACCTGACCATCCCCCTGGGAGCCTTGGGGATTTTGGGAGGCTATTTTTCCTTCGCCCGGCCCCTCTGCTGGTACCGGCGGGGTCTGGGGGAAGCCGCCGGCGCCCTGTGCTTCGGGCTGCTGCCGGTGGCCACCGGGTTTTATCTGCAATGCGGCCACCTGGTGACCGAGGTGCTGCTGTATGGCCTGCCCCTCACCTGGGCCGGATTTAATCTTTTTCTCGGTTACGGCTTCCCTGACCTAAAAGACCGAAAAGACCAAAATAACCAAAAAGCTCTTCAGGGGGAGGCCGCGGCGGCCCCCGGACTGGCGGCCCGCCTGGGGCCGGCGCCGGCGGCCTTGCTCTACACCGGCGGCAACCTGCTGGTCATCCTGGGGCTGCTGGCCATTTTCTTCTTCCCGGCCTCGCCCCTACCCTGGCGGGCCGGTCTTTGGCCCTTGCTGCTCCTGGCGGCGGTCAACCAGGAACTGCTCAAACGGCGGGCTTACCGGGAAGAGAGCCGGCTGCGGTGGTTGTGCCGCCTCAGCCTGGCCTTGCACCTGGGCATGGGTGCGGTCTTTAACCTGATGTTGTGGCAGCGGCTGTAATCCGGATTTGGCGCGGGGGCAGTGAGATGATGGGTGATCCGCGGAGAACCAGGGGCTCTCATGGGTGGCGCAGGCTGTTGGCCATTTGCCTCATCCTGGCCCTGATCCCTGCCTGCAGTCCGGCCCAGGTTTACATCCCCCTGGCCTACGCCTTCACCGGCATGTGCGTCGCCCTCCTGATGTCGCCGACCCTCGCCGCCGCGGTGGTGGGTCTGGTGGTGGGCGGCCTCCTGGGCGCCGCGGTCTATAACAATTCTCTCAAGCACCAGATTCAGGACCGACAACGGGGTGAGCCGGGGCCACCCCCGGGAACCGGGGGTCGGGAAACCCCCCAGGGGCGTCCTATAAAAATAAGGGTGGCATGAGCAGTAGCTCCCTTTACCCGCCTTTTCTAACGGGGGCAGTCGCTCATGAGCCCTTGGCTCACCCGTAAATCATGAAAATGTAGTAGCGCCGCCGCCCCCGGCGGCGCGGGAACCGGCTACCCTGGGGGGGAGCCCACATACTCGGGAACATTTCCAAACAGATTTTTAAGGAATTGGTGGGCAGTGCCCACCCTACATTTGCTGAGGTTGCCAGCGGGCCCATTCCCAGATGAAACCGGATATCCATAAAGAACCAGGCGGAGGCCCGGAGGGTCCCCTGGCCGTGGTGTTGCAGGCCCTGCGGCTCGCGGCGGAGCCCCTCTCCGGGGAGGTCCTGGCGGCCCGGCTGGGTTTAAGCCGGGCCGCGGTGTGGAAGCGCATCAACCGCCTCAAGGCCCGGGGCTATGCCATCGCCGGCTCCCCCCGCCGGGGC
The DNA here is from genome assembly GCA_963812655.1 of uncultured delta proteobacterium. Taxonomy (GTDB): domain Bacteria; phylum Desulfobacterota; class Desulfobaccia; order Desulfobaccales; family 0-14-0-80-60-11; genus JAPLJC01. Next base: position 15,694 of record CAWEWX010000015.1, on the reverse strand, counting down.
TACCGCCTGCTGGCGGCCCCCGACAAGTTGCTGCCGGAAGAGATTCTCCTGGGGCTTAAGGCCAGGCGTCTGTGCGGACCGGTGCACCACTTCGAAGAGGTCGCCTCCACCAACGATCTGGCCAAGGAATTGGCGGCCCGAGGCGCCCCGGAAGGCACCCTGGTGGTGGCGGAAGCCCAAAGCCGGGGGCGGGGCCGCCTGGGCCGCCGGTGGAATTCCCCTCCGGGGACCGGGCTCTATGTCTCCTTGCTCCTCAGACCGCCGCTGCCGCCCACGGAGATGCCCCAGATCACCCTGACCACCGCGGTGGCGGTGGCCCGGGCCCTGAAACGGGTTACCGGGGTGGCCCCGGACATCAAATGGCCCAATGACCTGCTGCTGGCCGGCAAGAAACTGGGGGGCATCCTCACGGAGATGGAGACTGAAAGCGAGCAGATCCGGTACCTGGTGGTGGGCCTGGGGCTTAATGTCGGCGACCGGGATTTTCCGGAAGAGCTGGCCGCACTGGCCACTTCTCTGACCCTGGGCCTGGGGCGGCCCTTACCCAAAAATTCCCGGCTGGCAATCCTTAAGGCCTGGCTGGAGGAGTTTGAAGATCTTTACGAACGCTTTTTGGCCCGGGAGTTTGGCGGGATTCTCGAGGAATGGCGCAGGCTGGCGGTGACCTTGGGGCAGCGGGTCACGGTGCGCCAGGGGCCGCGGGCCATCTACGGCCTGGCCGTGGACGTGGCCCCGGACGGGGCCTTGTTGCTGGAGACGGATTCAGGGGAAGTGGTCCGGGTGACCTCCGGGGAGATCGCCGGCTAAGCGGCTAGCCTGGGCCCCCAGCCCTCCCCTGGGCTGCCGCGGGCGGAGCGGAAATAATACCAAAAGGGGGCGGCTCTCAGACCTGCCCCCGCCTCTGGAAAGCCGCCGTTAACTGGACGGCCTCTATTTCTTCTTCTTCTTCTCCTTGAGTACTTCGACCTCGGACTTCAAGCGTTCCACTTCCGCTTTATATTGCTCCACTTCGGCCTCGCTCATCTTGGGAGGCTCGTAAGCCGGGGTCTCGCCCTTCTTGCAAAACTTATCCTTGGTCTCCTCAAAACCCAGATAGACGGCCAGGGCGCCGCCCAAAAGGAGCAAGAGGGGGATGCCTCCTTCCAAGAGGTCAAAGAACTTATGGTGCCACCACCCAAGGCCGATCAATCCCAAAACCACCGCGACCAGTCCGCCCACCAAAGCCGTCATGCCCAACCTCCTTGCCATTAATGGAATTTTCGGCTCGCCACCGCACTATAGCTGCCTTAAAGCGTATTTGGAATTGTTATCAGAAAGGGGAAAATTTATCAAGGAAGAAATGGGGACAAACAGACGGTCATTGAAGAAAATTTCAATGAAATGGAAAGGTTATATTAATGGAGCGGTTGACAAAAATCCCCCGCAGCATATAATATGGCCACTACCCCACTGGGAAATGTGAGAGATCCCTTATGGCTGAGATCGATTATTATCAGATATTGGGTGTTGGCCGGGAAGCCTCCGCGGAGGAAATCAAGAAGGCGTACCGCAAGCTGGCCATGAAGTATCACCCGGACAAAGCCAAGGGGGACAAGAAGCTTGGGGAAGAAAAATTCAAGCAGATCAGCGAAGCCTACGCGGTGCTGAGCAATCCCGAAAAGCGGCAGCAATACGACCAGTTCGGCTCCCAGGGCTTCCGGGAAAGATTCAGCCGGGAAGATATCTTCAAGGGCGCCGATTTCAGCGATATGTTCGAATTCGGCCTCTCCGAGGGCCTCCTGAGCCGCCTCTTCGGGGGCATGGGAGGGGGGGAGGACGTTTCGGCCGCCAGCCTCGCACCCGGGTCTTCAGGCACGGCGGCCCGGAAGGCTTTGGGGCTCAGCCCCCGCCGCCCAAGGGTGGGGACCTGCAGGTGGAGATGCCCATCACCCTGCACGAGATGGCCTTCGGCACCGAGAAGGTGGTGGCCATGCCTCACGACGGCCAGGTGGAGAAGATCGCGGTGAAGATTCCCCCCGGCGCCCTGCCGGGCAAGAGGCTCCGGGTCAGCGGCAAGGGCGGCCCCGGCCCCATGGGCGGGCCCCCCGGTGACCTCTATGTCAGGCTGCGGGAGCTGGAACATCCGGTATTTAAACGGGAGGGCTACGACCTCTACGTGGACCGCCGCATCAAGTTCACCGAGGCCATCCTGGGCACCAAGGTGACGGTGCCCACCCTGGACGGCAAGACCATGAGCCTCAAGGTGCCGCCGGGAACCCAGAGCTACACCAAGATGCGCCTCAAGAATTATGGCCTCCCCCAGGCCAACGGCAAGACCCGGGGAGACCAGTTCGTGCGGATCATCGTCGAGACCCCCGCCGATCTCAGCAAAAAACAGAAGGCCCTGGTGGAGGAGATGGTCAAGGAGGGGTTGTAGCTCGCAGGCAGCTGGCAGCCAACCATCCTGCCCGTAGGGGCGACAGTGGCACCGGCTTCCACCCGGTGATTGGGTCGCCCGGGCGATGTTGTAGCAGCAGTCAGCTATCCACGAACCATCATGACCTAAAGTCACTTAAGAGATGACCTATAGAACCGCCGCCCGCGGTGGTTCCCCGGCGTGGGCGCCTGCGCCACATTTCAGATAAAGCTAAGAGGCACTTCCCCACGCTCGGCGGATCGAGTTCCACTGGGCTTTTTTTGCTGATCACCGACGGCTACTAATGGGCGACTCAGCGAGTCGCCCCTACATAACGGGAGGCTCACATGGCGATAGAACTGGCCCCCGGGGTTTACTGGGTGGGCGCCATTGACTGGGATCTCCGGGAGTTTCACGGCTATCTCACCGAAAAAGGCTCCACTTACAATGCCTTCCTGATTCTGGACGACCGGATCACCCTGATTGACACGGTAAAAAAGGAATTCGTCCCGGAGATGCTGGCCCGGGTGGCGGAGGTGGTGGACCCGGAAAAGATTTCCTATATCGTCTCCAACCACGTGGAGATGGACCATTCCGGGGGCCTGCCCGAGGTAGTGGCCAGGGTCAAGCCGGAAAAGCTCTTCTGCTCCCCCATGGGCCAGGCGGGCTTGAGCCGCCATTACCGGGAGTCATGGCCTTTTGTCCAAGTGAAAACCGGCCAGGAAATCTCCCTGGGGCAACGCACCCTCCTCTTTCTGGAGACCCCCATGCTCCACTGGCCGGACTCCATGATGACCTACCTGAAAGAGGAGCAGATTCTCTTCTCCAGCGACGCCTTCGGGGCCCACTTCGCCTCGGAGGAACGCTTCGACCTGGAGACCCCGGATTTCCCGGCCTATCTCCACCAGGTGCAGAAATACTACGGCAATATCCTGATGCCCTTCGGCAGCCTGGTCCTCAAGCTGTTCCAGCGCCTCCAGCAAATGGACCTGGAGTTCCGGCTGATCGCCCCGGACCATGGCTTGCTCCTCCGGTCTCCGGAGCCGATCCTGGCGGCTTACCGGAAATGGGGGGCAGGGGAAGCGGAGCCCCACCGGGCCCTGGTGGTTTACGACACCATGTGGGGCAGCACCGAGATGCTGGCCCAGGCATTGGCCGAAGGCTTGCGGGACGCCGGGGCCGAGACCGTCAGCTGCCGTTTGCGCCGCGTCCATTACAGCGACGTCGTTCCCGAGGTTCTGGATGCCGGCCTGCTCCTGTTGGGCTCTCCCACCCTCAACAACACCATCTTCCCTTCCGTGGGCGAGTTCCTCACCTATCTTAAGGGCCTGCGGCCCCAGAACAAGGCGGCGGCTTGCTTCGGCTCCTACGGCTGGAGCGGCCAGGCGGTGGCCGAGATGAACCAGCTCCTCCAGGCCATGAAGATCAGGCTGGTCCATGAAGGCTTCTCTTGCAAATACCGCCCCACCCCTGAGGAACTGGCGGAGCTCCGGGCCCTGGGAGCGCGCCTGGCCCGGGAGAATCTGCAATGAGTGAGGGCATACTAAGAGAAAGGAATCATCCCCATGGCCAGTGAGATTTTGAAGTTAACCGCGGCGATTGTTGCTTCACATGCGTCCATGACTGAACTCACCACGACGGAATTGGTGAAGGAAATTAAAAAAGTCCATAGCGCCTTATCTTCCCTGGCAGGTGAGGTGGTGGTCCCTGTCCCGGAAAGCGCCATGGCGCCGGGTTGCTCCAACCAGGAAACTCGGGCGGCCGAAACGGATGAAATTGGTGGAATCTCCGGAGGCCAAGGCGGTGGAAGTGGAAGAAGGTCCGGTTATCGGGGATCCGGATTATCTGGAATTTATGGCCAGCCGAGAGGGTTGAGGGGCAGAAATGCAGGGAGGTCGAATAATGCTAATGGCGGGATGCGCTTCGCTTTCCCGCCCTACGGGCTACGGGCTAAGGCAAAAGTCAAAAGTAAAAAGTCAAAAACAAAAGGCCGCTTAACGGAAAATATGTAGGGTGGGCACTGCCCACCCATTCCTTAGGAAAGAACCTAAGTGAACCCTATTGGCCTATGAGGCCACCCTTCTCTCCCAGGCTGCTGCCTGAACTTTTCGGAACAGAAGGTTGAGCAGGCCATTGGCGAGTTCTGCTATCAATCATTTCAAAACCGATTTCCGAGCCTCTTGCAAAAGTCATCTTCACTAGCGAAATCAACGTTTTTGACTTGCTCCCTCCCCCTTGAGGGGGGAGGGTTGGGGAGGGGGTGGTGAAAGCAGTTGCGCATTATCCAATAGTTACCAACGACTGACGCCCCCCTCCCCCTAACCCCCTCCCCCCGTGGGGAGGGGGAAAAGACGACTTAACCGCTTTAACCTGAACTTTTGCCTTAAAATCTCCGAATCTCAACTTTTATGGCGTGAGAACATATTTGCAGCCCAGGACAGGTTTTGAAATAGGTTCTAAAGATGCCGCCGCCGACTTCCGCTACCTGTTGGCCCGGGGCTACCCGCGCCCGGCGGCCCTGGTCCTGGTGGGCAACCGCTATGGTCTCTCCCGCACCGTCCGGCAGCTCCTGCACCGGGGGGTCTTCGCCCCGGCCGAGGCCGCGGCCCGCCGGGCCAGGCTTAGGCTGCTGCAGGAGGTGGCCGGCCGCCCCCTGGGGCTGGACGGCCACAATGTCCTCATTACCCTGGAATGCGCCTTGCGCAAGCTGCCCCTGGTGGCTGCGGACGACGGCTTCATCCGGGACGTGGGCCAGGTTTCCCGGAGCTTTAAGCCCTCCCGGGAGACCGACCGGGTCCTGGCCCTGGTGCTGGATTACCTGGCGGCGCAGCCCTGGCTGGACCCCGTTGCCGTCTTTTATGACGCCCCTCTGAGCTTGAGCGGCGAGCTGGCCCGGCGCACCGCGGCACTGGCGGCGGCCCGGGGGCTAAAGCTGACGGCCGCCGCGGTGCCGGTGCCGGAGCGGGAATTGCAAGGGTTTCCCGGCCCCATCGCCAGCAGCGACACCGCCCTGATCGAGGCCCAGCCCCTGGTGGTGGACCTGGCCGGGGAGATCATCCGCCGGGAGCTGGGCCTGCGGCCCATGGAGCTGGACGCCCCCGACCCGGGGGAGTAAAGGCTGTTCTCGTATTCGTCTGAGGACCCTACCGAATTTTAGTTGACATTGCGATCAGAGGTGCTTATTCTTAAATCTCAGTAAAAAGCCAAACCCGTCGCGAGGCGGGGGCGGAAAGCCACGGGTCTTTAAGAGATAGCCGGGTTGCCTGGGAGTAGGCAGTCCGGTTTTTTTATTGCCTTTGGCAGGGGTCAGTTCCAAACTCATTAACCTAAAACCCCACATCATTCATAAAGCTAACCAACAACCAGATAGGTAATCAAATGAAGATCACCAAAATGGATCAAGCATTAACGTTGTTGATAGTGTTAGCCGTCTATGGTTGGTTGGGAAGCATGCTGATTTCGAAAGTTGACGTAATTAGCATAGTGCTATGTTGAACTGCACCCCCCGGGGTCGATTTAGTCAATCCGAAATCATCCCGGCTGATCCGGGTTAACACCTAGCTTTGCCCTGCGGCGCGCATATTGAGGATACCAATGGTTGAGCCAGAGGCCCAACCCGAGCAAGCCCAGGGACACCGCCTGATAGCCTATCCCTCCTGCCCACCAGCCATAGGTTTTCGCCACGGTCATCCCTGTACCGATTAGAAATATCACCCCCCAGATCACCGAGAGGGTCCGGCAGCTCGAGTAGAAGCTCGGTAATGCCTGCCGCTCCGGGGGCACTGTCTCCCGGGCATATTGCAGGACAAAAGGTTTGCCCAGGAAGATGGAGAACCAGGCAATGGCCGCCAGGGCCCCTTGGGACAGAATATCCAGGTTATTGATTACCCACAGGTTTCTCCAAAGCACCACCAGGACCAGAAGGACCCCGAAAAAGAGCAGCGAGCCCCAGGTCAGAATGAACCCCTTGGCCAGCTGTTTGTAGCCCAGGACCGGCACCAGGGCCAGGGCGGCGATGATGGCTGCGTTCAACCGCCACAGGGACGGCCCGGCCACCACGCCAAAAACGATCCAGGGCAAGAAGCCCAGCAGGATGCTGAATAGCTGTTTCATTTTTAATTAGTATAAAAGGAGCTTAGGGTTTAGGTCATTTAAGGGAAGGGGCGGGAGGATATCGACTCCCCATCCCCAAGCCGCCGGTCATCCGGCCTGTCCCGGCGGCTTGCCGGTCAGACCGAACTTGAGCATGGTTTCGCTCCAATAGCGGTTGGCTTCGTTCCTGTAGGCCTCCGGCCCACCCGGGAAAAGGTCTCGCCGTAATCCCGCCTGCACCTCCGGCGTCATCCGTCCCTGGCGGATGAGCTGCTCCCCGGCCTGGCGCACCAAGTTATAATACCAGGCGAACTTCTCTTGCAATTGTTCATCGCTCAAGCTCTCGCCCCCGGCCCGCAGGATTTCCCCCAGGTAACGCCAGCCCAGCTTTTGGGCGAGAAACTGGAAATATTGCACCAGCGGCGCAAAATGGTCGCCTTCCGGAAAACCGCAAGGGGAGACCAGCAGCAGGGCCCGGTCCCGGGGGTAGCGCTCCGGGTGGCCGCTCTTCCCCGGATGGTCGGGATCTTCCACCAGCCATGGTTCGAAGGAGGGCAGGGTGCGGTCAATGAAGTTCTTCAGCAGACCGGACAAGTTATAGTGGTAAAGCGGAGTTCCGAAGACCAGCAGGTCGGCTTGCACCAACCTTTCCAAGACCGCGGCCATGTCATCTTGCTGCACACATTTTCCCGGGGTCTTAACCCAGCACAGGAAGCAGCCCAGACAAGGTTTGATCTGCAAATGGCCCAGATGCACCAATTCAGTGGTGGCGCCTGCGGCGCGCATGCCCTCCAAGAGCGGGCCCAGGATATGACAGGTGCTGCTCTTTTCCTTGCGGGGTGAGCCATTGATGGCCATTACGTGCATGAACCTCTCCTGGGGTCAGGTTATCTTTTTCCTTCCTCACTTTTACACACCCTATCAGAAATTTTTTAGGAAATATACCACCTCATATATGGAACACCAACAATCAGGATGACTACCAGAAAAATCAAGCCGAATATGAGCCCCAATATCCAGAAATCTTTGGGTGCCACATACCCGCTCCCATAGTAAATAGGGCTCGGCCCTGTGGCATAAGGGGTTAAAATACCCATCAGCCCCAGCGTGTAACAAAGAAGCATGGCCAGCAGCTTTATGGGCATCCCGGGTACTAGCATGGCAGTGGCTAAAAATACGGGGAGTAACGCGGTGGTGTGTCCCGTAATGGTGGCAAACATATAATGGACCATGAAGAAGATGGCCACAAACAAAACTACCATCCACATAACCGGTATGCCCTTCATAGCCTCTGCAGTGATTGCCGAAAACCATTTGAGGAATCCTACAATCCTCAAACCATCAGCCAGGGTAACCAGTGTGGCAAACCATACTAATATATTCCAGGCTTGCTTGTGATTCAATATATCACTCCACTTTATAATACCCGTCAGCATCATGAGCGAGAGAACCATCAGGGCTACGGTCGTAGCATCGAACCAGCTTCCGCCAAAGATCCACAGTACCAACGCAATGATCGCCAAACTTGCCATAGTTAGCTCATTCCGGGTAACTTTACCCATTTTGGCTAGTTCATCGCGGGCCCAGACCGGGACATTCTCGCTGGATTTTATCTCCGGTGGATAAATCTTATACACCAGATAAGGAACGAATATCAGAAGTAACCCGCCTACCGGCAGAAAACCTAAAAACCATTCCCGCCAGGTGATACTTACCTTTACTGTTTTACTCACCAATTCTAAAGCCAGCAGGTTCGGAGCCAGCCCGGTGAGAAACATGGAACTGGTGACGCAGGTAGTAGCTAACGCAGTCCACATGATATAAGAGCCAATCTTTCGGGAGGTCCTCCCGGGAGCTGACCCGTATAATCTAGGAATGTTTTCAATAACCGGATAGATGGTGCCGCCACTACGGGCTGTATTGGACGGAATGAAAGGAGCCAAAACCAGGTCTGATAGGGCAATTGCATAACCAAGCCCCAGGGTTTTCTTCCCCAGGTGCTTCACCAGAAAAAGGGCAATGCGGCGACCGAGACCAGTTTTTTCATAACCAAAAGCAAACATGTAGGCTACAAAGATCAACCAGACAGTGCCATTGGAAAATCCTGAAAGAGTCCACCGGAGAGCCTCGCCGGGTTTAGTGGATATAAGCTGTAAAGCAGTCGCGAGTGTCACCCCAATTATGCCTATCGCCGCTGCAGGTATTGGTTCCAGCATCACCCCCAAGATAACCCCCACAAATAACGCAAAATAATACCAGGCATGAGGCTGTAAACCCTGGGGCACAGGGATTAACATAAGAACGACCCAGACAATAACCGGTATCAGCCCATTTCTAAGCAATTTCTTGTCCATACAAGCTTACCTCCTTTCACCACGCCGGCTCGCTGTCGGCCTGGATCGCCGCGATCACCGCCGCGGTGACCTGGCGCGTGGTCGCCGTGCCGCCGAGGTCGGGCGTGTGCCGCGACGCATCGCCGGTCACCCGCTCGATCGCCCGCATTAGCCGGGCGGCAGCCGCCTTCTCCCCCAGATGCTCCAGCATCATGCAGGCAGTCCAGAAGGTTCCGATGGGGTTGGCGATGCCCTGGCCCGCGATGTCGAAGGCTGAGCCGTGGATCGGCTCGAACATGGACGGAAACCGGCGCTCGGGGTTGAGGTTCGCGGTGGGCGCGATGCCGAGAGAACCGGCCAGCGCCGCAGCCAGATCGGACAGGATGTCGCCGTGCAGGTTGGTCGCCACGATGGTGTCGAGCGTTTCCGGCTTCAAGGTCATCCGCACGGTCATCGCGTCGACCAGCATCTTGTCCCAGGCCACGTCGGGAAACTCGGTGGCGACCTCGGCGGCGATCTCGTCCCACATCACCATACCGTGGCGCTGGGCATTGGACTTGGTGACGACGGTCAGCAGCCGGCGCGGCCGCGAACGGGCGAGTTCGAAGGCGAAGCGCATGATGCGGGTGACGCCGGCCCGGGTGAAAATGCTCACCTCGGTGGCGACCTCCCCGGGAAAGCCTCGATGGGAACGCCCGCCTTGGCCGGCATACTCGCCCTCGGAATTCTCGCGGACGATAACCCAGTCTAGATCCTGGGGCTGGACCCCTGCCAGCGGGCTCTTGATGCCGGGGAGGATGCGGGTGGGGCGGACATTAGCGTACTGGTCGAACGGCTGGCAGATGTTGAGACGAAGCCCCCACAGCGTGATGTGGTCGGGCACGTCGGGGACGCCCACCGCGCCGAAGTAGATGGCGTCGAATTTCTTCAGCGTCTCCCGGCCATTCTCCGGCATCATGACGCCGTGCTTCTTGTAGTAGTCCGAGCCCCAGTCGAAGGACTCGACGTTTAGGCGGAAGCCGCCGTCGCGCTTGGCCAGCGCCTCGAGAACTTCAAGGCCGGCAGCCACCACTTCCTTGCCAATGCCGTCAGCCGGGATGGCCGCGATCTTGAATTCACGCATGACAGGTCTCCTCGGATTTGCATTGAGGTGTATCACTAAAGCACAATTTCAAGAACATTGTTAACAAAAAATTGCCCAAAAAAATTCATTATCCTGTCAACCAAACGCCTCCCCCTGCGTTGAAGGAGATAGCAGCCAGCATTATGCGGCAAACTACTCAAAGGGAGGCAACAGATGAAGAGAATCGTCGCGGGAATTGTGGCCTTGACTGCCATCTTGTGGGGAGCCCAGGCATTTGCCGGAGATATTCCGCAGGATGTGAATGACCTTCGGCAGGACCGGCAAGACACCTGGAAAGACAGACAGGACTTCCGGCAGGACCGGCAAGACACTTGGAAAGACGGGCAGGATATCCGGCAGGACCGCCAAGGTATTCGGGGGGACCGCCAGCGGCTCCGTCAAGACCTCCAGTCAGGCAATAGGGGGGCCGTGGCCGCCGACCGCCACGACCTCCACAATGATCGTCGGGACCTCAGGCACGACCGGCGGGACTTCTGCGGCGACCGCCGAGACCTGCACCACGATGCCCGGGATCTGCGCCGGGACCGGAGGGACCGGCGGGGGGACAGGGCTGACCTGCACCGTGACCTGCGCAACCATGGGAGAAGATGGGCCAAAAGATAGGCAAACCGAGAGAGCGGCCAGCCGGCGCCTGCCAGCAGTGCAATATGGGGGGGGTGAGGCCAGTCCCAACCCCCGTCAAAATTCTGATTGCCGGGAAGTCCGGGGCCTAGACAGCCTTACCTTGCAGGCGACCGGTATTCTTCATTAATCTGGGCCGGCTCCAGCACCGGGGAAAAAAGGGGTTCGGGCAGATAAGGTCTGGTATGATCTAGAATCGACAGAAACCCGATCCCAGCCGGCAGAACTTGATCCATGGAGCAATTCCTCAAATCCGTTGAGCGGCGTGCCTTTCGCATGGCCGAGATTGCCACGGGAAGCAGAGACGATGCCCTCGATGTGCTCCAAGACGCCATGCTTGAATTTGTCCGGGCCTACGCCCATAAACCCGAGGAGCAGTGGAAGCCCCTGTTCTACCGCATCGTCCAGAATAAAATCAGGGATTGGGGCCGGCGTTCCAAAGTCAGGAGGATCTTCATGACCCTCCTTCCCAGCCGGCGCCACGGCCAGGACCGGGAGGATGTAGATCCATTACAGACCATCAGGGACCCGGACGCGCCGGACCCTTATCGTGGAGTCAAGACGGGCGAGGCCATCAGGCGGCTGGAAGCCGTATTAAGGGATCTTCCTCCCAGACAGCAGCAGGTCTTCCTGCTCCGTGTCTGGGAGGGACTCTCCGTCAATGAGACGGCAACCGCCATGGGTTGCTCCCAGGGCAGCGTAAAAACTCACTACTCCCGGGCCATGAACACGTTACAGGAAGGCCTTAAGGATAACTGGCCATGAACCGAGAACCGGACCTGCTCGATCACATCAAACGTCACCTGGATGAGAGCGTCGAGGACCTGGACGCGCTGACGACGGCAAAGATTGCCGCAGCGAGAGCCACCGCGCTCCGGGAAGGCGCGCCGAAGCGGCTCCCCTGGCGCTGGCCGGCAATCGGCCTGGCTACCGCGGCGGCGGTGTTCCTGGCCCTCATGAGCACTTTCCGTTCGGCCCCGCCCCCGCTCACCGCAGAACAGCGGGAAGTGCTGGCCATTATCTCCTCAGACAAGAATCCGGAATTTTTTAAGAACCTGGAGTTTTACGCCTGGCTGGAAAAGAACCCGGATGTCATGAAGGGAGGCTAGGCTGGCGAGGCGCCAGGTGGTAAGTGGAAGCAATACCAGGAGAAAATAGACCACAGGACCGGGGACAGACCATGCACCCAATTACCAAGGCCATAGCAGCCACCTTAGCCTGCCTGCTGCTGACGCTGGGCGCCGCCGCGGCAGCCAGCGGGCAGAACCCCGTGCCTGCCTGGAGCGAGCTATCCCCGGAAGCGCCTACGCATAAACCGAGAGCAGTGGAAGCCCCTGTTCTACCGCATCGTCCAGAATAAAATCAGGGATTGGGGCCGGCGCTCCAAAGTCAGGAGGATCTTCATGACCTTCCTTCCCAGCCGGCGCCCCGGCCAGGACCAAGAGGATGCCGATCCATTGCAGACCATAAGGGACCCGGAGGCGCCGGACCCTTATCACGGAGTCAAGACCGGCGAGGCCCTCAGGCGGCTGGAAGCCGTATTAAGGGATCTTCCTCCCAGACAGCAGCAGGTCTTTCTGCTCCGTGTCTGGGAGGGGCTCTCCGTCAATGAGACGGCAACCGCCATGGGTTGCTCCCAGGGCAGCGTAAAAACTCACTACTCCCGGGCCATGAACACGTTACAGGAAGGCCTTAAGGATGACTGGCCATGAACCGAGAATCGGACCTGATCGATCACATCAAACGCCACCTGGATGAGAGCGTCGAGGACCTGGACGCGCTGGCGACGGCCAAGATTGCCGCGGCGAGAGCCACCGCGCTCCAGGAAGGCACGCGGAAGCGCCTCCCCTGGCGCTGGCCGGCAATCGGCCTGGCTACCGCGGCGGTCGCGTTCCTGGCCTTCATGAGCACTTTCCGTTCGGCCCCGCCTCCGCTCACGGCAGAACAACGGGAAGTGCTGGCCATTATCTCCTCAGACAAAAATCCGAAATTTTTTAAGAACCTGGAGTTTTACGCCTGGCTGGAAAAGAACCGGGATGTCATGAAGGGAGGCTAGGCTGGCGACGGCCAGGTGTAAGTGGAAGCAATAACAGAAGAGATAGACCACAGGACCGGGGACAGACCATGCACCCAATTACCAAAGCCCTAGCAGCCATCTTAGCCTGCCTGCTGCTGACGCTGGGCGCCGCCGCGGCAGCCAGCGGGCAGAACTCCGTGCCTGCCTGGAGCGAACTATCCCCGGATCAGCAACAACTATTATCACCCTACAAGGATAAGTGGGACTCACTTCCTACCGGCCTCCGCGAGCGCCTGTCAAACAATTCACGTGAATGGCTGGGCCTGTCTCCGGAAGAACGATCTGCGGTGCGTGAACAATTCAAGCAGTGGCAGCAGACGCCCCAAGAACAGCAGGATCGCCTCCGGGAAAGTTATGACAAGTACCAGAGCCTTCCCGAGGATCGCCGGCAGCAGGTAAAGGATTGGTGGCGGCAGTTTCGCAACGTGACGCCGGAAACCCGCCGGGAAATTCAGGAGCAGCGCCAAATCAAGGAACCCGAAATGCACCCGGCAGTCCGAGGTCAACTCCAGAACCGGCCCCTGGAAACCCGCCGGGGAATTCAGGAACAGCACCCAATCAAGGAGCCCGGAAATCACCCAGCGGTCCGGGAACAACCCCGGAACCGGCCGCTGGAGCCCCGGCGGGAAATTCAGGAGCAGCACCAAGCCAAGGAGCCCGGAAATCACCCAGCGATCCGGGAACAACCCCAGAACCGGCCGCCGGAGCCCCGGCAGGATATGGTAGGGCGGGGCCCAGACAGTTTGCCAGGACGTTACCAGGAAATGCGGGAGCGGCGTCAGCAAATGTCGCCGGAACAGAGGCAGGCATTACGGGCGCGGTTCCAGAACCTGTCCCCGGAACAGAGGCAAGCCTGGCGGGAGAAACGGCGGCGGGAAATGCGGGAACGCTGCCCCAAAAGGGCGCCCGGAAGGCGTAAAAAAACGCTCTAATGCGGCGCGCATTGCGGATATGAAATAGAGATGTCTGATGATTAACCGGGCCGGGGCGCTCCCCCGGCCCTTGCTTGTGTGTCGTCGCCGACTTACCCTGGAAAAGACCCAAAACCGGCTCTTCATGAGACCAGGTGCGTTTTAGCCGGATGAACCTATTAGTCAAGTTTAGCACCAAGTATTAATGGAAGCGGAAAAGAGATTAAATCCCCTCTCCCCCTCGAGGGGGAGAGGGGATAAAGATGGGACCCCTTCCAGGCTTCCGTTAATAACTGACTACACAGGCCAGAGGCCTAGGCTACCAAATCCAGGTAGCCTAGGCCTCCCGCCTGTGTACTCAATTCAGGGGTGCGAAACTTGAGCTATTAAAAAATATCAGGGATTCCCCGAGGCAAAAATCAGGTTTATACCGATGGTGGTCGACAGCTAACCGACTTATAAAAAGATTAACAGTAAAATGCAGATGATTGAAAAACGATAACTACGCTTAACGGAAACCAAATTCGGATTCACCACCGGGAAGCTGGCCCACAAGCAGGCAGGCCCCATGATGAAAACCTGGTTATATGCCACACTCGCTTCTTTGGTATTGCTGGTAGGCTGCGGTGGCGGCCACCTGGTCCAGGATAATTCCCGCCTGGCCCCATCCTTGTCTGATAACGATACCCCCCTGACTGAAGGATTATGGGAGCATCAAGTCAAATTCGATGTGCCCATCCAAGTTAATAAGCAGGTCAAGGCTTACCTGGTCTATTTTTCCACAAAACGCAAAGAGGTCGTCCAGCGCCAACTGGCCCGCTCTACCCGTTATCTCCCGATGATTAAGGAAGTTTTTCAGGAGTATGGCCTGCCGGAAGACCTGGCCTACCTGGCCATGATAGAAAGCGGTTTTAATCCCGAGGCCCAATCTCCCGCGGGCGCCCGGGGCATGTGGCAGTTTATCAAAGGCACCGGGGTGCGTTATGGATTGGTAATTGACGGCTACACCGATGAGCGCCGGGACCCGGTGAAATCCACCCGCGCCGCAGCCCGCTACCTTCTGGACCTGTACAAGCAGTTTGGCTCCTGGTATCTGGCCGCCGCCAGCTACAATTGCGGGGAGAGGCGGGTTCAGAAGGAGTTGAACAAGGGCAATCACGAGAATTTCTGGGAACTCTCTGCTGATAAGTGCCTGCCCAGTGAAACTGAAAACTATGTGCCCCAGATGATCGCGGCCACTATCATCGCCAAGAACCCGGAGAAATTCGGATTCAAAGACGTTCCCTATCAACCCCCCGACGCTAATTTGGCAGTGGCAGCGCTTCCTGATGAGCCTGTAGCAGGCGGGAAAGGCAATCCAGGTTTGGCCCCCAGCCCCGTCCCCTCTCCACCGATAAGGGCCGCGGCCTATGCTCCCGGCAAGAGCCCCCCATATTATGCGGCGGCATCCGTGAGCCGCAAGCCTGACCAAAACTCGGACAACAAGATCAAGCTGGCAAAAAAACCAACGCCCCCAGCGATCTCTGCCAGGAGTGGCAAGGCTAATTCCCGTAATCTAGCAAACGATAATTCGACCCCCTATGCGGCTTCCATGTTTGGCAGTATTGGTTCTCCTAAAAAAGACCTTGCCCGGGAAAATAAATCTAAGGTGCAGACCATCACCAAGAAAAGGAAAACCAATGACCGGAAAGTCGTGGACCGTAAAAGCAAGAAACAGAGCCATGCCGTATTTGCCCTGAAGAGAGAGCCTAAAAACGGCAAGGCCAAAACTCTCAAGAGAAATAGTTCCCCAGCCGGCAGCAATACTGCCAAAACAGCCAGGACCAAACCCAAGACCTTTCAGGTTTCCGAGGCCCGTTGACCGGAGGTTCCAATTTTCCCGGCCCCGGCAACCTGTTTAGAGGTCTATCTCCCCTGGTACTCCTGCGAAGGTCTGATGAAAATTATCATCGCCTTACTGACGTGCCCAGCAGGCTTCCAATAACTGACTACCCAAGCCAGAGCCTGGGAACGAGAAATCCAGGTAGCCTGGGCGTCCGGCCTGGTTAGTCAATTCAGGGGTGCGAAACTTGAGTTATTAGGTGGAGTTATTTGGAAACCGGAATGATTATGGTTTCCAAC
>CAWEWX010000014.1:0-125473 GCA_963812655.1 uncultured delta proteobacterium | reverse complement strand
TCTTTTCGAGACGCTTTGTCAGGCCCTCCCTCTAGTGGCGCGGTTCTCTTGTGGTTTTGCCACGGTCGTCCGTCTCCGTGATTTATGCAGAAAAACGGTGGATGGGGAAGGCAATGAACTGAATGATTATCCTTTGGAGAACCAGGAAGGCTTCGACGAAGCCATCAAATGCGCCCAACCGCTGTTAATCCCGTCAAAGATCAGCAATATTTTCAACCTGTTCATCCCCCTGGGGGACTGCCTGCTGATACTAAACAATGCAGGTCACGTCGGCCTGGCAGATAAGCTAAAAGCCACTTTTGAAGAAGCGGTGCCTTTCATCGCCCGGGTTACCGGCGGAGAGGCAGTGCTCTTCGACCGGGAGGGCATTCGCTTTTTCAGCGTCGAACCGGATGGCCGGGCCTCGAGTAAGGGGCTGGGTCAGTTCACTTATTTGGGAAAACGCGCCATGGAACTCGGACACCCGGTGATCGGGCCTTCCCTTCTGGAGGATGGCGCTCTGGCGGTGCGCATCCCCATTACGGATGAATTTGGTTTAGGTTTTAATAACGTCGTTTCGGTAAAGCAGAAAAAACTGCTCGCGGCTTCTATCCGCGGCGATCGGACGCGCTATACCTTCTCGGATATTGTGGGGAAAAGCGAGGTCATCCTGAGTTGCATCCAGCAGGCCCGCCAGGTGGCCGGCACCAGCTCAACCGTCCTGGTATGTGGAGAGACCGGAACCGGAAAGGAACTTTTCGTCCAATCCATCCATAACGCCGGTCAGCAGTCCAGGGGGCCTTTCGTGGCGGTGAACTGCGGGGCAATTCCCTCCAGCCTGGTGGAAAGCCAACTTTTTGGCTATGAGGCCGGGGCCTTCACCGGGGCGCAAAAGCAAGGCCAGCAGGGATTCTTCGAGCAGGCCAGCGGCGGCACCCTCTTCTTGGATGAAATCAGCGAAATGGGCCTGGAACTCCAGTCAAGGCTGCTGCGGGTGCTCCAAGAGCGGGAACTCGTAAGGATCGGGGGCAAAAAGATCATTCCGCTTAACGTCCGGGTCATTGCTTCCACCAACGTGGATCTCTGGCACACGGTGACCAGTGGCAAATTCCGTCAAGACCTCTATTATCGGTTGAATGTGGTGGAGTTGTGGATTCCTCCACTGCGGGAGAGGGTTGAAGATATTCCCCTGCTGGTTCGACACTTCATCGACCAGTTTAGGGCTAACTTCGGCAGCTTCGTCCAGGACATTTCGGACGATGCCCTGAATTGTCTGATCTCCTATCCGTGGCCCGGCAATGTCAGAGAGTTGAGAAACTGCCTGGAACGGATCATGAATCTTACCACCCACGAAGTGATCCAGCGAGAGGATATTCCCGTGGTCATCCGTAAAGGGGGAGGCTCTCAGGGCTACGCTTCAGCAAGGACGCCAGCGGAGGCGATTCCCCTGGAGGCCGCCACTGCGAATCCTACCTCCAGGCACCTTTCAGGGGCAGAGCCCCAAGAGCGCTTCGCGGATAATGCCTCGTATGCGGCGCCTCCAGGCACCTTCCTCCGGGGGCCGACCCAGGCGATAGAGCGAACCCTTATCCTGCAGGCGCTGGAAAAATCGGCCTATAACCGCCGCCTAACTGCCGGAATGCTGGGAATCAGCACCACCACTCTGTGGCGCAAGATGAAGCGGCTGAGAATCTCTCCCGGACAATAGCATGAAAACTTGGATTGGGTTAGCCTTGATTATCCTGCCGCTTTGGGCCGGCTGTGCGCCGGGTTACTCTGAGAAGGGGCCGGCCTATCGGCCCCAGTCATCACCCACATTTTATACAAATCCGGAGACTACGGAACAATACGAGAGCAGGATCTGGCGGGAATCGATAAGCCACTAAACCCTGGTAAGAGGAACTGGGCTGGAGGGTTGTCCAGGAAGCAATAGACTGAATTCAGGGCTGCGAAACTTGGGTTCAGGAGCAATATGCAGATCAAACAACTCGACCACCTGGTGTTGACCGTGAAGAATATCCGGGAAACCGTCAATTTCTATGTGTCAGTGCTGGGAATGGAAAGCGAAATTTTCGGAGAGGGCAGGGTGGCCCTGAAGTTTGGGCGCCAAAAGATCAATCTTCATGAAGCAGGAAAAGAGTTCGAACCTAAAGCGCACCAGCCGCTGCCGGGGTCGGCGGACCTGTGCTTGGTCACGGATACCGAGCTCAATGTGGCGCTGGCGCACGTGCAGAGCAGGGGCGTGGACATCATCGAGGGGCCGGTGCGCCGGACGGGCGCCAATGGCCCCATGCTTTCTTTTTATTTCAGAGACCCTGATTTAAACCTTATCGAGATCTCGAGTTATCAGGAGATCACCTAAGAACTTGCTTGGGGCTTGCCAAGCGGCCAAGTCAACTCGCCTCGCTTTAGCGAACCTTTCACATTTGAAATCAAAGCAAGATTTAATTTCAATTGTGAAATAGGTCATTGCAGGTCTCCTTTATCCCCAACCTCCCCGCAAGCGGGGTCACAATTACACCTGGCGCGCTTCTCCAGGGTCTTTAGCCGCCCCCTTAAGGCTATGGCATAATCATTGCTTTTCTCTCCAAAAGGACCCCCGCGGATTTTATCCAAACCAGTCAAACCTCTTAAAGGCAGGCAGGAAGAAATGACCGGGCTGCGACGCAGTTTCCTCTTTGCTCCGGCTACCGACCTTCGCAAGGTCGATAAGGCGTTGTCCCTCGATGCCGATGCGGTGATCATCGATCTTGAGGATGCGGTGGCGGTCTCCGAAAAGGTGCGGGCCCGCAGTCTGGTGGTTGACGTGCTGAGCCGGGTGCGGCGGGACGGCATCTACATACGGGTGAATGGGGCAAATACCCCATGGATCTTGGGGGATATCATGGCCGTGCTGGGCAATCGCCCCGCCGGCATCATGCTCCCCAAAGCCGAGTGCCAGGAAGATGTAAGGCGGGTGGATTGGCTGATCGGCCAACTTGAAATGGAATACGCCCTGCCTCCCGGCAAGATAGAGCTGATTCCCCTGGTGGAAACCGCCCGGGGAGTGGCAAACGCCGGCGCGGTCGCCTCCTCCGGCTCCAGGGTAAAGCGGCTGGCATTTGGGGCAGTGGACTACACTCTCGATATGGGCATCAGGCTTACGGACGAAGGCCACGAGCTGTTTTACGCCAGGTCTCAGCTCGCGGTGGCCAGCCGGGCGGCGGGAATCGAGGGGCCCATCGATACGGTTAATATCAACTTAAAGGATGAGGCCCGGCTCAGGGATGATTGCCGGATTGCCCGCCAACTGGGGTTCTCGGGCAAGCTGGTAATTCACCCGGCCCAGATCGCTCCGGTCAATGAAGCCTTTTCCCCCACACCAACCGAGATCGAGTATGCCGTGAAGGTGGTGCGGGCTTTTGATAAAGCGGAAGCCGCCGGCGTTGCCGCGGTGCAACTGGACGGCAAGTTCATCGATTATCCGGTGGCGGCGTGGGCCCGGCGAATTCTCGGGATAGCCCAAACCTTAGGGCTGGTGGCAGAGGCCGCGCTCCACGGCAGCTCAAAACACGAATAGCGGCAAGTTAGGGGGAATCATAACGTGGGACGACTCCTGGAACATCACGCCAAGCAACTGCTGCAGGCCGCGGGCATAGCTGTGCCGCCTGGCTCGGTTGCCGCGAGCGAGAGCGAAGCCTTAGAGATCGCGCAACGGATTGGGAAGCCCGTGGTGGTAAAGGCCCTGGTTCCGGTGGGCAAGCGCGGCAAAGCGGGAGCCATCCGCTTTGCCGAAAACCCGGAAGACGCCGCTTTCATTAGCCGCGAACTGCTGGGCGCCACCGTTCGCAACTTCCCGGTGGAAAAGGTGCTCATCGAAGAGAAGCTCGATATCGACCAAGAATGGTACGTGTCCATAACCTTCGACAAGAACCGGAAGGCCCCGGTAATCATCGCCAGTCTTAGAGGGGGCGTGGACGTCGAGGAACTCAGCCGCTCCTACCCCGGCGAAATTCTGGTCCGGGAGGTGGATCCCTTGTCGGATCTTGCCGATTATGAGACGAGGGAGGTCTTTGCCGAGCTCGGGGTGAAGGGGAAGCTGCTCGTTGCCGCGGCGGGGGTGCTCGCCAGGCTCTACCGCGCCTTTCAACGCTATGACGCCTACCTCCTCGAGGTAAATCCGCTGGCGATTACCCGCGATGGCAAGGTCATTGCCGCTGCCGCGGTCATGAGCGTCGACGATAGCGCCATGTACCGCCAAGCCGGCCTGACGGATATGGTCCAACTTGGCAGCGAGCGGGCCTGGCGGCCTCTTACGGACCTGGAAAAGAGGATGGTTGAGGTTAACGAATCCGACCCCTACCGGGGAACCGCCCGCTACACCGAGATGCCTGAAGGTGATATCGGGTTTATGTGCGGCGGTGGAGGCGGCAGCCTCTTGTGTTTTGATACGCTCACCGCCCTGGGCGGCCACCCGGCAAATTACTCCGAAGTGGGAGGAAATCCGGCCGAAGAGAAGGTCTTCGGGCTCACCAAGGGCATCCTTTCCAAGGCGGGGGTCAAGAGCTTGTTTGTTTGCCACAATATCACCAACAACACCCAGGTGGATATCCTGGCCCGGGGAATCATCAGGGCCTTGCAGGACTTGCAGGTGGATCCCTCGACCTTTCCGGTAGTGGTGCGTGAGGCCGGCGTCAATGATGCCGTGGCCCGCGAGCTTTTCACCGCCGCGGGGGTCGAGTACTACGGCGATGAGGTTACCATGACCGAAGCCTGTACCCACATGATGGCCCGGATGAAAAAGCTCTTGGCAGACAGGAGGCCCAACTGATGGCTATTCTGATAAACCGTCAGTCCCGCATCGTGGTGCAGGGAATAACCGGCCGGGAAGCCTCCATGGTCACCAAGCACACCCTGGCATACGGCGCCAGCCTAGTGGCCGGAGTGACCCCGGGAAAGGGTGGTCAAGAGGTCCACGGCGTTCCGGTATACGATACGCTCAAAGCAGCCTGTGCCGCTCATCAGCTCGATACCTCGGTGATCTACGTACCCCCCGCTTTCGTGTCAGACGCCGTTGCCGAGGCCGTGGGCAACGGCATCAAATTGATCCTGATTGCCACGGAAAACGTCCCCCAGCAGGATGCGGTCAAGTGCCTGGCCCTGGCCCGCCGGGCGGGAGTTCGGGTGATAGGTCCCAACTCCGTGGGCATGATCAATCCGGCTGACTGCGTGAAGCTCGGGGCCATCGGCGGAGATAACGTGGAGCGCTGCTTCGTCCCCGGTCCGGTGGGAGTCATTTCCAGGAGCGGCGGCATGACGGCGGAAGTCTCGTGGATGGTGAAACGGGCCGGATACGGCGTGAGCACCAGTGTCAGCATCGGCGGCGACGCGCTCATCGGCAGCACCATCAAGGACCTCCTGCCTTTATTCGAAGCCGACCACGAGACGCGGGCGGTGGTGATCTTTTCCGAGCCGGGCACCTCCCAAGAGGAGGAGGCCGCAGATTTCATCTCACAGGGGAGATTCACGAAGCCTCTGATTGCTTACATTGCGGGGCGGTTTACCGAAGATATGCCGGAAGGCACTGTCTTCGGGCATGCGGCCTCGATAATTTCGGGAAATTATGGCAGGCCATCACTCAAGGCGGCCTATCTCAAGAAGGCCGGCGCCTATGTGCTGGAGAATTTTGATGACCTGATTCCCACCCTGCAGCAGGTGCTGGGCCCGCAGAGCGCAGTGGCGGGATCAGCCGGGTAAGGTCCACCAGGAGCGGTTGCTATGCTGATGCATGAGGTGTTGGTGGTGGGAGGAGGGCTGGCGGGGCTGATGGCGGCGCTCAATGTTTCGGGGAGAGCCGATGCCGCCGTCCTCAGTAAAATCTACCCAACCCGCTCCCACAGCGGGGCGGCACAAGGGGGATTCAATGCGGCTATGGCCCAAGATGACAGCGTTGAAGCCCATATCTTCGATACGGTGAAAGGCAGCGACTATTTAGGGGATCAGGATGCGATAGAGGTGCTTTGCTCTGACGGGCCTGAGGTGATCTGTGAACTTGACCGGATGGGGGTACCCTGGACCCGCAGTACAGAGGGCGCCATCGCCCAACGTTCCCTGGGCGGGGCCGGTTTCCCCCGCGCCTGCTTTGCCGCCGACTTTTCCGGACATGTGGTATTGCATACTCTTTATGAGCAGATCTTGAAGCAGGGAGTTAAGGTGTACCCGGAGTGGCACCTCCTCGAGCTGCTGCTGGAAGACGGGCGCGTGTCGGGGGCCCTGGTCTACGACCTCCCGCGGGCCAGGCTCGAAGTCATCCGGACCAAGCAGATTATCCTGGCAACCGGTGGCTATGGCCGCGCCTTTTCCAAGACTACGAACGCGCATGCCAATACCGGAGATGGTATGGCCATCGCCTACCGGGCGGGGGCCGTGCTCTCGGATATGGAGTTCGTGCAGTTCCATCCGACCACCCTGTATGGAACGAATATCCTCATATCAGAAGCTGCCCGCGGCGAAGGAGGATACCTGCGCAACGCCAGGGGCGACCGCTTCATGGCCAATTATGCGCCGGAGAAGATGGAGCTGGCTCCCCGGGATGTGGTCTCACGGGCGATCTTCAATGAAATCAAGGAAGGCCGGGGGTTTGAGGGGCATTATGTCCACCTGGACCTTACCCATCTGGGAGAGGCTCTCATCGCGGAGCGGCTGCCTCAGGTAAGAGACCTGGCCATCCGCTATAGCGGGGCCGATCCGGCGCGCCTGCCGATAAACATCGAGCCCGCCCAGCATTACAGCATGGGGGGGGTGCGGACCGACATTTGGGGAATGACCCCTCTTCCGGGGCTGTTTGCGGCTGGAGAGGTCGCCAACCTGAGCGTGCATGGAGCCAATCGGCTGGGCGGCAATTCGCTTCTGGAAACCGTGGTCTTTGGCAGGCGGGCCGGCCGCAAGGTCGCCGAACTCGTCCGGGAAGAGACCTGGCCGAGTCTTTCAGAAAAGACCGTGAAACGCTATCTCAATCCGTGGAATGCCCTGCTGGCTGCCGAGCCTGGAAGGCGTGCCCAGGATGACAGCACTTTCGCCATCCGTCGCGCCATGACGACTCTGATGACTAACCAGGTAGGGGTTTTCAGGACCGGCCCCGAACTCCAGGACGCGGTGGACCGCCTGAAGCAGCTAAGAGGGCGCTATCACCGGCTTCCGGCTCCAACCGGACGCCAACCTTTCAATTATGCCCTCATGGATTATCTGGAGGTAGGGTACCTCCTGGACCTTTCAGAAATCATCGCCCGGGGCGCTCTGGCGCGGTGCGAAAGCCGGGGCGCGCACTACCGGATGGACTTCCCGCAGCGGGATGACCAGAATTGGCTGCACCACACCTTTGCCAAACGGGGAAGAACAGGACCCGAATTTAGCGCCGGTCCAGTCACCATAACCAGCTACGAACCGCAAGCGAGAGGTTATTAACAATGGAAGTGGTCCTGAAAATCTGCCGTTTCGATCCTAAGGAGGATATTTTACCTTTTTTCCAGGAATTCACGGTGAGTATGGAAGGAAGCCAGACGGTGCTGGATTCTTTGCTCCTGGCCTGGCAGCAGGACCCCACGCTTTCTTTTCGCCGCTCCTGCCGCAGCGCCATCTGTGGTTCTTGCGCGGTTCGCATCAATGGACAGCCCGCGCTGGCCTGTCAAACCCTGATTAGCAAGGCTACCGAAAATGGAGACCTCATCACCATCGAACCGCTGCCCCATTTCCAGCAATTGAAGGACCTGGTAGTAGACCTGGACCCGTTCTTTGAATCCCTGAGAGCCACGATTCCATGGCTTATTCTGCGGGAGGACTATGAGGGCTGGATGTCTCCGGAAGTCGCCCACCAGCTTGAGAGCCCTGCCACCTGCATACTCTGCGGGTTATGCCAGGCGGCCCTTGGGGAGACTGAGGAAATCAAACCTGCCACCCTGGTGAAGGCCTTGCGGCTGTCCCAGGACCCACGCGACGCTCTGGGCATGCATCGCATCCGGCTGATGCAGGTGCCGGCCGAGGTGTTGCAGCTGTTCCTCCGGCGACTTCCGGAGAAGTGTCCCAAAGGGATCAAGATAACCGCGGCGGCCTAGTCAATTGGCCGGCGGGCTAAGGGAGGAGGGAATATGAGTCGTTGCGCCGAATGCGGTATTTATGCTTGTCGGAGCGGCAAGATTGACAAGGCCCCCGAGCACTGTCCCATGCTCTCCGAAGGGGCGGTTTACGAGGAGGCCAAGAACGAGTACCTGAAACCTGAGGTCCGTGAATTTGCCCTAAAGGCAGCTCTTACGGAGTCGGCAGGTTACTGCCAATGGACCCGATTGGAAGAGATCATCCATTTCAGCCGCCTGGCAGGCTTCACCACCCTCGGACTGGCTTTCTGCGTCGGCCTGCGCAAGGAGGCGGCAGAAGTCGCCAAGATCCTGAAAGGCGCGGGATTCAAGGTTAAATCCGTTATGTGCAAGACTGGCTCTGTCCCCAAAGAGACCTTGGGAGTTAAGGAGGACGAGAAGGTTCATCCCGGCCAGTTCGAACCCATGTGTAACTCCATCGGCCAGGCGAAGCTGCTCAATCGCGCCGGCACTCAACTCAATGTCCTTCTCGGACTGTGTGTCGGACACGACACCCTGTTTTTGAAATATTCCGAAGCTCCGGCAACCATCTTTGCCGTAAAGGATCGGGTCCTGGCGCACAATCCCCTGGGAGCCGTTTACGCTGGCCACTACTTCAGCCGGAAGTTTGCGCACGGGAAGAAGTAAATAACTCCTAGCGAAATAGCGAGACCAAGCCTTGGCGGGCCTGGATACCAACACCGAGAGAGGGAGGGCGCACTATGAAGATGCGGAGGGTATTTGTGGTGGTCGGCTTGGTGGGCGTGGCCATGTTGATGGCGATTCCCTATGGCTTCGGGAAGGATGCGGAACCCATCAAGATTGGCGTAGTTGTGTCGCTGACCGGACCGGAGGCCAACTTCGGTAACATGATCCACAACTCCAACATGATGGCCTTTGATGATCTCGGCATCAAGGAAATAGACGGGAGGCCGATCCAATTCGTGGTGGAAGACGACGGCAGCAATCCTCAGACAGCCAAATCCGCCATCGAGAAGCTGATAACCATGAATAAGGTTGACATGGTGGTGGGGGGCTACACGAGTTCGTGCACTGCGGCCATGGCAGGCACGGCGGAAGATTTGGGCTGTCCCCTGGTCATCGACGCCGGGTCTGCCGACGAGATCACGACCAAACCGAATAAGTGGGTATTCTCGGGGCCCAGGGTACCTGCCTCCCACTATGGCGATGCACTCTGGGGCCTGATTGATAAGGTGATCAAGCCGAAAAAAGTGGCGCTTTTCTACGAAAACACCGACTGGGGCACCAGTTCCTCCAAAGCGTTGCGCGCCGGATTTAAAAAGAGGGGCATTGAGTTAGTATTCGACCAGCCGTATGAGTCCGGCGCCATGACTTTTATTCCGATGCTTACCCGGATAAAGTCTGAAAAACCGGACATGGTCATGGCGGTGTCATACTTAACCGATGCCATCATGCTCGCCAAACAGATGGCGCAGATCCACCTCGATGCCCCATTGTATATGGGGTATGCGGGCGGCTATACGATGCCGGAGTTCCTCGATCACTGCGGCAAGGACGTTAACTATATTGCCTCTACCACCAACTGGAGCCCGCAGGCCCCCTGGCCTGGCGTCCAGAAATACTTTGAGGCCTATAAGCAGAAATACCAGAGGCCGCCGGACTATCATGGCGCTCAGGGATATGCCGCCATGCAGATCGCCCTGGACGCCCTGAAGAGAACCTCCAAGCCCATCACCAGAGACAGTATCAGAGAGGCCCTCACCAAAACGGACCTGATGACCGTTATGGGAAAGATCCAGAACCACGAATGGCAGGACGACCTCGGCCATCACTACTATAATCAGGGGCTTCCTCTAACCTATGTTATTCAATGGCAAGACCTGAAACAGCAAGTCGTCTGGCCTCTGGAGGCAAAAACGGCCGATTTTATCTTCCCGGTGCCTCCCTATGAGGACAGGAAATAAAGGCAGCACAGGAGGTCGATTATGCTACTCTCCCCCTGGCTCCTGACATTTTGGCTGTTGCGGGGGTCAGGTTCCCATTGCCCTTCACCGGAGGTCCGGCGCGCTCATGAGTTTGCTGCTGCAGGCGTTGGTCGGCGGTTTACTTCTGGGCGGCATATATGCGCTCATCGCCATCGGCATGACTCTGATCATGGGCGTGATGCGAATCATCAATCTCGCCCATGGAGCGCTGATGGTGATGGGCATGTATATTTCCTACGCTCTTTTCGTACACCTCGGGTTAAACGTCTATCTGGGAATGTTGGTGGCGGTTCCCGCCCTTTTTTGCGTAGGTTATATCCTGCAAAAATTCATTATCCGGCGCGTCACCGAGATCGTCACGGTTTTGCCTGAGACTCAGGTGCTGCTGACCCTGGCTTTAGGTTTGGCCATCGTCGAACTCTTACGGATTATCTTCACCTCCAACTATCAGACCGTGGAAATCCCCGGCATTTCCGACAAGGCCTTCTATTTCGCCGGCATCTCCATGAGCTACCCCATGGTGATCGGCTTTGTCGGCGCCCTGGTTCTGATTGCCGGCCTGCATCTTTTCCTCACCAGAACGGATATGGGGAGGTCAATCCGGGCTACGGCCCAGGACTCGGAAGCCGCGAGGTACATGGGGGTAAATACCCGAAAGGTCACTTGCATCACCTTCGGCATCGGTTCGGCTCTGGCCGCGGCCGGAGGCATCTTGCTGCTACCCGCTTATTATCTTTATCCCGGGGTGGGCAACGCCTTTACCCTCAAGGCGTTCATCATCACCATCCTTGGGGGGATGGGAAGCACGGTGGGGGCGATTACCGGGGGGGTCTTACTCGGGGTCGTCGAGTCCCTGACCGCCACCTACTGGAGCATGGGATATCAGGACCTCATGGGTTTAATTATCTTCCTCCTGGTACTGGTGTTCCTGCCCGGTGGTCTGCAAACCTTACTCAAGAGGAAGTGATGCGAAGGGGGCCGATAAAGTACATCGTTCCGGGGATCCTGGCCGTCGCCCTGCCCTTCGTACTCCCCGGATATTACATGCACATGCTGATCCTGGTGCTGTTGTGGATTACCCTGGCTACGGCCTGGAACCTGCTGGGAGGTTATGCCGGGCAAGTATCCTTCGGCCACAGTCTCTTTTTTGGCCTGGGGGCTTACGGCGGCGGACTTCTCTTCTACTACTTCGGAATCTCCACCTGGTGGGGTATGCTCCTAGGCCCCATCTGGGCCGTGATCGTGGCCATCCCCATCGGCTTGATCACCTTCCGGCTGCGGGGACCTTATTTTGCCCTGGCCATGTTGGCCATGGCCGAAGTCGCCAGGATCATCTTCAACAGCTGGACCACATTTTCCAACGGCGCCGTCGGTATCATGATCTCCCGCACCTGGGGAGGTAATAAGCTGCCCTATTACGCCATCATCCTGGCCATCGCCGGTCTTACGCTGTACGTTACCCGGCGTCTGGTGCGCTCCAAGTTCGGTTACTATTTCCTTTCCATTAGAGAGGATCAGGATGCCGCCGAAGCCCTGGGCATCCATTCGACCAGGTACAAGTTGTACGCCCTCATCGCCAGCGTCTTTTTCACGGCCCTGGCCGGCGCCTTCTATATGAACTACATGGCCTTTATTCAGCCGGATGTGGTCTTCGACCTCACCGACATTTCCATCATGATGATTCTCTGCGTGATGCTGGGAGGCGCCGGGACGGAATGGGGGCCTGCCCTGGGAGCTGCCGTCTATGTCCTCCTGGCCGAGTGCTTCCGAACGGTTCCCGTTATCAAGGAAGTCCACCTTCTGGCCTTTGCCATCATCATCATCGGCATCATCATGTTCTTGCCGGATGGGATTATCGGCAGCTGGGACAAGGTGAGCCGGTGCTTTGTAAGACCGCCGGCGGCAGAGACCGCCGCGGCCGGCCAGTTTGAACCGGGCCCGGCAGCGGAAGAGGAAGTGAGAAAGCCGGGGGCGGAATCATGAGTTACTTTGAGATCAAGGGGCTGGTAAAGACCTTTGGGGGCCTCACGGCGCTTTATGAGATCAACCTGTCCATCGACCAGGGGGAAATCGTGGGACTGATCGGTCCGAATGGCTCCGGCAAGACCACCCTCTTCAACTGCATCAACAACTTCTGCACGCCGGACCGGGGTCAGATCCTGTTCAAGGGCCAACGCATCGATGGATTGCCCACCCACCAGATCTGCAAGATGGGGATTGCCAGGACCTTTCAGATTGTCAAGCCCTTAAAGCGGCTCACGGTTCTGGATAATGTCATGGCAGGGGCCTTCCTGCACACCAACGATGAGAAACAGGCCAGGGAAAAGTCCCTGGCGGTCCTCGAATTCTGTGAGCTCAGCCACCGCAAGGAGGTGCTCGGTAAGGACCTGCCCATCGCCGATAAGAAACGCATGGAAGTGGCCAGGGCCCTGGCCAGCGATCCGGAACTGCTCCTGCTCGATGAAACCGCGGCCGGGCTCAACCTCAAAGAAATTGAAAGGATGCTGGAGATCGTCATGAAGATCAGGCAGTCCGGGATAACCTGCCTGGTGGTCGAGCATGTGTTGAAATTTCTCATGGGGGTTTCCGACCGGGTCATGTGCATAAACTTCGGCCAGGAGATCGTCACCGGAAGGCCTCAGGAGGTCATGAGCCACCCGGAGGTGATCGCCGCCTATCTTGGAGCTGAGTATGCTACGGGTCGACTCCATTGACGTTTACTATGGAGACGTGAAGGCGCTCCGCGGGATTTCCTTCTCGCTGCACCAGGGAGAGGTCGTTGCCCTGCTCGGGCCCAACGGCGCCGGCAAGACGACCACCTTGAATGCCATCTCCGGGCTGCTCAGGCCACACCGGGGAAAGATTTATTTCGAAGGCCGGGATATTTCCCGGACGCCTGATTACGCCATGGCAAGCTTGGGAATCGCGCATGTGCCCGAAGGCAGAAGGCTTTTTCCTGACATGACCGTTTTAGAAAACCTCGAAATGGGTTCGTTTGTCCCTGAGGCCAGGGCGAAGCGGCAGGATTCCCTGGAAATGGCCTTCAACATGTTCCCCAGGCTCAAGGAGCGTATCTCCCAGAAAGCCGGAACCCTCAGCGGCGGCGAAGCGCAAATGCTCGCCATCGCCCGGGGGATAATGACGCGCCCCAGGCTGATGCTGATGGATGAGCCCTCTTTAGGACTTTCTCCCTTGCTGGTATCCAAGCTCTTCGAGATTATCGATCAAATCAACCGGGAGGGCATAACCATCCTGTTGGTCGAGCAAAATGTGGTGCACGCTCTCAAGCATTCAAGCCGCGCTTACATCATGGAAACGGGGAGCGTCGTCCTCAAGGGAACCAGTGAGGAACTGATCGACAATGACCACATAAAGGAAGCGTACCTGGGAGTTTGATCCCGGCGCCGGAGGAAGAAATGGACCTGGAAAAGCAGCTAGCCGATGCCGCCATGCTTTGGGGTGCGGATTATTTCGGCATTGCCGACCTGTCCGCTGGCCGCGACGCCATCCTCGAGCAAGGCGGGACAGAAATCGCCGCCTATCCGCGCTCCATTTCCATTGGGATCCGACTGCTTCATCCGGTAGTGGACCAGTTATCGCCACCACCCGAACGCGCCGCGGCCATCAGTTATCTATTCCACATTTACGACATAGTCAATTCCCGCCTGGACCACATAATTTCCCGTTTAGGAAGTGTCTTACAGAATAAGGGGTACAGAGCTTTCCCGGTGCCGGCCTCCAAGCGAGTGGATCGTGAACGGATCGCGGCGATTTTTTCTCACAAATTGAGTGCGAACCTGGCCGGATTGGGGTGGATCGGCAAGAACTGTCTTTTGATTACCCCGGACATGGGACCGCGAGTGCGGTGGGGGACCGTCCTGACCGATGCGCCCCTGGAAGCGACGGGGCGAGCGCGGGGCGATGGTTGTGGGGACTGCCGGGAGTGTGTTGACCTCTGTCCGGTCAAGGCTTTTACCGGGCAACCCTTTCGAGCCGGAGAACCGCGGGCAGTTCGTTTTGATGCCGCTAAATGTGATCGGTACTTTGCCAAAATGAGAGAGAGAGATGCCGAAACCGCCGCGTGCGGATTGTGTATGTATGTCTGCCCTTATGGCAGGCGCTAGGATCTTGAAGGTGGAACCAACCTGGTCAGGAGAGATTGTATGCTGAGTTGGAAGTTAGCCGAGTTTATCGAAGGGGTGCGCTACGAGGAGCTTCCGCCGGAAACCATCCGGTTGGCCCGGCTGGCCTTACTGGACTGGCTAGGCTCGGCGATACGCGGCGGCAGAGAGAAACCCGCAGTGCTGGCGCTGCGGGTATTGGGCGCCCAGGGAGGCTCACCCCAGGCAACGCTCTTGCCTGCCGGAGAAAAGACCTCGGCTCTTAACGCTGCCCTGGGGAACGGCATCGCCTCCCACATCCTGGAGCTGGATGACGTACACCGCGGCTCCATTGTTCATGCCGGCGCCGTGGTCATGCCTGCGGCTCTGGCCGCCGCCGAAATGCTCCACGCCAACGGCCGGAAGCTCATCGAAGCCATCGTGGTGGGCTACGAAGTGGCGATCCGCATCGGTGAAGCCGTGTCTCCCTCGCACTATTACTACTGGCATAATACCGGAACCTGCGGCACCTTCGGGGCTTGCGCCGCCGCGGGCAAACTTCTCGGCCTCGACCCGGAGCAGATGGTTTGGGCCTTGGGGAATGCGGGTACCCAGGCCGCCGGGCTTTGGGAATTCCTGCGGGATGGCGCCATGTCCAAGCACTTACATCCTGGCAAGGCGGCCCAAAATGGACTTCTGGCAGCTTTGCTCGCCAAAGAGGGGTTCACCGGCGCCACCGCGATCCTTGAAGGCCAGAAAGGCTTTTTCCGGGCCATGGCTCCCGAGTTCAACCTGGCGCCGATTACCGACTCCCTGGGTAAACCCCCTTACAGAATTGAGGGCAACTCCTTCAAGATTCACTCTTCCTGTCGCCACACCCACCCTGCCATCGATATCGTCCTCGATCTCTGTGCCCGCCATCGTCTCAGCCCGGCCCAGGTTGCCGCCATTGAGGTGCGCACCTACGGGACGGCCTTGGATATTACCAGCAACCCCGAACCGCCAACGATCTACGCGGCGAAGTTCAGCCTGCCTTTCTGCGTGGCGCTGGCCCTGGCGCAGGGGTCCTGCGGACTGGAAGATTTTAGCGAAGCGAACCTTGACAATCCGGAAATCCGGGATCTCCTGGGGCGAGTGCGGCTCGCCGTCGATGCGCACCTCGATGCTCTCCATCCTGCCAAATGGCCGGCAACGGTGACGCTGACGCTGACGTCGGGTGAGGTTCACCAGGGCCGGACGGACTTCCCCCTCGGTGATCCTGAGAATCCCGCCGATGATAAAATGTTGATGGCCAAGTTTCGCCGGCTGGCCTCGCAGGCGTGGCCCGAGCCTGAAGTGGAGGCCCTCTTGGCCGGGGTCCTGAGCCTGGAGAAGCTGGAAGATGTGGCCGAACTATTCCAGACGCGCCTGAGGCGACCGGTAGTTTGCTGCGTTTCCCTTGAGCCTGATAGAGAGTCCCGGACGAGAGAAGGCCGGCATGGAACACCTTTCCTGCGATGTACTGGTGATAGGCAGCGGCGCCGCGGGCCTCAGGGCCGCCATCGCGGCCCGGGAGGCCGGGCTTGAGGTCATGGTGATCTCGAAAGGAAAGCCCGGCAAGTCCACCTGCACCGGGTTCAGCGCCGGCGTCCTGGCCGGCTCGCAAAATGCCGCCGCTCTAAAGACCCATCTGGAGCGCACCCTGGAAGCCGGCCGCGGCCTCAATCAGCGGGAACTCGTGGAGGTTCTGGTGCAGGAGGCTCCGCAACGATTACAGGAGCTGATGAATTGGGGTATTCAGGCCAAATTCCAGAATGGCTATCTCTACGCCCAGGGCCGCCCTCCGGTTTTGGGAGAGGCCATCGTCCACTGCCTCCTCCAGAAAAATAGAGACCTGGGCACCAGGTTTATGGGGGACTTGCTGGTAACTGATTTGGTAGCGGGGCAGGGGGTCGCGCGGGGTGAATGCCTGGCAGCCCAACCCGGGCGCCTGGCTGGCCATTACCGGCAAGGCCGTGATCCTGGCCACGGGCGGGGCGGCCGCTCTCTACCGGCGCCATGATAATCCCAAGGGGATGCTGGGGGATGGCTATCGCCTGGCGCTGCAGGCCGGGGCTATACTCCAGGACCTGGAATTCGTGCAGTTCTATCCCCTGTGTCTGGCTGAGCCGGGATTGCCGCCGGTGGTGATTCCCCCGAAACTTGCCGACTGCGGCCGCCTGGTGAACGACCTGGGAGAAGATATCCTCGAGAAGTACAGCATTAAGGACCGTCCGGCGGCGGAGCGGGCCCGGGATTATCTCGCCCAGGCTCTCTATCAGGAGATCTATCGAAGCGGCCGCAAGGTTTGCCTCGATCTGCGCCATCTCCGGGAGGACCAATGGCGCATCGACCCATTCAGCACGGCCATCAGGCCTATCTTCGCCAGGCGTTATGGGGCCCTGAGCCGGCCTTTGCAGATTGCCCCCGCCGCGCACCATGTCATGGGGGGAGTAAAGATTGATCCTCTGGGGGCCACCTCAGTCCCGGGACTATTCGCCGCCGGAGAGATTGCGGGAGGGCTGCATGGGGCCAACCGCCTGGCTGGGAACGCCCTGAGCGAAACCCTGGTTTTTGGCGCCCGGGCCGGGAGCGCCGCCGCCCGCTGGGCTGCAGGGGTATCCGCGGGCGACCCCAAATCAGTTTTGCCACAACTACAGGAGCTGGCCCACGCCTGGGGAAGAGTTGGATCCAGCCGGGCCGATCTTGGTGAGAGACTCGCAAATATCATGTGGGAAGATGGGGGCATCTTGAGAAATCATGCAGGGCTTACTCGAGCCCTGGAGGCTGTCAAAAGCATATCAGCAGAGACCCAGGGATCAACTGCCGGGCCGGGGAGTCCGGACCTGAAAGGGGCCATGGCCCTGCGCGGCGCCACCAGGGCGGCTTCCCTTATCCTGGAGGCAGCTTTGCGGAGACGTGAGAGCCGGGGCGCCCATTTTCGAGAAGATTTCCCGAAGCCGGATGACCAGGAATGGCTGGGGCACCTCCAGGTCCGGGTCACTCCTAAGGGAGAGGAAGTTTGGCTCTTCCAACCGGCAGGACTATAAGGAGACTAGACGTGGACGAATGTCAGAGGGCCTGGAATGAAAAAACCGCCCAGGTTATCGTGCATAACCTGGAGAAGCGCCGCATGGCAGGAAGCTATGCGGCCACCGCCGCCCAAGCCCTGGAAGAAGTATTAAACATGATCCCGCCGGGGGCGACGATTTTCCGCTGCGGTTCCGTTACGGCCACGGCCATGGGACTCTGGGGGAGGATAGCCGCCCGGCCGGAAATAAAACTCCTTGATCCATTCCAGCCCGGACTCTCTCCGGAGGAGAGTATGGCAGTCCGGCGCCAGGGTTTGTTGGCGGACCTGATGATCGCCAGTTGCAACGCCATTACTCTGGACGGCAGGCTGGTTAACCTCGATGGCGCGGGCAACCGGGTGGCCGCCATGATGTTCGGCCCCGCCAAGGTCATTCTGATAACGGGGATGAATAAGGTCGCCCCCGACCTGGACTCGGCCATGAGCCGGGTCAAACACTACGCCGCCCCGGTTAACGCCATCCGCGCCGGCCGGGACACCCCCTGCGCCGCCGACGGCTTGTGCCGCGATTGCCGCTCCCCGGAGCGGGTCTGCAATCTCTGGAGCATCATCGAAGGCCAAAGAATCAAAGGCCGCATTCATGTGAAGCTGGTTGGCGAGAATCTGGGATACTAAACTAGAGCAGTGAAGGAGGAGAACCATGACCAAGGAACTGTTTGAGGCCGGCCTTAAGGTGCGCCGCGAGGTGCTGGGCGCGGAGTATGTGGATGCAGCCATCTCCCAGGCCGATGACTTCAGCCGGCCCTTGCAGGAATTGGTGACCGAATATTGCTGGGGGGCGGTCTGGACCAGACCGGGCCTCAGCCGCAAGACCCGCAGCCTGATCAACCTGGCCATGCTCACGGCCCTGAACCGGCCCCATGAAGTGGAACTGCACCTGCGCGGCGCCTTGCACAACGGCTGCACCAAAGAAGAAATCATGGAAGTTTTGTTGCAGACCGCCATCTACTGCGGGGTGCCGGCCGCGGTGGACAGCTTCCGCCTGGCCCGGAAAATTTTCAGCGAAATCGAAGCCTAGAAGCGATTGCCCCACCTGATTTCACGGTCATCCTCAACGAAGTGAAGGACCTCAAGTCCATAAAATACGAGATTCTTCTCTTTATATGAAAATGTGGCGCCGGCGCCCTCGCCGGCGCGCCACCGCCGAGGGCGGCGGTTCTACCTTTGCATTTTTCATTTTGGCCGTCAGATCAGCATGGTTCGCTGAGAATGACATCTTTGGGGCAAAATGGGGGGTGGACCTGGCAGAGGAGATCAGCCCTGGTCGAGGATATAATTCTGCGAGATGGCATACTTTACCAAATCGGCCAGTCTCTTGATCTTCAGCTTTTCCATGACGTTGGAGCGGTGCCGGCGCACGGTGTTAGGACTGATGTATAGAGCTTCGGCGATTTCTTTGGTTTTTTTCCCTTCCGCGACAAGTTTTAAGACCTCTTTTTCCCGCCTCGTTAAAATCTCGGGTTCATCTTTCTCTAAGGCTATGCTAGTTAGGACACTGGAAAGCAGAGAAGAGAGGTACTTTCCTCCATTTCTGATGGTTTGCACTGCCCGGATAAGCTCGCCGCCCGCATCTTCTTTGAGCAGAAAGCCATCGGCGCCATCTCTCAATGCCTGTTGGATAAATTCTCTTTTCTTGTGCATAGTCAATACTAAAACTTTTACTTTTGGATAACTCTTCTTAATTTCCCTGATGGCTTCCAAACCCCGCAGATTTGGCATCGAAATGTCGAGAATGACTAGATCGGGGCGGGACCCTTTGAGGACGTCCAGCAGTTCGAGCCCATCGTTGACTTCACAGATGATGGCTAGATCCTCAATCCGTTCGATGATTCTTCTGATCCCTTCCCGGAACATGGCGTGATCATCGGCCAGGATGATGGCGTATGGATTCATTTTAATCCTTTTAATTCGGATTAATTGGTCCTTTCGTTGATCTTGCCCCAAGCTTGCTGGATTGCTCCAGCAAAGTAAATTAGGGATTCCCTGATTCTTCAAGGGAAATTCCCTCAATATAAAAATCCGCCCGGATCATCTAATCCAGGTTTAATCTCCTTCGGGAATTGGAATGGCAAAAGAAATTTTCGTTCCCTGGTTTTCCCGGCTCCAGAGTTCAAAGGAGCCACCCAGGATCTTGACCCGCTCTTCCATGGCCAGGAGGCCCAGGGTTTTTTTCTCGATGACGACTTTATCCCATTCAAAACCAATGCCATCATCCTCGATAATAAATTTGACCCCCTGTTTTTCTCTTTCGATTTCTATCAACACATGTTTAGGTTTGGCATGTTTGCCGATATTGGTCAAAGCTTCCTGTACTATCCGATAGATGGCTGTCTGAGTGGGCAGAGGGAAAAGGCCATCGAGGTGGTTTAATTTTATCGTCCAGATTATGTTTTTTTGCAGCTCAGCAAAATCATCGATCAGAGAATGTAACGAGGTGGTCAGCCCCAGATCCTCCAAATCGCCTGGACTGAGATCGAGATAAAGACGCCGCACCTTTTCAATGGTCGCGTAGATGCCCCCGAGCATCTTCCCGACCTCATCTTTCAGAGAAACTTGCTGAGGCAATAGTTGCTCTTCCGCGGATTCCAATTGGAGCTTCAAAGCTAGCAGGGCATGTCCCAATTCATCGTGAAGTTCCATGGAAATGCGTTTGCGCTCGTCCTCTTGGGCGCTCAGGAGCTGGGAGGTCAGCCGGCGCAGGTTCTTTTCCGATTCCGTGAGCTTTTCTTCGGCTCGCTTGCGCTCAGTAATATCCCGGATGATTTCTTGGAACAATTTTTGGCCTTCCACTTCTAAAAGGCGCAAACTGACCTCGGCCGGAAAAGTGGTTCGATCCTTGCGGCGTTGGACGGTCTCAAAAATCAACCCGCCTTTATCTTCTACGTGTCGCATACGGGTACTGAGAACATGTTCCGACCCGGGCCTGTATAGGTCTATTAAATGTAATTTCAGGAGTTCGTCTCGTTCATAGCCATAAGAGGCCACGGCCTGGTTGTTGGCTTCCACAATTTTCAAGCTTTGATCGGTTACCAAGATGATATCGTTGGCAAACCTGGTCAGATATTCGTAACGTTGGGCTATGGCGCGGCGTTCACGCTCGGCCTGATATTCCCTGCGGTAAAATCTAATTTGCTGATTTCTCCAGAAATAGGCAACGCAGAGACCAGTAAGGGCAATGAGGGTAATCAAGAGAAAGACTACTTCCTTGCTGCGCTTCTGCAACGGGGAGTAGATCTCATCGACGTCGATCTTGGCCACCA
Source organism: uncultured delta proteobacterium (assembly GCA_963812655.1). Lineage (GTDB taxonomy): Bacteria > Desulfobacterota > Desulfobaccia > Desulfobaccales > 0-14-0-80-60-11 > JAPLJC01. Next base: position 104,950 of record CAWEWX010000014.1, on the reverse strand, counting down.
GGAACCAGGGTGAATCAGGAATAAGCCCGACGGCGGCCAGGACTGGAATCCCTCGATAATCAATCCCTTCGACAATCCCTTTCTTTCCCCGAGCGAACCTGGCTTCCGGCAAATCAGGGGTGTTTAAGGGAAGCCGAAACTCCAGGGGAATATTCTGCCGATGCCGGAGTTCATTGAGAAACACCACTTCATCCCCTTCCCGGCGGACTAATTCGGTCTCCCCCGTCAGACTGGGAGTAGGCCACGACTTGATCAGAGGATAGAGATACTGATAAGGTTCAATCCTCATCAGAATAACGCCGACTACCACCTTCTCATTCCTCTGAATGACCAAAAGGGGGGTTAGAACGCTGAGCATAACCTTTGAATTATCTTCCAGATAGAGGTCGGAAAACAGGACTTTTTTGGTCAGGACTGCTTGCAGGGCCAAGGATTTCAGATAAGGAGTAAGCTCTTGCGGCGACGTGGGAAATGAGAGTCTGACGTTTCCTTGGGGATCGATTAAAGCTATACTTTGAAATTGATATGAAGCCAGCGCGGTTAAACGTTCGAGAATTTGTTTGGTGAGTAGGGGTTTTGGCCTGCCCTTAAGAAAATCCCTAACCCGCATAGTAAAAAAAGGATCGTCCATAATCGCACTGGCAAAATCGAGACGTTCCTGGCGCCATGAGATAATTTGGTCAATTTTCAGGGCAATAATGCCGGCAAGTTCTTGCTGTTTATCTTTCCTCAAGTAGTTCTCTTGATTTTTATAATACAGATATCCTATACTTAAAATACCAATGGATAATATCAAGAATACAATAATAAGATACCAGGGAAATTTCCGAGGATCATCTTTAGCCGACATTTGTTTTACCTGCCAAATAATTTAGCATTAGCAGGGCAGCAGCCCATGCTATCTTCTGCTCTGAGAGACACGGTAGCCTAAACAATAACACAACTTGGCCTGATTTACAATCTGCCCGGGGACACCAATAACGATGGCCGCCAGTCTCTAAAGAAATTGGGACTTAAGTAGTATGCAGGTGGCCGGCCCTGAGTTGATTCGTGGATGTCGCGCCTCCGCTTGGATTATCGGCATCCTAACTCGAATTCCAAGCAACCAGCTTTCCGCACTGAGGTTCCTCTTTCGTCGAGAGGAAAGTCGTGATATAAATATATATTGATGCCGGATATTGAGCCAAGATGATGACTGACGACCAGAAATCCTCTTATGAGCTGCTCAGGCGGAAACCTCTCTGGGTTCGCGGCATCGTGCTAGTGCTCGGATTCGTGCTGATTGCTTTGCTGTTCTGGTATTTCCTTAAGGGAACGCCCTACCCGCCAATCTCCCCCAAAGGGGAGGAGGCCCCCCCAGCTCAGACCCAGCCCAGTCCAAAGGCGCCTCCTGATTACCGGGCGGCTCCCACTGCCCCGGAGGAATCAACCGCTTTACTGAAAGGGCAATTGCAACAGGTAATTTCCGAGATCAGGGAAGCCAACCAGAAAAAAGATTTATCCAAGCTTTTGAGCTATTATTCGCCCAACTTTCCGGGCTTAACGCAAAGAACTCAAAGCATCTCAAAGGTGTGGAAAATCTATGATTACCCCAAAATTGAATTCGATCTCGAAGATATCAAGCTCTTACCAGATAATACAGTGCTAGCGCGAGTAAAATGGGATGCTGAGGCTAAAAATATCAGCACCCAAAAATCTAATAATGTTTCAAAGACCTATTTAATAAGATTTGGCAAAGAATCGGGGCAATGGCGGATCAAGGCCTTGGAAAATGTTAACTAGAGATCTTTTTAATATTCACAGGCAATTTAGTGCGATGACCAGATTATTAATACTAATTTTATTTATAAGTTTGACCTGCTCCTGTGCCCAAGCCCCGGTTAAACCCCCGGAAGTTTCGTTCTACGTTATCCCGGAAGTCACTTATTTGCTGGAGACCCCCGGCTTTGGCGGCAAGGTGTTGGGCCCTCTTTACCGGGGCGATGAGGTAGAAAAATTGGAGGTCGGCGAATCATCCTGGTGGCGAATTAAAGTCCAGCGAAGTGGGCAGACGGGATGGATCCGGAAGGAGTTGCTCAGCTCTAATCCGGTGGCTTCCGTTTTTTATTTTGTTAAAGAGGATACCCTGTTTCTACGTGGGTGCCCGCGCCGCGATTGCCTTCCCTTAGAGTTGCTCTACCGGGGCGATCAGGTGCAAAAAGTCCAGGAAGGGGACCAGGGCTGGTGGCGCATCCTGGTGATTAAAACCCGCAGCCTTGGCTGGGTGCCGGCCGCGTCCCTGACGGAACGAATCGAGGAGGCCCAGCCAAGACCGGTTCAGAAAGCTTATTACTATGTGGCGGTGAGGAAGCTAAACTTGCTGGCCGGACCATCGCGCCGCGGCGAGGTTATCAGAGTTCTGCAGTTTAACGACCAGGTGCAAAAACTGGGAGAAAGCGATGGCTGGTTTATAGTTCGCCATCCTGCCAGTGGCGCTTTGGGTTGGGTTATCGGCCGTGACTTGGAAAGCATGCCTTTGATTTCACCTCGGGGAGTGCCCGCCAGGGATGAACTTAAACCTTTTAAGCAAAGAGAAGAACCAGAATTGGAGCCAGAATTCATGTAAGTTCGTAGGATCTTGACTACTGCCTCCCTCCTCCTACATGGCCCGGGGGACTGGAAGTGAAGGCTCCTGCTTCATGGGCCCGGCTTCCCCCTCTACCCCCGCCGCTTCAGGAGGCTGGGTGGGTTTGCGAGGTTTTGCCTTTTTGGGTTTTTTCTTGGTGAGTTGGGCAACTACCACGGGGTGCGGGGAGAGATACCGTGACCTTACATAACCTATAGTCCCCTCCTTTTTTACCTTGATCTGCGTCCAATTTTCCATCTGCCCCATCTTTTCCACTTCTGCATTTAAATCCAGGGTGGAGATTTTGTGGCAATCCAGGCCGGGACAGGCCCGCAAACTAAGCTGGTTAGTGGCCACATAAAAAGTGGGGCGCACCGGCCGGGGCAGCGTGGCCGCCGGCGGCCGCGGCGGCGGCAACTGCGGCGCTTTAGCAACCGGTGTCTGACAGCCCATTAGGCAGATGAGCAGCCCTAAAGCGCAGGTCCAGGCGCCAGGGCGCCCCTTGGCGGTTGTGGTATTCACCTGAAGAATTCCCCCGGCCTCTTGGAATTTGAAAATTAACCTATGGATTCCCTCGGGATTTCTGGTACTGGTCATAAAGGACCCCTCCCAAAGCTCCTGTGCCTGCGCCCACCGCGGCCCCCACCAAGGGACCGCCTGCGGCCAAGCCGATGAGGGTCCCGCTGCCCGCGCCGATGGCGGTCCCGCTGAGGACCCGTTGCTCAGTGTAGGACATTCCCGAACAGCCCCCCAGCAACAAGGTTGCCCCCACAACCAAAATGACCATTTTTTTCATTTGCTCTCCTGCAAATATATTACCCCTCAGACCTCACCCTCAGGGATATCCAGGGGACTTTAAGATATTGATCCGCAGCCAAGCCGAGGAGGCCCTGGCGCCAGCCCCGCTGGCCGCGCCGCTAAGCATGAGCTGCTCCGGATAAAACATCCTGAAGGGAAGAAAGGGGAGGAATAAGAGTCAATAATCGGAACCCGCTAATTTTTGGTCTTAAGTCGGTGGGCTATGCCTTTCCCCCATACCGGGGGTCGCCAAGAGGCTCGATAGGGGGAAGCCCAAAAGAGGTGATCCCCCCGGATTTTCTGCAAGAAGTCTAATTCATAGTATCCTTCGCTATAAAAAGCAGCGACATGGTAATCAAAACGGCGAATCCTCCTGTTAAAAAGCCAACCATGAAGATCATCTCTCGTTCCCCCTCTTAATCAGGTTTGCCCCGTTCATGCCCATGGTTAGTGGAGCAATAACCTTCTTCCATCCCGCCCGGGTACGAGCTTTTCAGATAGTCTTGCCTGGAGGCGCACTATCAGGCAGGAGAATGAGGCAATTCGGATGTCCTCACTTAACTCCTAATTACCCCCGGAGAGCACCGCGACCAGCTTTCCTTAGGGCATAGAAGAATTTGACCTATTCTCATATGCAGGCGCCGGTACAACATAAGGCATCTTAAATTCACGGATGCGATGCGTATAACCGTGAGAGCATATGTAGGTGTGATACTTCCCATCTTTGGGAAGATTATAAATACAATCTTTGACCAAGTCTGCATCAGGGTCGATGAGAGTGACTTGACGCCAGTTATGTTCGTCGCATCCGAAATCGATAATCTTTATCATTGGTTTTATCCTCTTTCGGCAAGCCCCCGATCTAGTCGCCCCAGCACCTGCGATGGTTTAAATTTAAGAGGATTTTAAGAGGATATGGAAAGAAAGTATATAAACCTAATGATCATTTTTATATGGTCACAACGACCATATCGGCAGACCTGGGTTCAAAGATGAAGGAGAATAGCCCAAAGGGGATTTATTTTTGAGCAGGAGTATCCATCCCAGAAGGATCGGACTCCCATAAATGAGATGGTCCAAGACCTGAAAAATTTTTTCAAGATGATCCCCCGAGATACCCGTTGCCACCTGGAATTGGGCAGACATCACTTTCTTAAAAATATTTTATGCTATAATTATCCATCCGTGCAAGGTTGACTTCGGAAAAAGGGTATTCTAGCCATTAACTCAGGATAAGAGGTCTTAAGCCAATTTAGACATTTTCCGATATCATTTAGGGAATATTAATTAACTTAGCCTACGGGGAACCCCAATGCCTTTCACCGCCAAACTCGTGATGCTGTCTCCATGGTTACTATTTATTCTGATCAATGCGGTTTTTATAGGAACCTCGCTACTGATATTATATATAATCAGACGGATCGCCCACTATAAAATCAGGCAAAGCCATAACGATGTTATTGCATCTATTTTTAATAAAGCGGGTACGATTATTGGAATTATCATTGCCTTTGTAGTGGTCGTTTTGTGGCAGGACTATCACAAGGCGATGGATAGCGCCCTGAAGGAAGGAACCGAGGCCCTTGAGTTATATCGAGACCTTAGTCTGTATCCCAACCCAAAACAAGCCGACAGTGCTCTCAACTCTCTGGTTTATTTTGCCAAATCAGTAACTGAAGATGAGTATCCCGCCCTGGCAAAAATGAGGCTGAGCCCCACAACCGAACGCGCCATGAACAATCTTAGGAATGATATACATAATATTAACCCGCAAAAGCCTCAGGAACAGATTCTTTATACTAAGATTTTGAATGATCTTGAAAATCTATCTACCTTAAGGTATGAGCGGTTGTCCGAGATGGAATCTAGTTTACCGGATATCGTCTGGGCGGCCTTAATCGTTGGCGCCTTTGTGTCAATTTTGTTTTCAATTTTACTCGGCGCTGAAAGATATTGGTTACATGCATTACTAATATCTATGCTTGCCATAATATTAGCGACCGCTTTTTATTTAATAATAGAATTAGACTATCCATTTATGGGTGAATTATCTGCCAAACCAACTAGTTATATTAATATGCTGAAGACCATTGAAATTAAATAAGTAACGATCCCTTTGCCCGGCCAATAGCACCCCCCGCCCTGCCAGGAGACACCACGTGAGCCTAAACCCCGAGCCTCGCTCGCTTGCCGCCCTAGCCCCTTAGCAATGAGGTGGGGAAAATTGCGGGTATGAAATGGAGATGCCTGATGATTAATCGGGCCAGGGCGGCCCCCGCAGCTATTTCCACTTTACCCCCAGGCCCACCTCGCATTCTCCCCTTGCCCCGGCCCGAGGCTTCGCGGTATGATAGGGGCCAGGGCGGAGAACCTTCCCTCTCTCCATAAAATTTGCTATAATTTTATCTAGTTAAGCTAGAAGACCCGGAGACCATGCCCCAATCCCAGTTTCGTCCATCTCCACGTGCACACCGCCTTCAGCCTGCTGGACGGCGCCATCCGCATCCCGGACCTGCTGGCCCAGGCCCAGGCCTATGAGATGCCGGCAGTGGCCATCACCGACCACGGCACCCTGTTCGGGGTCCTGGATTTCTACCAGAAGGCCAGGGCCGCGGGCATCAAGCCGATCCTGGGGTGCGAGCTCTACGTGGCCCCGGGCTCCCGGCAGGACCGCAAGGGCAAGGGAGAATACCATCACCTGGTGGTGCTGGCGGAGAACCTGCAGGGTTATCAGAACCTCGTCCGTCTGGTGACCCAGGCGCACCTGGAGGGCTTCTACTATCGCCCCCGGGTGGATCAGGAACTCCTGCAGGAATTGGGCGGCGGGCTGATTGCCCTGTCCGCCTGCCTCCACGGCAAGGTGGCCCAGCGTTTGCTGGGCGATGACCCCCGGGGCGCCGAAGCCGCCGCCCGGGAATACGCCGAGCTCTTCCCGGGGCGCTTTTACCTGGAGGTCCAGGCCAACGAATTGCCGGAGCAGCTCAAGGTGAACCAGGCCCTCTTGGAGCTGGCGCCTCGCTGGGGGATTCCTTTAGTGGCCACCAATGACGTCCATTATCTGCGCCCCGAAGACGCCCGGGCCCAGGACGTCCTGCTGTGCATCCAAACGGGGAAGACGGTGAACAGCGCCGGCCGCATGAAATTTCAGACCGACCAGCTCTATTTCAAGAGCGCCGCGGAGATGGCCCGGGCCATCCCCCACCCCGGGGCCCTGGCCGCCGCGGGGGAGATCGCGGCCCGTTGCGACCTCACCCTGGACCTGGGCCACTATCGCTTCCCGGTGTACCCGGCGGCCCACGGCGAGAGCATGGAGTCTCTCCTGAGCCAGCGGGCCCGGGAGGGTCTCCAGGCCCGCCTGGCGGCGGCGCCGGCGGACCAGCGGCGGCAGCCGGAGGAGGCCTATTGGCAGCGCCTGCAATACGAGACCGACATCCTGGTGAAGATGGGCTTTGCCGGCTATTTCCTGGTGGTGGCCGACATCATCGCCTATGCCCGGCATCAGCAGATCCCCGTGGGCCCGGGCCGGGGCTCCGCAGCCGGCAGTCTGGCGGCCTACTCCCTGGGGATCACCGACCTGGACCCGCTGGCCTACGGGTTATTCTTCGAGCGCTTCCTCAACCCGGAGCGCACGAGCCCGCCTGATATCGACGTGGACTTCTGTTACGAACGCCGGGGGGAGATCATCGACTACGTCTCCCGGACTTACGGCTGGCAAAACGTGGCCCAGATCACCACTTTCGGCAGCATGAGGACCCGCCAGGTGATCCGGGACGTGGGCCGGGCCCTGGAGGTGCCTTACCCGGAAGTGGACCGGATCGCCAAGCTGGTGCCGGAGAGATTGAACATCACCCTGGAAGAGTCCCTGCAAATGGAGCCGCGTCTCCGGGAGCTGCGGGACACCAACCCCACGGTCCGGGAAGTCCTGGCCATCGCCGCGGTCCTGGAGGGCTTGCCCCGGCACGCCTCCACCCATGCCTCAGCGGTGGTCATCGCCGACCGCCCCCTGATCGAGTACCTTCCTCTTTACAAGGGCAACAAAGGGGAACTGGTCACCCAGTTCGACATGAAGGGGGTGGAGAAAGTGGGGCTGGTGAAGTTCGACTTCCTGGGACTGCGCACCCTGACGGTCATCGACCAGGCGGTCGGCCTCATCCAACGACATCATCAGGCGGATTTTGACATCCACACCATTCCTCTGGATGATGCCGCCACCTTCCAGCTACTCCAGGCGGCCAACACCGCGGGGGTCTTCCAGTTGGAGAGCGCCGGGATGCGGGCCCTGATGGTGCGCCTGCGGCCCTCGGTCTTTGAGGACATCATCGCCCTGGTGGCGCTTTACCGCCCGGGCCCCATGGAAAGCGGCATGCACGACGACTATGTGCGCCGCAAACACGGGGAGGCCAGGGTGGAGTATTCTTTGCCCCAACTGGAACCCATCCTCCAAGAGACCTATGGGGTCATCCTCTACCAGGAACAGGTGATGCAAATCGCCGCGGCGGTTTCCGGTTTCTCCCTGGCGGAGGCGGATATCCTGCGCCGGGCCATGGGCAAAAAGGACCCGAAGGTGATGGAGACCCAGCGGCACCGCTTCCTTTCCGGGGCCGAGGCGCATGGCATCCCCAAGGCCAGGGCGAAGGAACTCTTCAATCTGATCGAAAAGTTTGCCGGTTACGGTTTCAACAAGTCCCACAGCGCCGCCTACGCCCTGGTGGCCTATCAGACCGCCTATCTCAAGGCCCACTACCCCCTGGAGTTTTTGGCGGCGGTCCTCAACAGCGAAATCAACAATACCGTGGCCCTGGGCCGGCATATCATGGAGGCCCGGGATCAGGGGGTCGAGCTGCTGCCGCCGGACATCAACAAGAGTTCCCGGGATTTCACGGTGGAGGGGGACAAGGTGCGCTACGGCCTGGCCGGGGTGAAAAACGTGGGCCTGGGGGCCATCCAGGAGATCCTGGAAGCCCGGGGACCGGGCCGGTTCGAGAGTTTTCGGGACTTCCTGGAAAGGATCAGCTTAAGCAAGGTGAACCGCAAGGTGCTGGAATCTTTGATCCAGGCCGGGGCCTTCGACCCCTTGCAGCCCCGGCGTTCCCGCCTCATGGCCGGCCTGGACCAGGCCCTGGAAAAGACCCAAAACTTGAAGCGCCTCCAGGACGCCAAGCAGATGTCCATGTTCGCCGGGCTGGCCGTGTCCCATAACGACGACGACTGGCTGCCGGAGGCGGAACCCTGGGAGAAATCCGTGAAGCTGGCCAGGGAAAAGGAGGCCCTGGGGGTTTACCTCTCCGGCCATCCCCTGGACGCTTATCGCAGCCTGCTCAAGGTCCGGGCCAGGGTCACCACCGCCGACCTGGCCGAAATCCCCGATTCCCAGGAAGTAATCCTGGGGGTGGTGGTCACCTCTCTGAAGGAAAAGGTGGGCAAGAAAGGTGGCCGCCTGGCCATCCTGACGGTGGAGGACCTGGCCGGCAGCGTGGAAGTCCTGGTCTTCGGCGAGGTTTATGACCGGGCGGCCACCTGGCTGCAACAACCCAGCCTCCCCCTCTGGCTGAAGGGTGCGCTGATCCAGGAAGAACAGGGTCCCAAACTGCGGGCCCTGGAGATCGTCCCCCTGGAGACCGCCCTGGGCCACTGGCCGGAAAGGCTGGACCTCCGGGTCCAGGCCGCCAGCGCTACCCCGGAGCAGTTGCTTAAACTCAAGGAGGTCCTGGGCCGTCACTCCGGGCCGGTGCCGGCCTTCCTGCACTTCCTGGACCCGAGGGAGGAGGCGGTCCTGGCCTTGCCCCCCGACCTGGGCCTCAGCCCCTCCGCCGAGCTGGCAGAGGAAGTCAACCGCCTGTTGGGCTATCCGGCCCTCAGCCTCTAATACCAGGTTAACCGCAAAGATAGAGGTTTACCTCGGATCAAGCAGTCGTCGCGGCCCCGGATCGCCTCCAGGTCCCCGGGAGGAGAGGTTGGGACGAATTTTTTTTTGAAAAAAATCCCGGCGGGCGATTGTCAATGAGAAAATTAATGCATAAAGTAGGTGGAAGGCCGCGACGCTGATTCTCGATTTTCGCGGGCTGGACTTCCCCTTGCCCAGCTGCCTGTGGCGCACTTAGTCCGCTTGTGATCCGTACAAACTTGTGAGCATAAATTCGGGAAAATTAACAAAAATGTAAGTTACCCTCTCGGTAACTTTCTGATTTTACTTTAAAATAAATCTGGTATAAAAATTGCTGTCTATTTTCTAAATAACCTTAATTTCAGGGAGGACTAACGTGCACTGCCAGAGTTGCCAGACAGTGGAAGATGTTTTCAAGGTCGTCCGGGATAAGGAAGTTAGCTTTATCCAGATCTGGTTCTCGGACATTTTGGGAGTGTTGAAGAGTTTTTCAATCCGCCCTTCAGAGCTGGAAGAGGCGATGACCGAAGGCATGGGGTTCGACGGTTCCTCCATCGAGGGCTTTGCCCGCATTGAAGAGAGCGACATGATCGCCAAGCCCGACCCCACCACCTTCCAGATCCTGCCCTGGCGGCCGGATGAGAGGCCGGTGGCCCGGATGTTCTGCGACATCCTGCAACCCGACGGCTCCCCCTATCCCGGCGACCCCCGTTATGCCCTGAAACGCATGCTGGCCAAGGCGGCGGAGAAAGGCTACACCTATTACGTCGGGCCGGAATTGGAATACTTTTACTTCCGGGACAGCACCTGCACCGAGACCCTGGACTCCGGCGGTTATTTCGACGCCCCGCCCCTGGACCTGGCCAACGATCTGCGGCGCCACACCATCTTCGCCCTGGAGCGCCTGGGCGTCCGCATCGAGTACAGCCACCACGAAGTGGCCGCCTCCCAGCATGAAATTGACATGCGCTACGACGAAGGCATGGCCATGGCCGACAAGACCATGACCTTGCGGGCCACGGTGAAGTCCATCGCCATGGTCAATGGCTTCTATGCCACCTTCATGCCCAAGCCCATTTTCGGGATCAACGGCAGCGGCATGCACACCCACCAGTCCCTCTTCAAGGGCAAGAGAAATGCCTTATATGATGCCAATGACAAGTATAGCTTGTCGTCCGAGGGCAAGAGTTACATCGCCGGGTTGCTGAAGCACGCCCGGGAAATTACCGGCATCTGCAGCCAGTGGGTGAACTCCTACAAGCGCCTGGTGCCGGGCTACGAGGCCCCGGTGTACATCTCCTGGGCCCGGCGCAACCGCTCCGCCCTGGTGCGGGTGCCCATGTATAAACCCGGCAAAGAGGCGGCCACCCGCTGCGAATACCGCGCCCCGGACCCGGCCTGCAACCCCTACCTGGCCTTTGCGGTGATGCTGGCCGCCGGCCTCAAGGGCATCGAAGGCAAGTACCCCTTGCCGGAGCCGGTGGAATTGGACATCTACCACCTCACCGAGGCCGAACGGAACCGCCATGGGATCAAGGAACTGCCCGGCAGCCTCGCCGAGGCGGTGGCCGAGGTGGAAAAGAGCGCCCTGGTGAAGGAAGCCCTGGGAGCACACATCCATAGCAAGTTCCTGGAAAACAAGAAGATGGAGTGGGACGCCTACCGGATGCACGTGAGCGCCTACGAGATCGATCGCTACCTGCCCATCTTGTAAAGTAAAGGATACTTATCGTTTAACGACGGCTCACCACGCAGGCCGGGGAATCTCCCGGCCTGCGTTATTTTCTGGTTCCCCAGCTCCTGCTTGGGAACGAGATAAAAAAATCTATTTGGTGCGCAGTGCGCACCCTACGGCTCCTGGGGCGGGCGGCGCCCGCCGCCTTAACCAGCGCCCCCCCCTGAATTTCCGCTCACCAGGCCCCCGGGTGGGTCGGCGTCACCCGCGTCTCCCTTCGGCCTTTGCTTGGGGTTGGCCGGGCCAACCAGGTTATCTGTTTCAAAATGAACCTTTTAATTGTCTTAGTCCTCGGACCCTGATAGATTTGAGCAAATCCAGGAAGAGAAAAATCCTTCATGAAAAAAGCCACCTACAAGATCCGGCGCCTCATCATCATGGCCTTTCTGTTCAGCGTCCTGGCGGTGCTAGTCTTCGCGGGATTCAGCTTCCAGGTGCACCGGGAAATCGGCCATCGCTTGCGGCTGCTGGAACTCACCGGCGACCTGTTTCAGAGCCTGCTGGAGACCCGCCGCTTTGAAAAGAATTTCTTCCTTTACCATCAGCCTGCCAGCATCCAGGAGGCCGGGCATTATACCGGGCATGTGGTTGAGCTTTACTTGAGCCATGAAGCGGAGATCCTGCGGTTGAAGAAAGACCCCCAGGCGCCGGAGTTTCATAAAACCCTCACCCGGTATCAAGAAGTTTTGGCCAAGATCGAAACGGATCTCCAGGGGCCTGCGGCCGGCTCGCGCAATTTTGCCGCAGAAGAAGAAGAAATGCGAAACCTGGGGCAGAAGCTGCTGAACATTACCGAAAGTTGGCAGAAGGAGGAAAGGCTGGAGATCGACCGCTTGTTCCAGCGGGCCATGGGGCTGTTTGTCGGCTCGGTTTCAGTCTTTCTGGCCCTGGGCCTCCTGGTGGCCTTCTATCTCACCCGCATGCTGGTGCGGCCCCTCTTCCAGATGCAGCAAGCCATGGATAAGATAGCCCATGGTGATTTCACCCCTATTTCAGAACCGGAGTCCTCCTCGGAAGAATTCTCGGCCCTGTTCCGGGCCTTCAATCGTATGACCCACGAACTGCAGGTGCATCAGGAACAACTGGTGCAATCGCGGAAGATCGCCGCGGTGGGCACCCTCACCTCGGGCATCGCCCACGAACTCAATAATCCCATCAACAATATCGTGCTCACCGCCGAAGTCCTTAAAGAGGACTTCCGGGAGCTGAGTCAGGAAGAGGCTCTGGGGTTGATCCAGGATATCCTGGGGCAGGCGGAGCGCGCCGCGGATATCGTCAAGGGCCTCCTGGACTTTTCCCGGTCGGAGCACCCCGAGTTTGAGGCCCTGGACATCAGCGGGGTCATCCAGGATACCCTGAAGCTGGTGCGCAACCAGTTGTCGCTCTCCGGCATCCAGGCGGACCTGGACCTGCCCCAGGACCTGCCCCGGGTGCAGGGGAACCGCAAGAGCCTGCAGCAAGTCTTTCTAAACCTCTTCATCAACGCCGTCCAGGCCATGCTGGACGGAGGCAGCCTCACCGTCCGGGCCCATCCCACCCCGGACGGCCAATGGCTGAAAGTACAGGTGATGGATACCGGCATGGGCATCGCGGCCGAGGACCTGCCCCGGATCTTTGACCCCTTCTACACCACCAAGCAGGTGGGCCGGGGCACGGGCCTGGGCCTTTCCGTGACTTACGGCATCGTGGAAAAACATGGGGGCCATATTGAGGTGGAGAGCGAAAAGGGCAAGGGATCGACCTTCAGCGTGCTGCTGCCGGTGTGCCGGGAGTGAGCCGGGGGCCAGGCGCGGCGCCCGGGTCAACGGTCTGGAGTGCGACCCCCCTGACTTGCAGAGCTTGTCCCGGTAATTTGCAGGAGAGATTTTGCTGGTCCGGGGCCGGGAAAAGTGGTGCGCCTCAGGGATAATTTCGGGCAACGACAAAGAAGGGAGAACTAGGCATGTCCTGGAGTCTTTATCTACCACTGGCCGGCAACGGCATCAACATCCTGCTGCTTTTCGGATTGGGGGGCGCGGTGGGCTTCCTCTCGGGCGTCTTCGGGGTGGGTGGCGGCTTTCTCATGACCCCGCTGTTGATCATGGCCGGCATTCCCTCCACGGTGGCCGCGGCCTCGGATTCCAACCAGATCGTGGCGGCCTCCACCTCCGGCGCTTACGCCCATTACCGCCTGGGCAACGTGGACTTCAAGATGGGGATCTTCCTGCTCATCGGCGGGGTCATCGGCGGCACCCTGGGGGTCCAGCTCATCAAGGTGCTGCGCTCCATGGGGAACGCCGACTTCGTCATCAAAATCACCTACGTGGTGATGCTGGGGGTGATTGGCGGCTACATGTTCATGGAAAGCCTCCAGGCCCTCCGCAAGAAGCCGGCGCTGGAAGCCAGGCGGCCTGTTGAGCCCGCCAAGGTTTCCCGGTACAACCGCTTCATCCAATCCCTGCCGTACCAGATGAGATTCGACAAGTCCGGGGTGACCCTGTCGCCCCTGCTGCCCCTCATTCTGGGGATCTTCGTGGGCATCCTGGCGGCCATCATGGGGGTGGGCGGCGGTTTCATCATGGTGCCGGTGATGGTTTACATGCTGCGCATGCCCATGCACGTGGTAGTGGGCACCAGCCTGTTCCAGATCCTCTTCACCTGTATCAACGTCACCATCATGCAGTCCATTACCAATTTTACCGTGGACCTGGTGCTGGCCCTTATTTTGCTGCTGGGTTCCACCCTGGGGGCCCAGTTCGGGGTGCGCCTGAGCCGCCGGCTGAAGGCCGACCAATTAAAAATTCTGTTGGCCTCCATCGTCCTCATCGTCATGGTGCAAATGCTGGCCAGCCTCATCATTCCCCCCCATCTGATGCTGGCGCACAAGGGCGGGCACTGAGATGCGGGCCTGGGGTTATTTCGGGCAAAGGTGGGTGGCGGTCCCGGGGTTGCTGTTGATTTTGAGCTTGCCTTCCCTGGTCTGGGGGGCCTCCCTGGACCTTAAGGTCTCTCCCTCCCAGGTGGACATCGGGGCCTTCTTCCGGGGCCAGCGGGTGACGGTGGCGGGCATGATCCCCCAGGGGGCCGAGGCGGTCATGGAAGTGGTGGGCCAGGCCGGGGACGAGCACCTGATGCGCAAGGGGCGCCGGGGCGGCTTGTGGCTGAACGTGGGCGAGATCGATTTCCACGGTGCCCCCTCCCTGTATATGGTCATGAGCACCAATCCCAAACTCCTGGAAGCCGCCGGGGCGGCAGTGCCTTGGGGCTACCCGGCCCTGAAGACGCGGGTGACCCTCTCGGGCCTGGTCCAAGACCGGCAGCGGGATGAATTCTTCGAGCAGTTCCTGCAGCTGAAGGAGAGTGAGGGGCTTTACACCACCTTTCCAGAGCCTCTTAAAAAATCCCCGGCCGCCGGCGGCCTGGTTCCCGTGCAGGGCGAGTTTCGGCTGCCCACCAACGTCAGGCCGGGCAGCTACGAAGTCTGCCTCTCGGTGATTCAGGAAGGGCGGATAACCGGCAAGGAATGCGGGGAGATCAAGGTGGTGATGGTGGGCTTCCCGGCCGCGATTGCCACTTTGGCGTATCAGCACGGCGCCATCTATGGTATTTTGGCGGTGGTTATCGCCATCGTCACCGGCTTTGCCATAGGCTTTATCTTCAAGGGCGGCGGCGGGCATTAGTTAGCCCCAGGAGGGGCCGACCTTGATATATCTTGATCTTCAAAGCTGGCGCGGATGACGCCGGGGGGCAAGGGAAAACCGCAAGATGAGAAGGCTTCACGGTTTTGCCCCGTTTCCCGGTTCGCCTGTTCCACCGGGGAATTAAGTTGATGTGGCGATTTCTCAAGGGCCTCCGGAATTTTTTCATCGGGGTGGTGAAGCCCGGCTCTGACTTGGTGGGCTTTCCGGAGCTCTTTGAGCAATTCCAAGATCTGCTTGAGGATCACCAGCAGGTTATGGAGCTGATTGCCGACCTGGGGGAGAAATCCGGGGGGGAATTCATCTTCGACCGCAAGTACCTGATCGACACCACCAACCAGATGCAAAACCTGATCCTGCACATGGTCAAGGGGGTCAACCTCATCAGCTCCAACCGCTACCTGGAGCTGTATTCCACCATCGACCGGATCTTTATCCCCCTGGAGACAGAGCTGCGGGGCCGTTTGAACCTGTCCCGGGATATGCCTTACGTGGTTTCCCTCAAAGAAGCGACCCCGGATCGCCCTGAACTCATCGGGGGCAAGGCCAATGCCTTGAGCATCATCATGCAAAACCTCTCCCTGCCGGTGCCTCCGGGCTTTGTCATCACCACCCGCGCCTGGCGCCGCTTCCTGGAGGACAACCATCTGGAAGAGCGGATTCACGGCTGGTTGGAAGCCTGGGCCGCGGGGGAGCGCGACGAAACCGAGACCGCCCGCCAGCTCCAGTACGGCATCCTGGCGGGGGTGGTGCCCCAGGAAGTGGCCGGGGAGATCCGGCGCCAGGCGGAAAAGGGAGGCGGTTCCTGGGCGGTGCGCAGCAGCGCCTACGGGGAGGACGGCGAGATCACCTTTGCCGGCCTGCACCAGAGCTTCCTCAATGTGCCGCCCAAGGGCCTCCTCCAGGCCTTTAAGCAGGTACTGGCCAGCCTTTATTCGCCTGAAGCCCTGGTGTACCGGCAGGCCATGAGGATGCTGGGGGAGGAGGCGGCCATGGCGGTGCTGGTTCAGGAGCAGGTCGCCAGCCGGGTGAGCGGGGTGGTGCACACCCTGGACGTGAGTGGCTCGGAGCCGGACTGCCTGGTGATTTACGCCTCTTGGGGTCTGGGGCGCACCGTGGTGGAGGGCAGGAGTCCGGTGGACCGCTATGTGGTGGAGCGGGACTCTCCCCACCGCCTGCGGCGCCAGGAGATCGCCCGGAAGGAGACCCTGGCCCGGCCCGCGGCCGGTGGGGGAGAGGAGGTGGCGCCGGTGGCGGGGGAGGCGCAAGAGCAGGCCAGCCTCTCCGAGGAAACCCTCCACACCCTGGTGCGCTGGGCCTTGAGCCTGGAGCGCTACTTCAAACGGCCCCAGGAGATCGAGTGGGCCCTGGACGAGGCGGGCCAATGCTGGCTCCTGCAGTCCCGGGGACTGCAAATTTCCAAGACCACCTCCCCGGTGGGGCAGGATATTTGCGAAACCTGTGGTTTTTATCCGATACTCATTGAAAAAACCGGGGTGGTGGTCCATGCCGGGGTGGGCTCCGGGCCGGTCTGCCTGGTGCAGTCGGATGAAGGCATGAACCGCTTCCCGGAGGGGGCGGTCCTGGTGACCAAATATACCGCGCCCTGGCTGGCCCGCATCGTGCCCAAGGCCGCGGCCATCGTGGCGGAGCGGGGCTCGGCCGCGGGGCATTTGGCCACCATCGCCCGGGAATTCCGGGTCCCCGCCCTGGTGGGAGTGGAGCGGGCCAGCGAAATCCTGACGGAAGGCCTGAAGGTGACGGTGGACACCAAGCAGCGGATCATTTATGCCGGCCGGGTCAAGGAACTGCTGCAGTATGAACTGATGCAGGCTATGGCCTTCGAAGACGCCCCGGAGTTCCGGCTTTTGAGGCGTCTGCTGACCCGCATCGCGCCCCTCTATTTGGTCGATCCCCAGGACCCGGATTTCACCCCGGAGGGCTGTAGAACCGTCCACGACGTGATCAGGTTCATTCATGAAAAGGCGGTGGCGGAATTGATGGACCTGCCCCGCTTCGTGAAGCGCTTCAAAGGGGTGCAGATCTGGACCCTGGTTTCGGATATCCCCCTGGGCCTCAAAGTTATTGATCTGGGCGGCGGGGTCGAAGCAGAGCCTGGCGGCGCCAAGTTATTTCCGGAACAGATCAGGTCGCTTCCTCTACAGGCCCTGTGGGAGGGCCTCTCCGAACCGGGGGTCTGGAGCACCGAGCCGGTGCCGGTGGACTTTAAAGGGATGATGTCCAGCCTCACCAAAACCATGGCCGCGACTCCCGGCGCCGCCCCGGCCGCGGGATTCAACCTGGCGGTGGTCAACGAGACCTACTTGAACCTGCACCTGCACCTGGGCTATCACTTCAACCTCATAGACGCCAGGATGGATCCCGAACCCCATCGCAACCACATCTATTTTCGCTTTGTGGGAGGGGTTACGGACTTGACCCGGCGGTCCCGCCGCTCCCAGTTGCTGGCTAAGATCCTCTCCCAATACCACTTCAAGGTGGACACCAAGGGAGACCTGGTAGTGGCCAAAGTGCTGCACCTGCCCCAGGAGGACGTTAAGGAGCGCCTCAAGGTCTTGGGAAGGCTTATCGGTTTCACCCGGCAACTGGACATTCAGTTGCGCCACGACGAAGATATCCCGGAATTCGCGGAGGCCTTCTTGCAGCAAATGCTAAGGTCGGATCCCCCCGATCTAGGAGGAAAATATGAGTCCGGATAAGCTGAGGGTCATGGTGCTGGACGATGAGCCCATCGTCTGCAAGCGGTTAAAACCGGCCTTGGAGAAGCTTGGTTACGAAGTGGACGCCTTTACCCAGAGCCCCGAGGCTATGCAGCAGATTCAGCGGATCAGCTACGACATCATCATCACCGATCTCAAGATGAAGGAGATCGACGGCATGCAGTTTCTGAGCGAGGCCAAGAAACGCCACCCCGACACGGAAGTCATCGTGATCACCGGCTTCGCCACCCTGGAAACCGCTAAACAGTCCTTTCAAAAGGGGGTCTTCGATTTCATCGCCAAGCCCTTTAAATTGAGCGAGATTCAGGAGGTGGTGAACCGGGCCGCCAACAAGATTCGGGGGAGCGCGGCTTAGAAGGTGGAGAACCGCGGCCGCCCCGGCTGTTCCCGGGCAGGGGAGGGCGCCTGCCCCAGATAAGTAACACACTAATTTGAAAGGATACGCAGATATGATTAAGACCCTGGTAGCCATTGAAGTGGATCTGGCCTCCAGCCTTGCCATCCGCTACGCCTGTCAATTGGGCAGCTTAATCGAGCTGGAGCTGTACCCCGTCTATGTGAAAGAGCCGCCGCCCGAGGTGCCGGCCATCGGCACCGGTTGGGTGCGGCACACCTGGGAGCGGGAAATCCTGGAGATGGGCAAGGAAGAGATTCAGGAGATGCTGGCCGGCGAGATGGAGTCCTGCCCCCAACTGCAGGCGCCCCGGGTGCTCTATGGGGATCGGCAATATGAGCTGCTCAAGATCATGGAACACGAGCCCTTCGACTTGTACTTGGAAGGGGCGCCTTACCCCTTCACCCCGGCCAACATCCAGCGGCGGCTCAATGCCAGGTTTTATCAACGAGTGGGGACGCCCCTCATCTGGCTCCGGATCCTGAGGAAAATCAACCAGGTGCTGGTGCCCTGCTTCGACCCGGCTGGCGCCCGGTCTGCGATCCAGAGCTTACAAAAAATCTGGGCGGGCTGTTCCACCCCCCTGCACTTTTGTCTGGCGCCCGGGGCTGGGGATGCGGTGGCGCAGGAGGTTTTGCAGGGGCGGGAGACCCTGCAGGCGGCCGGCTGCCAAACGCTCCTGCGGGATGATTGCCCCATGGCCGGCGGCGGTCCGGCCCCGGAGGCCATGAAGGACTACGGCCTGGTGGTGGTGGCCCTGGAGCGGGCCGTCAAGAAGGACAGCCCCAGGCTGCAATGGCTGGCCCAGGTGAAGTCGCCCTTGATGCTGGTGTTGTATTAACCGCTATCAGGTTGTTGAAAAACGGGTTTTTATGTCATCCTGAACGAAGGGAAGGATCTATAACTTCCGGGCTCGAAAAGGGCCAGGTTAAATGGATTTGGCCATGACCGATGACGAAACCAAAGATATTTCAGCTCTGGCCGGGGAAGAGCTCATCAAGGCCATGGAGGAATGGGCCGACCGGCGGGAGCATCTGGCCGAAGACCGCACCAAACTGGCCCAGTTCCGCACCAAACTGGCGGAGGAACGGACCGCTCTGGCCCACCGCCGCACCCAATTGGCGGAAAAGCGCACCGAACTGGCCAGCGGTCGCACGGAGTTGGCCGACAAACGCACCGAATTGGCCAATAAACGCACCGGGTTGGCTGGGGACCGGACCCAGTTAGCCCAAAAGCGCACCGAGTTGGCCGAAGGCCGCACCAATTTTGCCGGGCAGCGCACCGAACTGGCCGGGAAACGAACCAACCTGGCGGAAAAACGCACCGAACTGGCCAGTGGCCGCACGGAGTTGGCCAACCGGCGCACCGAACTATCCGGCAAACGCACCGAAGCGGCTGAGAAGCGCACCGAGCTGGCCGACGGCCGCACCGATCTTGCCGGGCGCCGCACCGAACTGGCCGAGAAGCGGACCAACCTGGCGGAGGGGCGCAACGTCCTGGCCCAGAGCCGCACCGATTGGGCCCAGAGCCGCACCGAATGGGCGGAGATGCGCAATAAGCTCGCCGAAGTCCGCACCCGCATGAGTGGGGGCCGCACCGGCCTGGCCCAGGCCCGCACCAATCTGTCCCAATATCGCACCATCCTGGCCAAGCAGCGCACGGAACTTTCTTATTTAAGAACCGGCCTGACCCTGATCGCCATTGGCACCATCTTCACCCGCATGTTCGGCTTCGGCTACTGGACCATCATCGATGCGATCATCACCCTGACGGGTCTTGCCAGCATCGCCATGGCGGTCAAACTGTTCATCAAATCCTACCGAGTGGAAAGAAAGCTGTTGCGCCAACTGGAAAAGGAGCTGTCCCTGGAGGCGGTAGAGAAACGGCTGGAAGAGGCCCTTAAGTCCCACCGTTTCAGTACTTTTTAGCCGGCCTGATCACGCGGTATTCAGGATGCAGCCGCCTCGCCCTGAAGCGCGGGGAACCATGGGATCTCTATTATTTATTCTGTCTCATGAGAGGGTCTTGCAATAGTCCGGTTAAACCGGTTAAGGCGTCTTTTCCCCCTCCCCACGGGGGGAGGGGGTTTAGGGGGAGGGGGGCGTCAGTCGTTGGTAACTATTGTATAAAACATAACTATTTTCACCACCCCCACCCGGTGTCGCCCCATCGAGGGGGAGGGAACAAGTCAATAACGTTGATTTCGCCATTGATATGACTTTTGCAAGAGGCTTATGAGACTTCCTCATTTACCCAAGATGACGATTAGACAAAGAATCATCGTATCGGTCGTGATCCAGGCGATCATGATCTGTGTCCTCGCCTTGTTCGTCTATTTTTCGTTTAAAGATGTTTTATCAAAATTACGGTCCATAGAAAGAATAGATGATATCAATATTGCCCTGCTGGAGATGCGCAAGGCGGAGAAGAATTACTTCTTATATAACGACATTAATGCTTTGAAAGAATCGGCCAAGCTGGGTGAGGAAGAATATGATGATATTTTGTCATCAAAATCCTTTATGGGGCCGATCTTGCGCGGTCCGGGCCGGAAGAACTATGACCGCTTACTGGCTAGCCTCAAGGAATACCGCTCCCTGGTGAATAACCTCGTGGACGGCAAGGCGGCTCCCCGGGATTTCGGGGAGGAGCTGAGGAGCCGGGGGCAGGAGTTAACCCTGGTATCCGAGGGGCTTCTCAAACTGGAGAGGGAAAATGTCAGCCGCACCATAAATAACAACGTCTTAATGCTGATCGCCGCTCTGGGAATTATTTTTATTATTCAGTTAATCCTCTGGCAATACTTTTTCAGGCTGATTATCGAAGAACTGAAAACCATGGCGCGCATGATTAAAGTAGTGTCGGAAGGGCGGTTCCAGGAGGTGGCGGTGAAAACCATCTCACCCCAAAATGAAATCGAAATAGCCATCAAGGCCATCGCAGACATGGCCGGGCAACTGGCCAAGCGTGAAGAAGAGATGCTGCAAGCCGGGAAGCTGGCCTCCCTGGGGGTCATGATCTCCGGCGTCGCCCATGAGCTGGGCAATCCCCTGAACAATATCTCTTTGATGGCTCAGACCTACCTCAGCATCTATGATATGTTGGGGGATGAAGAGAAAAAGACCTATATGGGGGATATTTATAACCAGACGGAGCGGATCCACAAGATCGTGGAAAAGCTGTTGGATTTCTCCCGTCAAAAGAAACAAGAGCTTAAGGAGGCGGAGTTAAAGGATATCATCCACGTCAGCCTCCTGCTGGTGGGCAACCAATTGAAACTGGGCGGGGTAAGAGAGCACGTGGTCCTGGCCCCGGACCTGCCCCCCGTTTACGTGGACGTCTCCCAAATCGAGCAGGTTCTGGTCAATCTGTTTATTAACGCCATTCAAGCCATGCCCAAGGGCGGAGACTTGTTCATCAGCGCCGGTTACGACTCAAAGGCCGGCAATCTCATCCTGGAGGTCAGGGACACCGGGACCGGCATTCCCCAAGAGATTTTGCCCAACATTTTCGATCCGTTCTTCTCCACCAAAGGGACCAAGGGCACTGGTTTGGGCCTTTCCGTGAGCTACGGCATCATCCGGGAGCATCATGGCGATATTTTCGTGGAAAGCGAAGAGGGCAAAGGGACCAGATTCATCATCAAGTTACCCTCACTAACCGGATAAGGGGGCGGAAGATGGCAAAAAAGATTCTCGTGGTGGACGATGAGAAGATCGTATGCGACATGGCCAAAGTCATTTTGCAAAACGAAGGCTATGAGGTGGAGACCTTCACCGACAGCCAACTGGCCCTGGAAGCCCTCCAGCATACGCCCTATGATCTCGTGGTCACCGATTTAATGATGGAACAGATTAGCGGCATGGATATCCTGCGGGAAGTGAACCGCCTCTATCCGAACACCAAGGTGATCATGTTGACCGCCTACGCCACCCTGGACGCCACCATCGAGGCCATCCGGGAGCGCATCTTCGACTTTTTTCCCAAGCCGGTGAAGATCGAGGAATTGAAAAAGTCGGTAAAAAAGGCCCTGGGAGATTGAGGCGCCACCGGGAGGTCCTGAGCGATGCGGTCCCCTCACCTGGTCCGCCTCAGCACCCGGCCGGCGGGGTGCGTCTGGATGGGTAGTGGATCATTCTGTATATTCATAAGTCTTATCTAATTTTCTATGAACGAAAGAAATCATTGTCAGGATGTCCAAGGCATCTATTTCTTCCATCGGCCATTCAATCTTCGGCTCATGGGCAGTCGGGTTCCGAATCATGCCGAATAAGCCAACCAGCATATTTACGAAGCCACGCTGTTCTCCTCGCAACGTTTCCGTGTCCAGCGAATTTATTGCCAGTAATGGGGAGTCCGTTTGGCCGAGACCAAAAGCGTCTTTAACTAAGTTAGCGCCATCTGACTTCAAGTTCGAAAGGGATCGGATTCGGGACGCAATACTCTTCATAGCCTCAAGCACAGCATGGAAGTTGTTGTTAGCGATGATCTCTGCTTCGCAGAAGCGAATTACCTCAGTATGAGCGTTGCGACGGCGCAGTTGTTCTTGCATTCGGTTGGCACGCTCAAGCGCTTCGTCGAGGGTGCTCGCCTTTGTAGTACGACGTATTCTACCGTCATCGCCAACACGGTAGCCACCCAAAGCCAGGACGACGTTGAGTTTCTCTTTTCGAGACTGGAAGATATCCGGTGATCGGGTGTAGGAAGCAGGATTCATGGCCTCATTGATAAACACAATTACATGGTTACCAACGCGGTGCCGATTCTGAAATTCCGCAAAGGCATTATATAGCCGCTTCCACTTTGTGATCGAAGGAGCACAGTCTGGTATCCTGCACTGCTGCAACTTATGGCCTATTTCTGATCCAGTCAGCCCTTCATTCGTATCGCCCAATATCTTAGCAATTGCTTCAAGATACGGCCCCATGAAAATTGGGATAATCTGTTTTGCCTTAACAGACATCTACAATTCCCCTTTGAAGGCTCGGTCCAGGATGGCGGGGAGCAGGGCGTCCAGTTCGACGGCAGTTTGGGCCTGAAGCGTTTTCAGGGCGTCCACCTGGGTCTGGAGGCCGTCAAGGTAGGCCACGATGCGGCGTTGTTCTTCTTGGGGAGGCACGGGTATTTGGAGTAACTTCAACTTGGCACCAGGTAGGTTTGGAAATGTGCTTCCAGCAGAAAGAGAAAGCATCTCATGCGTTTGGTTCTCAACAAAATGATAAACAAATCTTGGATCACAGCTATTAGTATCAACTGTTAAAGCAGCAAGCCCTCGCCCGACACAATACTCCCTGTCAGCCCAATTCATTCTCCCCGTTGTTGCCCCACGAACACATAAAAGAATATCTCCTTTCTTACAAAGTTTAGTAGGAGCAGTTGTCCATTGAATGGGTATCGGATTACAGTCCCCAAATTCAGTTGGACCATTGAGCAAAGGAATACCTTCTCCATGGGTATTATAAGAATGACCAGGAGGACTTTGCCCCATATTTATTGGCGCTACTTCTTCAAGGGATTTGTTTTCCCATCTATGATGAGATAGACTAAAAACTGAATTTTTTGTCGACTCCATTAAGGTTCTCGCTTCTTGGTAGGTTTCCCCTCTCAAGCTGCGAGCCTCCCCAATCTTGGCGGCCAGGACCTCGGTCTTGCCCATGATGCGCTGCTGCTCGGCAAGCGGCGGCAGAGGGATTTCCAAGCCAAGAAAAAAAATTTCTTTGTAGCGATTCCTCGTTAGAGGTGTGCTCCCAGTGCATTCGGCCTCTACCTTTTTGAGGGTTTCGGAAAGACGAAACCAATGCCACAGAAATTTGACATCCAACTTATCACTATTGATAGTAAAGGTGGGGAATTCGTTGGAGACGAGGCTACCATCAAGCTCTTGCCCGATGATGCCGAAAGCGCCCCTCCATGCGAAGAGGCGACTATAGATGAAGTCTCCGGTAGCAACCTTATTAAGTGTGCCAGCCGATATTGCTGAACCAGGTTTTGTTTCCCGCAAGAAAGGCCCGCCGCCATCCAACCTGATGCCCAGGAGAGGATAGTCATCCAAAGGCTTGACCTTGACGGTTCTTGATATAGGCGCTAACAAATCCGCCAACTTTGTTGGGACCCAAAAGGAGTTCATACCTCTGACCTCAATACCCCCTTAATCTCCCGGAGAATCTCGGCGATCCGGTCCTCTTTCCTCAAAATATCCTCCACCAGCTTTTCCGGCGGCAAGTGCTCTAACCCCACGATGGCATTGGGGTTTTTGATGTCCAGGTTGGCCGAAAGGAGCCAGCCATTTTGGTCATAGCGGAGTACGTCCTCCACCCTAACCCGCCAAGCCCGGTCGTTCTCCACTCTTTTCCCCCACCAGGCCAGGCAGTCGGCAAACTCCTCATACTGCATAGGCCTGGTCTTGGTGTAGTTCTTGCGGCCCTCGGGCAAGGGCTGTTCATAATACCAGATTTCTTTGGTGGGGCCGGAGCGGTCGAAAAACAGCAGGTTGGTGGGAATGGAGGTATAGGGGGCAAAGACCCCGTTGGGCAGGCGCACGATGGTATGGAGGTTGAAGTTCTTGAGCAAGTCCTCCTTGATGCGGGCGCATACTCCATCGCCGAAGAGCGTGCCATTGGGTACCACCACTCCGGCCCGCCCCGGCTTTGGTGGCCGCCGGAGTTTCCGCATGATGAGCTGCAAAAACAACAGGGCCGTCTCCGCCGTCTGCTTGTCGTCGGGGAAGTTCCCCAGAATGCCCCGCTCCTCTTCGCCGCCAAAAGGCGGATTGGTGAGGATCGCATCCACCCGATCCTTGTCGCCGATCTCTTTTAAAGTTATGGCCAGGGAGTTGTCGTAGTCGATCTGGGGATACTCGAGGCCGTGCAGCAGCAGGTTCATCTGCGCCAGGAGGTAGGGGAGCGGCTTGGCCTCGCCCCCCCAGATGCTTTGCTGTTGCAGGAAACGCCTTTGTTCCACACTCCGGCATTGTTTTTGAAGATGTGAGAACGCCTCCACCAGAAACCCCCCGGTGCCGCAGGCTGGGTCCAGGACGGTCTCTCCCAGGCGGGGGTCGTTAACCGCCACCATGAACTGTACCACGGGTCGGGGAGTGTAGAACTCCCCGGAGTCGCCGGCGGTGTCCCGCATCTCCCGGAGCATGGACTCATATAGATGCCCCAGTGTGTGGATTTCATCGCTGGAGGTGAAGTGGATGCCGTTGAGCTTGTTAATCACGTCCCGGAGCAAATAGCCGCTGACCATGCGGTTGATGACGCCGCTGAACACCCGGGCGATGGTATCCCGGCGATCCCCGCCGTTCGTGCTCTGGAGGTTGCGCAGGTATGCGAACAGGCCGGGGCCTTTGGTACCATCAGGGCGCACGGCTTCGTCCTGATTGATGAAGGCGATGAGTTCGTCCCCGGTGATACCGTCTTCCTTGGCGGCCCAATCCCGCCAGCGATAGGGCGGTTCAATGGCGGGGCGAAAACGCTTCCCGGCCATAGCTGCTTCGATCTCCCGCTCCTTCTCCATATCGTCCAGGAATTTGAGGAACATGACCCAGGTGAGCATGGGCAACCGGTCCAGGTCGCCGTTGAGGCCCCTGTCCTTGCGCATGATGTCCCGGGCCGATTTGATGATGCTGGCCAGAGATTGGGCGCTGGAAACCGGCTTAACGACTTTGGAACTGCGAGCCATAATTATATTTCCTTATGCCGCATACAATAGAGTTTGCAGTTGCTGGACCGCCTCTCGAAGCGGGTCCGGGCCGCCGAAGAAGGCGGCGATCTCGATGACGTTGCCATGGTTAGAAATAGGCGGCAGTTTCAGGACTTCGGGGATGGAAAACTGCGCCGGTCCATAGTCGGCATAAATTTCCAAGAGTTCTTGCAAGATGGCCTTGGCCTCAGGGCCGTATTGGTCGAAAAAGTCTTTCTGGTCCCGGCGCAGCCGGTCGGCCCGTTCCCGGCGGGTGCGTAGCGGGGCATTGAAGGCCACATGGCAGAGGAGGTCGAAGGGATCGGCCTCGGGTTGGCCGGTGGCTTCGGCCAGCTCCTGGAAGTCGATGCCCCGTTCAGCCAGGGACTGCACGATGAGGGCGCGCTGGGCAGGGTCGGCCCACTGCTCCCGCAAGGCCGCGGCATTGGGGTAGAGGGTCCGCACCCGGTCAGCGGTGTAATCGGTGTATTTCACCACCTTTAGTTTCTTGCCGTCGGCGTCCAGTTCATAGACCAGGTGGGCAACGATCTCGAAAAACCCGCCATCCACGTACAACTTGCGTGGTGCATGGGTCGGTGGTTCCTCAAGAACGGATGGCTCGGGTTCAACAATCTCGCCGCCTTCCAGTTGCTCTTCGGGCTGAACGATCTCCTCCCCGGTGACCTGCCCGTTCTCATCGATCTCCTCTTCGGTAATGAGGGCGGGATCGCCGTCAAATTCGGGGTCGGCGAAGTGGCGGGTAGCGGAGCCGGTGTAGTCCAGGATGGAAAAGAAATATTTGCCGTAATCATCCCGGACTCGGGTGCCCCGCCCGATGATCTGCTTGAACTCGGTCATGGAGTTGACCAGCCGGGCGATGACGATGTTTTTGCAGGTCTGCATATCGACGCCGGTGGTTAAAAGTTGCGAAGTGGTCAGGATTGTCGGGGTTAAGGTTTCAAGCTCCTGGAATCGGCTGAGATGGCCTCGGCCAATGAACCCTTCATCGGAGGTTACCCGGCAGACATAATCCGGATATTGCTTCACCAGGTCGGCATTCAGATTGTTCAGGGCACGGCGCATCTCGTCGGCGTGCTCCTGATCCACGCAGAAGACGATGGTCTTAGCAAAGCGGTCGTTCTTCTTGAGGAAGTCGGTGAGATGTCGGGCGATGGCCTGGGTGCGGGCTCTCAAGGCGATGATGCGCTCAAAGTCTTTGGTGGTATATTCACCATCGGGTATCTCCCGGCCATAGCGGTCCAGTTCCCCGGCGTCGGGGCGCCAGCCGGCGGCGTCCACGGTGGTGATGACCCGATGCACCCGGTAGGGGGCCAGAAAGCCATCCTCAATGCCCTGGCGCAGGCTGTAAAAATAAATGGGGTTGCCGAAGTATTGATAGGTGTCGATGTTGTCGTTCCTGAGGGGCGTGGCGGTCATGCCCAGCTGATAGGCCGGCTGGAAATATTCAAGAATCTCCCGCCAGTTGCTCTCATCCTTGGCGCTCCCCCGGTGACATTCATCCACGATAATCAAATCGAAGAAATCCGGAGCATATTCCCGGTAGAGTCCGGGGCGGTGTTCATCCTTGGCGATGGCCTGATAGATGGCGAAATACATCTCCCGGCCCTTGACGGCGATGCCGTTTTCGATCTTGTGGCGGGCCTCTCCGAAGGGGGCGAATATCTTGTCCTTGGGGTCGTCGATAAGTATGTTGCGGTCGGCGAGATAGAGAATCTTGGGCCGGCGATATTCGCCGGTGCGATTCCACCGGGCCGACCAGAGCTTCCAGCAAATTTGAAAAGCCACCACGGTCTTGCCGGTACCGGTCGCCATGGTGAGCAAGACGCGCTTCTTGCCTTGCAGGATGGCTTGGACCGTCCGGTTGATGGCGATCTCCTGGTAATAGCGGGGACTTTTGCCGGACAGGTGATTGAAGGGAGTGAGCAGGCGGCTCTTCTTGACTTCATCCAGACCTTGGGAAGTGGCGAGGCGTTCCCAAAGTTCAGAGGGGGCGGGAAACCGGGTGATCTCCTGCTCCAATCCCGTCAGATAGTCGAACTCGATAATGCCGTGGCCGTTGGTGGCGTAAGCGAACTTTAACCCCAGGATTTCGGCATAATCCTTGGCCTGTTGCAGCCCGGTTCCTGGTAAAAGATATTCCGCCTTGGCCTCGATGACGGCTATGGGGAAGTCTCGGGTGTAGCGGAGGAGATAGTCGGCGCGCTTTTGGGGACGCCGATGGACCTTGCCTCCGGAAACCACAATCCTGCCATCGGTAAAGGTTCTTTGCTCGGTGAAGGAATGGGGATCGTTATCCCATCCGGAGTCGATAAGCTTCGGGAGGACGTATTTGCGGCAGGTGTCGGCTTCGTTGGCCATTTTGTTAGGTAATACAATCTCCAGAAGTTATTGTACTACCCTTCCGATTCTGAATTCTGCAAAGGTTACCCTATATAAGCCTTTTACTATCTTAATAATTCGCTGTCAAATGGGGCTGGAGGTGAAAAGTAAAAAAAGCCTGTCTTGGCTTGATAGTCGCCAAGGGATTCTTGGTGTGGATTTAGTGAGTATGGAGACAATAAATTCTCCCCTCCCCCATTCAGAATCTCTCCTCATCTTCCGCTTTGGGAAATTTTCAGTAAGGCATAAGCAGGGCAGGCGGGGCAGGAATCCCTAGTCTGAAGAGAGGATGATATTGCGGGCGAGGCTATAAAAATTGGCAAGGAATATCAGACATAATTGACCTAAATTTACCCCGCCTTTCTTAAAAATGTGGAGCTATTGTGGGGTAAAATTAGGATTAAAAAGAAAAAGGCTGACGATCGCAGCCTTTCACTATTCGTAATCATTGGCGCCCCCGCCGAGACTCGAACTCGGGACACAAGGATTAGGAATCCTTTGCTCTGTCCATTTCTGAGCTACGGGGGCGCAGGGCCATGAGGTTGCCTTTAGAATAAGGGGCGTTTGCAGGAGGCGCCTGAGACGCGCCCCTCTTGAGGCGGGCGTCGCCTGAAACCCGCCCTCCTCAAGGGTAAAGTCCCACTGGTGAGATAATATGCCAGGTTCGCCCGGGGCGCAAGGGGGAGCGAGGAGGCGGTTTTCTGTTTCCGGTTTCCGGTTTTTTGCCTCTGCCAAGGGGCCTTTGACTTTGATTTTGCCTCTCACTGAAAACCGAAAACCGAAAACCGTTTCTAATCACCCCCACCCCAACCCTCCCCCCTCCCAGGGGGAGGGAGAAAAGACCTTAATCCTCAGCAAGGCGTATGGCGCGGTGTTACGCGCCAGGCGCGTGGGGTGGGCGTCCCGTCCGCCGACTGTAAGACCCCAGAAAAAAATGGCGGGCGGGACACCCGCCCCACGCGGGAATGTGGTGCGTGAAACGCACCCTACGGGAAAAAGATAATCCTGGGAGGGTCCTCTGGCCCTTATTTCTGGTTCCCAAGCTCCTGCTTGGGAATGGAATTCTTATCCCAAGCTCTGCTTGGGCAACGTCTGGTAATACGATGATAATTTTCTATCATTAATCCTTGCAGGCTGAGCCTGGCGTAAAAATGGGTTCCCAAGCGGGAGCTTGGGAACCAGAAAATAATCACCCCACCCCAACCCTCCCCCCTCTCCAGGGGGAGGGAGAAAAGACCTTAATCCTCAGCAAGGCGTAGGGCGCGGTGTTACGCGCCAGGCGCGTGGGGTGGGCGTCCCGTCCGCCGACTGTAAGACCCCAGAAAAAAATGACGGGCGGGACACCCGCCCCACGCGGGAATGTGGTGCGTGAGACGCACCCTACGGGAAAAAGATAATCCTGGGGCGGTACAGCAAAAAGATTAAAAATTAATCGGAAAGTCCGCCAATCCCAGCCGTAAAGATTAAAAATTAACCGGAAAGGGCCGCCAATCCCAGGCGCAGCCCTCCGGCCGCCGGTTGTTGAAAGATGCCGGGGGGCATGGTATGATGCACCGATTCCGGGGAGCGGGTGAGACAAGGGATGGGTATGTCCAGGCGCTGGGTCAAAATCTGCGGGGTTCTCCTTTTCTTGCTTTGGGCCGGGCTGGCCAGCGCCGCAGAAATGGATCTGTTCAAGGCCGAGCGCTTCCAGGGGGGCCCCTGGCGTATCCGGGCCGAGACCCTCACCTATGATGCCGCCAACCACCTCTATGTCGCCCGGGGACGGGTGGAGATCAGCCAGGCTGACCGGCGCATCACCGCGGACCAGGCGCAGGTGGACGAGGTCACCAAGGTGGCGACCCTCATCGGCAACGTGGTCCTGGTTATGGAGGAAGACGTCTTCACCGGCACGAAGGGCCACTTCAACCTGGCCACCCGCAGCGGCGAGTTGCAGGACGGCCGCCTCTTCTTGCAGAGGAACCATTTCCGGGTGGCTGGCAAACTCATCCGCCGCACCGGGGACAACACCTATGTCGCCGAAGACGCCACGGTGACCACCTGCGACGCGGACCGTCCGATATGGAGCTTCTCGGTTCGGCAGTTGTCGGTGAAGCTGGAAGGTTATGGCATCGGCAGGGACGCCAAATTTAACCTGGGGGGGGTGCCGGTCCTCTATCTGCCTTTTGCGGTGCTGCCGGTGATGAATGAGCGGCAGAGCGGCTTTCTGCTGCCGTCCTTCTTGCAGCACAAGGCCGGCGGCACCGTGATCGAACTCCCCTTTTATTGGGCCATCAGCAACAACGCGGACGCCACTCTGTATCAGACAATGCTTTCCAACCGGGGCTACATGCAGGGGGTCGAGTTCCGCCGCCAGGGGCACGACGACGCGGCCGCCAATTTCCGCTTTTTCTATCTGGATGACGGCAAACCCAATGAGCCCACCGACCATCGCTATTGGGTAGCGGGGATGGTAAACCAACCGCTGCCCGATGACTGGAGGCTGCGCACCACGGTGGACCGGGTGAGCGACGTCAACTACCTCAGTGACTTCAACTTCGGCTACATGGGCCTGAACCGCTATTCCCGGGACCTGCTGGACACTTTCGGCCGGAATCTGGAGCAGCAGGAGGTTAGCACCCGGGTCTCCACCCTCCAATTGAGCCACAATTACTCCTGGGCCAACTTCACCGCCTACAGCAGCTATTACGAAAGGCTTAACCCGGCCGACCCCAACCCCTGGCACCGGCTCCCCGGGATGTCCCTGACCTCCCTGCCCTTGCCGGTGGCCAATTTGCCCGTATATTTCGGGATGAATGGCAGCTATGACTATTTTTTGCAGCACCACGGCCTGGACGGCGACCGCCTGGATCTCCATCCGCAGTTATCGCTCCAGGGGCAGCCGTTGCCGGCAGTGGCCTTCAGTTCCCAGGCAGGATTTCGGGAAACCATTTTCCGCGTCGACCAAAGTGTCACGGATATACCACCGGAAGGGTGGCTGAACCGGCAGGTATTCGATTCCCGGGTGGGCGTGGCCAGCGCCTGGGACCGGGATTACGGCCGGGATGATGGGGCCAGCAGTTACTTCCGGCACATTATCCGGCCGGAATTGACCTACTGGAATATCGGCAACTATAACCCGCACCGCTACCCCGACTTTTACCTCAACGACGTGGGCTGGACGGTCCGCACCAACCGCAACCTGCCGGTACGGGATGGGGACGAACCCCTCGGCGGCGTCAATGCCTTGACCTACGGCATCTCCAACACCATCCTCTACCGGAGCCTCAACAAGGAGGGACAGGCCAACGTCAAAGACCTGGTCTGGTTTCGCCTGAGCCAGAGCAGCTTTTTTAACAAGGATTCCATGGGTCTGGACGGCACCCCCCAGCGCCATCATCCCTTTTCCGACTTTCTGGGGGAGACGGAGATTTATCCCAGCCGGCAGGTCACCCTGGGTCTAGACCTGGCAGTCACCCCCTACCAGGGCGGTTTCGAGCAAGCCAATGTTAAAATGACCCTCCTGGACGCCAACCGGCAGAACTTCTTTAGTGTGAATTATGTTTTCCTCGAAGACTTCGCCAAACAGATAAACGTCCAAACCTATGTGAATCTGATGCAATCCGTAAAGACCTGGCTCACCTACGGGCATACCTTTCAGACCAATAAACAATTGGAAAACAATTACGGGGTGGTTTTTCAGCGCCAGTGTTGGGGGGTGGCCCTCTCCTTTACCGACCGCCCGGACGACAAGCGGGTGTCGGCCGTCGTCTTCATTCCCGGCTTGGGAGAGAAGATGAATCACACCCCGGTGCACTTCTCGGGAACCAAAGCCAAAGAGCAAGCCCCCGATTACTTTTAATGAGGGGGCTGCGGCCCCGGGAGCGGCCGATAGCTTTTTTTAGTCAAACTGGATAAATTGGTTTTTCATATTTTTCGTATTTTTGTAAGGGGAGTTTTTTCGGCTCATCCCGGATTAAATCGGTTCCGCCACCCACCGCCTGAGAATTTTCAAGGAGGTTGACCTTAATGAAATTGGCCATCATCGGGGCAGGCTATGTCGGTCTGGTGACCGGGGCTTGCTTTGCCGAAATGGGTAACGACGTCATTTTGGTGGACGCGGAGGTCACCAAGGTGGAGGCCCTGGAGCAGGGGGGCATCCCCATTTACGAGCCGGGGCTGGAGGACTATGTCAAGCGCAATGTCCGGGACAACCGCCTGAGGTTCACTACCGACCTGGCCACTGCGGTGCAGCAGAGCCTGGTCTGCTTCATCGCGGTGGGCACCCCCCAGGACCGGGACGGCTCGGCCGACCTGTCCATGGTCCTGCAGGTGGCCCGGGAGATCGGCCGCCACATGAACGGCTACAAGGTGATCGTGGAGAAATCTACGGTGCCGGTGGGCACCGCGGTCCAGGTGCGCCAGGTCATCCAGGAGGAGCTGGCCGCCCGGGGCGAGGTCTTGGAATTTGACGTGGTCTCCAACCCGGAATTCCTCAAGGAAGGCACCGCTCTGGACGACTTCATGAAGCCGGACCGGGTGGTGGTGGGCTGCGACGACGTCCGGGTGGGGGAGTTGATGAAGGAGCTTTATGAACCCTTCGTGCGCACCAACGCCCCCATCATCATCATGGACGTGGTTTCCGCCGAACTCACCAAGTATGCCGCCAATGCCTTTTTGGCCACCAAGATCTCCTTCATCAACGAAATGGCCAACATCTGCAGCCGCACCGGGGCCGATATCAAAATGATCCGCCAAGGCATCGGCTCCGACCGCCGCATCGGCCCCCTCTTTCTGTTCCCGGGCCTGGGCTATGGCGGTTCCTGTTTTCCCAAGGACATGCAGGCCCTGATCCACACTGCCAGGTCCCGGGGCTACGCCCCCCGCATCCTGGAAGCCGCGGAGGCCATCAACCAGGAGCAACGGCGAATCTTTGTGGAACGCATCGCGGATTATTACCACGGCGATCTGCAGGGGCGGGTCTTTGCCCTGTGGGGCCTCTCCTTCAAACCTCAGACCGACGACATTCGGGAGGCCCCGGCCCTCGCCCTCATTGCCAGCCTGGCGGCAGCCGGGGCGCGCCTTCAGGCCCACGACCCCGAGGCCATCGCGGCCACCCGCAAATACCTGGGGAACCAGCAGGCCGTCAGTTTTGCCACCTCCAGCTACGAGGCCCTGGAGGGGGCCGATGCCCTCATCATCTGTACCGAATGGCCCAGGTTCCGGGAGCCGGACTTCGACCGGATCAAATCCCTGCTGAAGGCCCCGGTGATTTTCGACGGCCGTAACCTTTACCAGGCCGATAAGATGGCCAAGCTGGGGTTCAGGTACTTTTACATCGGCCAGCCGGTGAACGCCCAATAAGCCAGGCGTTCCCGGGGGGATACCCGCAGTAGGGTCCGGCCAGGTTTGGGCCATTCGGTTTCTCGTTCCCCAACTCCCGCGGGGGAACGCATCTTGAGCCTGCGCCCTGTTGGGGCCCTAGATTACGAAGCAAGGAGCGGAGCCGGCAGTGTCCCAGAGCAAGTCAGGTGGCGGTAGCGAAGATTTGGGTATCGGGGAGGAGTTGCGGCGCCTGGACCTCTCCGGCTTCTCCGCCCTGCGGGTCCTGGTGGTCGGGGATTTCATGCTGGACGAGTACCTCTGGGGGCGGGTGGCGCGCATCTCCCCGGAGGCGCCAGTGGCGGTGGTGGACGTGGAGCGGGAAACCCGCACCCTGGGTGGCGCCGGCAACGTGGTCAACAACCTGGTGGCCCTGGGGGCCCAGGTGGAAGTCCTGGGGTTGGTGGGCGACGACCATCCCGGCAGCCTGTTGCGCCGGGAGCTTAGCCGGCTGGGAGTGGACGACGCCGGCCTCTTCGCCGACCCTAAGCGGCGCACCTCCCGCAAGACCCGGGTCATGGGCAACACCCAGCAGGTGGTGCGCATCGACCGGGAATCCCGCAGCCCGGCCGGCCCGGATTTCCTGGCGGCGGCCGCCAGCTTTCTCCAGGACCGCCTGCCCCGGCTCTCCGCCATCGTCCTGTCCGATTACGCCAAGGGGGCCCTCACCGTCCCATTGCTGCAGGAGGTCATCAGACGGGGGCGCAGTCAGGGGCTGCCGGTGGTGGTGGACCCCAAGGGGCCGGATTTCTCCAGTTACGCCGGAGCCACGGTCATCACTCCTAACCGCCAGGAAGCGGAACTGGCCGCCGGCCACTCCCTGTCCGACTGGGAGGAACTGGTCCGGACCGGGGCCGGACTCCGGGAGGACCTGGGCCTGGACCATCTGCTGATTACCCTGGGGGCCGAGGGCATGCTCCTCTTCCCCCGGCAAGGCCCGGAGCTGCATATCCCCACCCGGGCCCAGGAGGTCTTCGACGTCTCCGGGGCCGGGGACACGGTGGCCGCGGTCGTAGCCCTGGGGCTGGCCTGCTGGGGCAACCCGGCGCTGGCCGCCACGCTGGCCAACATCGCCGCCGGCGTGGTGGTGGGCAAGGTGGGCACCGCCCCCATCTTCCGGGCGGAACTGGAGCGGGAGCTGGGACGCCGGTCCGCCGGCCTGGAGGATAAGATCCTGGGGTTGGCCGAATTGGGCCTCAAGGTGTCCCATCTCCAGGCCCAGGGTCGGAAGGTGGTCTTCACCAACGGCTGCTTCGACCTGCTCCACGCCGGCCACATCAAGTTCCTGGAGGATTCCCGGCGCCTGGGAGACCTCCTGGTGGTGGCCCTGGACAGCGACGCTTCGGTGCGTCTGGTGAAAGGGGAGGGCCGCCCGGTCATCGGCGAAGCTCAACGCTTGCGCATCCTGGCGGCCCTGGAAGCGGTGGACTACGTCACCCTGTTTGAAAGCTCCCGGCTGCCGGAAATCCTGGCCGGCCTCAAACCGGACATCCTTACCAAGGGGAGCAATTACCCGGAGGTCCAGGTGGCCGGGCGGGAGATCGTCCAGGCCTACGGCGGTGAGGTCCGGCTCCTCCCGGTCACCGAACCCGTATCGGTCTCGAACCTCATCCAGCGCATTAAAAACGGCCAGGGAGGCCCGTAGCGGCAATTAGTCCACCGGCCTGGCCGCGGTCACCAGCCGCGACGGCGCCCAAGCGGAAAAAATCAGGTTAACCATCATAAGACCTGGATTTTATTAACAAAATATCACGCGGCGCTCAGCGGCGCGGTGCCAGCCCGCCTCAACTGCCGGCAGCTAGCAGATAACCCTGCTTTTTCTTCCTCGATACGGAAAAACGGAAAACCGAAAACTTTCTTCCCTTACCGGGTCCAGTAAACCCGCACGAACCGGTTGGGTTCACTCCAGTGGAAGCTCAGGTCGCCCTTATAGGCCCTGGAGATGGTGCGGCCCAGGTGTTGGGCCAGCTTCTCGGTGGTGGTCTCCACTACCAGCTTACCGTCCGCCTCCGGAATCATCTGGATAATGCGGTCAGCGCAGTTGCGCTTCCCCACCTTGCCGGTTTCCTTTTCCAGCAGCTTGACGATCTCCTCCCGGTGCTGGACCCAAAACTCACCGCTCAGGGTGAGGTAGCCTTCCACGTAACGGTCCTTGATCTTGCGGCAGGTGGGACAGACCACCTGCCGCACCTTGCCGGCGCCCGCCAGTTTGTCGTAAAGGTTCCCATCAAAGAACCAGCGCTTGCTCTGGTAGACGGCGTGGCAGTCCTGGCAAACCGCCGCTTCCTGGCCAGCCGCCAGCTCGTAGGGGTCGTTGACCCGGCCGGCATGACCGAACTTCTTGCCTTTTTCTCCACTCCATTTGTGTTCTTTGGATCTTTCCATCAGAGCTCGCCTCTCTTGGTGGCGCCCCTGGTCCCGGGGCGAGGATGAACCATCTGGAACCGGCCGCCATCCAGGTGATTTTCCCCGAAGGGACGCACCCTCGGTGGATTCTCCTTTTAAGGCAACCGTGATTTTCTGGTAAAATCGCCGCTTCGTAATGCCGCGGCAAAGCTTCCTTAAAAGTTAATGTCTAATTTTTCATTTTCTACTGGTCCGGTTGAATTATTCCGGCAGTCGGAGGAATCGGCAGGGTTGGCGCCGGGGAAGGGAAGATTGGGGGAGGGGCTGGGACAGGAGCGCTGGGGTCTTGCCGGTGTCCCCCGATCCTCCCCCCCCGGAATCCTCCCTTTCTCTCTAAAAATCCACGTACTCGCCGCGACTCAGGCCTCGCAGGTGGCAGGTGTCGTTGAGTGAGACGATCTGCCAGGCGCCGCCCGTCCAATGGAAGCGGTTGATGGCGGTGGTGTCCTGGGCGATGCGCCAGAAGTTCGAGTTATCCAGGCCGATGAAGGCGGCGATGAGGACCTTGTTCACCGCCCGGTGGGCTGCCAGCAGGACGGTCTGGTCCGGGTGGCTGGCCACCACCCCGGCCACCGCGGCCAGCCCCCGTTGCTTCACCTCATCCAGGGTTTCACCCTGGGGAAAGCGCACGGTGTGGGGGGCGGTCTCCCAGCGACGGTAGAGGTCGGCGTATTTCACCTTGACCTCCGTCAGGGGCAGGCCTTCCCAATCTCCGTAACAGAGGTCGCTCAGTCCCGGCAGATCTTCCACCCGCAGGCCGTGGTGCCGGGCGATGGCCTCGCCGGTGTCCCGGGCCCGGGACAGGGGGGAGCAGTAGGCGGCCTGGATGGCCTCTCCCTTGAGCCATTCCCCCGCCAGCCGGGCTTCTTCCCGGCCGGTGTCGTTCAGGGGGATGTCCCGGGAACCGCGAAAGATCTGATCCTTGTTCCAGGGGGTCTGGCCGTGGCGCACCAGGATGATCCGGGTCATGTTCCCTCCCCTTACGAAAAATTACGAAAAATACGAAAAATATGAAAAATTATGAAAAACGGGGCCAAATTTGGGAACTTGGCCCCGTAAGGATGCGCCCTGGAAGGTGAGCGCCCTCTCTCTCAGGCGAGGTCCCAATTGAGGTCAAAGGTGTTGTCGTAAAGGGTGTACAAAAACCCCATCATCCTGCCCACCCCCGGCATGACCCCTTCCTGGACCCTCCAGAAATTGAGATAGACGGCCGGGATCATGCGGGTCTCCCCGGTTTGGGGGTCGGGGTCGATGTTCTGCCAAACCTCTTTCTTCTCCATGACGCGCCATTCGGTGCCGAATTTCTTGCTGCGCACCACCTGCCCTACTTTGGGGAGCTTCTGCTGCCGCATGATTTCTGCATACTCTTTCATAGGTCACCTCCAGGGGAAGAATGGTTAGAGGCCTGCCCAGAAAATAAGATTGGGTTGCCAAATATCAAGGGTGGATTTCCTTCTTTTCGCCCAGGTTAAATGTTTTCTAACTCAGGGTAGGGACTTTTCAACCCGGGCCTTCAATCCCAATAACGTGCCTTCACCCCGGGAGATTTCGGTTAATCTTTGCTCCATTTCTCCGGCCCGCCGCGCCGCCGCCTGGGCGCTGCTCTGCTTCTGGGCCCTGGCCCGCTCCAGCGCCTGACGAATGCTTTGGGTGGTGTCATCGATCCTGGAGAGCCAGTCTTTCCGGAAATCCCGGGTCAATTCCTGGAGCCGCTGCTGAAAATCGTAACGCAGGCGGCCGCAATGCTTATCCACCAATGCAGCCACGTTTTCCAGAAGCTTTTTGAGCAGCAGGCCCTTGGTAAGGGCCCGGGGGAGCAAGGAAGCCACGGTCATTTGCAGGATTTCCAGGCCCACCGGTTCTTCTTTAAATTTGAACCCGAAGCGGCTCTTTTCAGTGAAGGTTTCCTCCGCCGCGAAACCCCGCAGGGAAAAGTCAAAGATCCGGGCGGTCAATTGCGTCAGGCGCTCCAGGATGCCGTTAATCCGGGAGGCGAACTCCTGCTGGGTGTCGGCCAGCGACCGCGCCAGTTTCTCAACTTCGCGGCGCCGCCAATCCAGGAAGACATCCCGCAATGCCGCGAACAGGTATCCTTCCATCTCCTTCCGCAGGTCCAGGGCCAGGCGGCTTTTCCGGTGGAACTCGGCCTCCACTTCCAGGCGCAGCCCGGCGTCGGTTTCCCGCTTAAAGGCTTCCAGGTCGCGGTTCAACTCCTCCACCAGCCCTTTGACTCGCCCATCCAACAGGAAGAGGGACATCTCCCGTTCCTTCTCCAGGCCCTGCAATTCCTGGTTGAAGCGGGCGATTTTCTCCTCCAGCTCTTTGAGAGGGATGGCGCCGGCCTGGCGTTCCACCTGGAGGGCCAGGGTGGAGTCATTCAGGGCTTTCAGTGCCCCGTTGATACAGGAAATCAGCAATACCCGGCCCTTTTCCTGATAAAGAAACCGGCGCAGGTAATCTTCAAATTGGGGGAGGAGGCTGGCAGCCAATATGGCGGAGCCGCCATTGGCCTTGCCTTCCAGGCCCAGCTTGGCGGAGAGCGGAAAGATCATCACCCTTGGGGCGTCCAGGTTGCCGCGCAGGACCTCCGCGGTAAAGTCCAGGGCCTCTTGCCGCTCAGCCTCAGCCACATAGTCGATCTTATTCAGAACGAAGAATAGCTTGTGGGCATATTCCCGGATATCCTTCAAGAAATCCTCTTCGGCGGCGGACAGGGGCGGGTCCACGGTAACCACAAAGACCGCGGCGTCCACCTGGGGGAGATAATTATAAGCGACTTCAGTGTTGTGACTATAGACCGAGCCCACCCCCGGGGTGTCAATGATGCGCACCCCGTCCCGGAGATAATCTGAGGGATAGGCGATCTCCACCTCCCGCACCCCTTTATGGTTCCTGGGATTGCCCTTCTCGGTGATATAAGCCGCCAATTCCCCCTGGGTAATCACGGTGCGTTGGCCGTTTTGAAAATGGACGCGGATCTCCAGGCGTTCGCCGTAACCCAGGATGGTAACCACCGAAGTGAGGGGGATGATGGAGGTGGGCAGCACGGCCTCACCCATCAAGGCGTTGATCAGGGTGCTTTTCCCCCGTTTAAAGGCCCCCAGGACCACCAGATTGAAGCGGTTTTGCCGCAACTTGTCCAGCAGTTGCGTCAGGAGCGGCTCCCTCACTTCCGGCAGCGCGGCCAGCCGGCGCAGCTCCCCTTCCAGGTCTTCTTTCAGTTCCCGGTAAACTCCCATAACTTCTCCCGGTTATGAGGAGCAAAAAAAAACTTCTGCCCCTTAAAGGAGAGCAGAAGTCATCAGCCCACGGCCCACCGCGGACAATTAAGGCGGACTTCATCGCCGTCGTGGCTTTAATTATTTCTTCAAAAGAGCCTTGATGTCAACTTTAAAAGAGAGGATTTGTGAATTTTGGCACATTTTCCTTGACCAGGCCGGGGACCGGGGTTAAATTATCCCAAGATTAGGCGATGGAGTCCGCCGGGGCGGAGGATAATCTGCCCGAACCGTGATGACACTGATGGCTCCTGATCAGCTAAGGCGATCAGGGGCTATTTTTATGTAGCGCCCGCCTCAAGATCGTCGAAGGAGCACATCATGGAGCAAGTTTGGTATACGGCGACGGCCTGGATCGGGTTGGCGTTCCTGGCCAGTCTGATCTCCATCCGCATTGGGATTTCCGTGGCCCTGGTGGAGATCTTCTTGGGCTTTGTGGCCGGCAACTGCGGGACTCATTTCGGTTTCGCCATCTTTCAGCCGAATGCCTGGATCAACTTCCTGGCCGGCTTTGGTTCGGTAGTCCTGACCTTCCTGGCCGGAGCCGAGATCGAACCTAAGACCTTCCGCAAACAGTTAATACCTACCCTCACCATCGGCACCATCGCTTTTTTGTGCCCCTTTCTGGGGTGCATGGCATATGCCTATTACGTTGCCGGATGGAGTCTCCAGGCCGCCCAGATTGCGGGCATCGCCCTGTCTACCACCTCCATGGCGGTGGTGTATGCGGTCATGGTAGAGACGGGGCTCAATGAGACGGAGTTGGGTAAGCTCATCCTGGCCGCCTGCTTCGTCAACGACCTGGGCACGGTGCTGGCCCTGGGCCTGATCTTCGCCAACTACGACTACTGGCTGGTGATTTTTGTGGTGGTGACCACCTTAGTCCTGGTTTTCATCCCCACCCTGAGCCGTCGGGTCTTCGCCCGGTGGGGCGGCCGCGTGAGCGAACCTGAAATAAAATTCATTTTCCTGGTCCTTTGCGCCTTGGGCGCCCTGTCGGTCACCGCACGCAGCGAGGCCGTGCTGCCTGCTTATATCTTCGGCATAGTGGTGGCGGGCTTATTTGTCCGCAATAAAGCGATCATGCTGCGCCTGCGCTCCATCGTTTTTGCCTTGCTCACGCCGTTCTTCTTTCTCAAGGCTGGGACCCTGGTGTCTTTGCCTGCTTTGCTAGCCGGGTTCGGTGTCTTGCTTGCCCTATTTTCGTCAAAGATGATCACCAAGATTCTCGGAGTCTGGCCTACCTGCCGATTATTCCGGATGCCGCCACGGGAGGTCAATTACACCACCTGCATGATGTGCACCGGTCTGACCTTTGGCAGCATCTCCGCTCTCTATGGCCTAAACTATGGATACATAACCCAGGCGCAGTATTCCCTATTGGTGACCGCAGTCATCGGCTCGGCGGTGATTCCCACCCTGATTGGGCAAATCTGGTTCTACCCTGGCAAGGTCGGCTCGCCCGGAAAAGATTCTTCCCAGTATCCGGGTACCTCGGAACATTTCCTGCACATGCCCGAAGATTGAAAAAATTCTCCGGTTGGGGCACAATAAACCGATGATTTTTGGGGCTACGCTTAGAGATTCATCAGAAAGAGCAGCGAATTTTTGGGGGGATCGTGGTTATCGGCCCGGCGGAGTTTAATTTCTTAAAACCGGCTGACCCTGCCCAAAGAAACGGCTCTGGAGGTAGAAGATGTACCAGAAAATCTTGTTGGGCTACGATGGTTCTGATGGCGCCAATAGGGCCCTGGAAGCGGCGATTAATCTCGCCAAAGTCCACCAGGCGGAGCTATCCGCCTTGGCGGTGGAGGAGCGCTTACCCAGGTTCGCCGGTACTATTGATGAAGTGCAGGAAGAGAAGGAGTTTGCTAATGGGCAATATGGCAAACTCTTGAAATCGGCGGGCAGTCGGGCGCAGGAGGCCGGAATAGATCTGAAGACCATGATGCGCCCGGGCCACCCATCCAAGACCATCCTCGAGGTGGCCAGGGAAGGCGGCTTTGACCTGATCGTGGTGGGCCACAGCGGCCTTTCCGGAGTCTGGGCCCTGCTGGGCACCACCGCGGAAAAGGTGAGCCGCCACGCCCCCTGCAGCGTCCTGATCGTTCGCTAATAGCCCCCAGGCCCAGATCACCTCAAGGCATTACTGGAAATTCATCATCCTGGTAGGGGGGGCCAGCCTGTTCAGTGACCTGACCTATGAAGGGGCCGCAGCGAGCTGGGGATAATCCGGATGCGGGGGCTTCTTGACAAACCCCCGCCAACTTCATATAAAAAATAGGTTTCATCCGCTGGGGGATCGTCTAACGGCAGGACTGCAGACTCTGGATCTGCCTATCCAGGTTCGAATCCTGGTCCCCCAGCCAGCAGCAGACGTCACTCCCCGGTAGCTCAGCTGGTAGAGCGGGTGGCTGTTAACCACTTGGTCGGCGGTTCGAGTCCGTCCCGGGGAGCCAGAAAAAACCAGGGGTTAGCCGCTTTTGGCTAACCCCTTTTTTGTCCTGCTGAATACCTAGGTGAATATCTTTACCGTTACTCCCCCACCAAAGCCCGCAATTCATCCTTGCTCACGGTGTTTTACCGAATGGTGCTCCACGCCGATCCCGGCGTGGTGGTCATCCGCCGCCGTCTATCTGGAAACCTCGATGCCCTTCTCCACTTGTACGATAGCCCGGTCCACCAGGTCAATGGCCCGCTCCCGGTGGCCGGCTTTGTTGGGGATCGCCTGGACCAGTTCCACCCGGGCGTTGCGCAGCAGTCTCAGGGCGCTGACCATATGCGGCTCGTACCCCAAGGCCCAAGGAATGGCCGCCCCCAGGGTCAAGCCAGCCAGAAAGATGACCACCAAGGTAAATTTACCGCCTTTCTTCAATGCCGGTGTTGACATAGCATTTCTCCTCGCCTAAGAATTTTGATAATTAGATTGGCCTCACCGCCACTTTATTAATCGAAAAATGGTTTTTAAACCTCTGTGCCCCGGGAAAATTCCCGATGGCTTCTATTTAGAGCCGCATCCTTTCCTCGGCGAGACGATAGCACAGATTCCGAGCAAACTGAATTATTTTCCCTACTGATAAGCCAGAACAACTCGCCGTAGAAACCTCGATAAAGGATTACTTGCCAAGATCGACGCTTATCACCGCAGCGGTATGAATTACATCTCCGTCAATTCCCGATAATAAATATCATTGACAGATAATTCATATTTGTAGATTATGCATCCAGAGGCTTATTCCTGAAATGAACACCCGCATCGTCCCCTTGGTCCTCTATCAGGAAGTCAAAATAACCAAATTTTTCCAATTCTTTCCAGCGCGGTAATCCTGGCGGCCGCCCCGTGGCCCCCCGCGACCCCCGGGGTGCCTCCGGAGCCCGGCGCGGCTCAGATGGTTTAGACCCCATTGCCAGGGAAGGCCCCCGGGCCTGGGGTCGAAGTCCCGGCCGCCGTGGTCCGGGTATTTCAGGCACAATATCCCCAGGAGGAGGTGAGGACGCCGGCCTAATAAAATTCGCCACATTTTCAGCCAGTTGAACCGCAGCAGGACCTAAAGGCCATCGACGGCGGTCCCGCCATCGCCCTGGCCGCTAAACCGCCGGGGGCGT
The DNA here is from genome assembly GCA_963812655.1 of uncultured delta proteobacterium. GTDB lineage: Bacteria > Desulfobacterota > Desulfobaccia > Desulfobaccales > 0-14-0-80-60-11 > JAPLJC01. The sequence goes on along the minus strand of CAWEWX010000014.1, from coordinate 62,385 downwards.
CTTACCGAGATGCTGGTCCCGGCCGGCAGGGTCCCCGGAAAATTTTCTTCAACGGGTAATCCCTGCTTTGCTAAGAGGAGAAGAAAAAATGGAAGAAATATGGGCGCAAAGATGGAAAGCGCTGTGGTTCGGCGGCCTCCTGGGTTTTATCTTTTCGGCCAACTATACCAACCACGGTCCCTTGATCCCCACCCTGGTCAAGCAGCTGGAAATCACTTTCGCGCTGGCGGGGTTTCTGACCACCGCCATTTTCCTGACCCATGGAGCCTTGCAGATCCCGGGAGGGGCGCTGGCAGATAAATTCGGCGCCAAGAAACTGGTCAATATCGCGCTCCTGATCATCACCGCCGGCAATGTCATCATCGGGCTATCCAATTCCTATTATGCCATTCTGTTATTGAAGTTCATCATCGGCATCGGTACCGGCATCTGTTTTATCGCCGGGGCGCGTTACGTCACCACCTTCTTTCTCGGCAAGGAAATCCAGCGGGCCCAGGGGGTTTACGGCGGGTCGATCCTCTTGGGGTCCGGGTTTGTGATTTACGGCATCCCGCAACTCCTGCCGCTGGTGGGCTGGCACAATATCTTCATGATCACCGGCGGCATGGCGGGGGTGCTGTTAATCCTGTGGTACTTCTTTGCCCCGGATACTCCCCGGGCGGTGACCATCCCCAAAATCGACTGGCCCAGTGTTTTCGGCAGCCGCAATATCTGGCTGCTCTCCCTGGCGCAGTTGGCCACTTTTGGCGCGATCATTGCCTGCGGCGTCTGGGTTAATACGCTGTTGATCAAGAGCATCCACCTGGCTCCCAAGGTTGCCGGCATGATCGGCTCCATCGTCTTGCTCCTGGGGATCTTTTCCCGTCCGCTGGGCGGTTTCATCCTGGGCCACAAATTTGTGACGACCAAAAACCTGCTGGCGGCCGCCTGTGCCGGGCTGGCGCTGGGATTCGTTTGGATGGGGTTGTCGTCCACCGTGGGCGTGGCCGTGCTGGCCATTATCTTTACCGGCATTATGGCGGGATTGCCCTTCGCCGGGATCTTTAACGCCGCCCGGGACAACTGTCCGCACTGTCCCGGGGTGGCCATGGGGTTTGTCAATACCTGGGGAGCCATTGGGGTCATGGTATTTCCGCCCATTATCGGACGCCTGGTGGATGTCACCGGGACGTTTATCAGCGGCTTTTTTGTCATGGCCGCGGTGGCCTTCATCGCCGCCCTGGGCTGTCTGGCCCTGACCCACGCCGACATCTATATGATTCCGGAAACCAAGCCCGTCGACCAGCCGGACTGATGGCGGGTTTGGCCGGATTACCGGCTCGCCTTGGCCGCCCTGGATGCGGCAGGAAGGAGGCATCATGGACGCTGCTCAGGTCAAGTACCGGGAAAAGCTGGCGGAACATTTGCTCAAGCGCCTGACCAAGCGGCGGCTGGAGGCCAGCTATGCCCCCACCGCGGCTGCGGCCCGGGAAGAGATCGTCAAGATGATTCCGGCGGGGGCCACGGTCAGCCGCTGCGGCTCCATGTCCCTGGTGGAAATGGGGTTGTGGGAGGCCCTGGCCCTTAAATCCGGGGTGACGGTGATTGATCCGTTTATTCCGGGGCTGACGCCGGAAGAGATCATGGCCCGGCGGCTGCAGGGACTGACCGCCGACTATATGATCGCCAGCTCCAACGCCTTGACCCTGGACGGCCAACTGGTCAACCTGGATGCCACCGGCAACCGGGTGGCGGCCATGTGCTTCGGGCCCAAGAAGGTCATCCTGGTGGTGGGGATGAATAAGGTGGCCCCCGACCTGGATACCGCCATGGCCCGGGTGAAACATTACGCCGCCCCCCTCAATGCCATGCGTTTGCATATGCCGACGCCCTGCGGGGAAACCGGGGTGTGCCAGGATTGTCACAGCCCCCAGCGCATCTGCAACATGTGGTTAATTATCGAGGGCCATATGTTGGAAAAGCGGATTCACGTCAAACTGGTGGGTGAGGATTTGGGTTATTGAGGTTTTCCGGGAGTGAGTCGCCGCCACTGCGGGGGGCGGCCCCGATTGGGGACTGGCGACCCCGCGGCCGCGCCCCCGGAAGATGAAACCGCTGGAAAATGATGGAGGTGTCATGTCGATACTTCTCATTGACAAAGCTGAACAGCATGCGGAGCGACTGGCCATGGTCGCCCCGGAAGGTAGTTTTTCCTACCGGCAACTCCTGGAGGCGTCCGCTAGGGTGGCGTCCTGGCTCTTAAATGGCGCCGTGGATTTAGAGGAGAAGCCGGTGGCTTTTCTGGCGCCGCCGGGGTTTCAGTACGTGGCGCTGCAATGGGGGATCTGGCGCGCCGGCGGGATTGCGGTGCCGCTGTCTCTTTTCCATCCCCGGCCGGAATTGGAATACGTGCTTGAGGACACCAGGCCCGCGGCGGTGGTGGCGCATCCGGATTTGGCCGATCGGGTCGAGCCCCTTGCCAGGGAACGCCGGCTGAGATTCGGCCTGAGCCTGGAAGCGCTGGGGCATCCCCCGGGTTCCCTGCCAGGGGTGGCTCCCTCGCGGCGGGCCATGATCCTTTACACCAGCGGCACCACGGGCAAGCCCAAGGGGGTGGTGACCACCCATGAGAACATTGCCGCACAGATTACCAGTCTGGTTGAGGCCTGGGGATGGACCCCGGATGACCGGATCCTGGAAGTCTTGCCCTTGCATCATATCCACGGGATTGTGAACGTGATCTCCTGCGCTCTCTGGGTAGGGGCGGCATGCGAGATCTTTCCCGCCTTCAATGCCCAGAAGGTCTGGGACCGCATCGCCCAGGGCGGTCTGACCCTGTTCATGGCCGTACCCACCATTTACGTCAAACTCATCGAAGCCTGGGAGAAGGCCGCCCCCATCGAGCAGAAACGAAGGTCCGAGGGTTGCCGCCGGATGCGGCTCATGGTATCTGGTTCCGCGGCCCTGCCGGTGCCGACCCTGGAGAGGTGGCAGGAGATCTCCGGACACGTCCTCCTGGAGAGGTATGGGATGACCGAGATCGGCATGGGCCTTTCCAACCTGCTGCATGGGAAGCGATTTCCCGGATGCGTCGGAACTCCCTTGCCGGGTGTGGAGGCGCGGCTGATGGAGCTGGGTGCGCCGGCGCCTGCCGGAACTCCGGGAGAGATCGAAATCCGGGGGCCGGCGGTCTTCCTGGAATATTGGGGCAAGCCGGAGGAAACGAAGAAATCTTTCCGGGATGGCTGGTTCCTGACCGGCGACGTGGCCGTGGAGGAAAACGGCATCTATCGCATTCTCGGCCGCAGCAGCGTGGATATTATCAAGACCGGCGGCTACAAGGTCTCCGCCCTGGAAATCGAGGCGACCCTCCTGACCCACCCGGATATCAACGAAGTCGCGGTGGTGGGAGTGTCGGACCCGGTTTGGGGTGAGCGGGTGGTCGCGGTCCTGGTGCTGCGGGTTGGCGCCAGCCTGGATACCAAATCACTCCGGGCCTGGGGTAAGGAGCGGCTCGCCACGTATAAGGTTCCCCAAGAGGTTATCATACTTCAGGAATTGCCCAGGAATGCCATGGGCAAGGTTTCCAAACCTGACTTGAAAAAAATTATCCAGGCCGCGTCAGGGTAACCCGCCCCCCCGGAATAGCAGACCAGGCCAAAGATTTCTTGACAAGGGCAAACTCGCCGGTCTATTAATCAAATAAAGCAACGGCGTTGCCTATTATGAACCATAAACCGGCTGCCATTCCTTGACCGCCCGAGATTTGAGGAGTATGTCTTTGTGGAAGGCGCTACGGGCGGAACCCGGATTAAGCTCTGGGTCCGTCGAGAGAAATAGAGGAGCAGTTTTAAAATCTACTATTAACCAGTCCCGGTAAAGGAGGCTTGCATGAGAACTTTGGCTAAAAGGTCGCGGGTTTTTATGGTCTTGGGCATCCTTTTCTCCTTTATGTGTTTCGTTTCTCCGGCGCCGGCGGCAGAGCCCGTTAACCTCGTCATCATCGCGGAATCAGCCACGCTCGTCGGCAAAGCCATAGTGAATGGGGCGCAGCTTGCGGCCGAGGAGATTAATGCCAAAGGCGGCGTCAATGGGCAGCCGATAAAGCTGATCGTCTACGATAACCAGGAGAAGTCTGCAGAAGCGGTTCAGAATTTCCAAAGGGCAGTTTATAACGACCATGCAGTAGCGGTGGTAGGCAGTTGGATCAGCGAGATCGCCTTATCCCTGGCGCCCTGGTCCGCCCGCTTGCATACTATCTACATTACCACCGGTGCCGCCTCCCCCAAAATAACCCAGTTGGTGCACGACGACTATGATGCCAACAAGTATGTTTTTCAACTGAAATACAACGCCACCGAGATGGCGGAAATGGTGTGCAGCTTCGCCCAGGATGACTTGGTCGGGAAGTTGGGATATAAGACCGCCTATGTGGCCAGTGAAAATGCCGCCTGGACCGAGCCTCTGGACGAGGGGTATTTAAAATATTTGCCGGCCGCGGGCTTAAAGGTTGTCGGCCATATGCGCTTTGCCCCAGACACCAACGATTTTACCCCCATTTTCGCGGCCATCGAGAAAGAACATCCCGATGTTCTCATCACCGGCTGGGCTCATGTGGGACTGAAGCCGACGGTGCAGTGGCATGAACAGCAAATCCCCCTGCTGATTGCCGGGGTGGACGCCCAGGCCAGCACCACGGATTTCTGGGAAAAAACCAACGGCGCCACCGAGGGGATTATCACCCAAGCCGAAGGTTCGCCCAGCCCCATCACCCCCAAAACGATCCCCTTCGTGCAAGCCTATGAGAAGGAGTTTCACATCAGCCCCGCCTACGCCGGTTACACTACTTATGATGCCATCTATGTCTTGAAAGAAGCCATGGAGAAGGCCAAATCTACCCAAACCGATGCCTTGATCAAGGCTCTGGAGGAGACCCGTTATACCGGCGTCATCGGGAACATTGAGTTCTATGACCGCAGCAGCCCCTTTGCTCATGGCATCAAATTCGGCAAAGGCCTGGGGATGGGCGTGCTGCTGCAATGGCAAAAGGGCCAACTGGTAACGGTCTGGCCTAAAGAGGCGGCCACGGGTTCCTTAATCGTCCCAAGTTTTGTGCAGAAAAAAGGTTCATCTAAATAGGACCGGTTGGTCTCGATTCGGCCACAGGCTTACGGTTTGAGGGACCCATAACCCAGGAACCGTAAGCCTGTGTCGGTCTGCAGAGGCTCGTTATCATTCCTGGCCCAACGTAACGACCCGAAAGGTTATGGATCTGTTGAACTCTCCGGTCAGTTTCTGCCATCTTCACCTCAGCCCCTATCGACACTTTTAATGTTATTGCCTCCACCTTTTCTCCAGAAAAAGAAGAAATGCCTATGCAGGTTGTCTTCCAGATATTAATTAGTGGTTTTATCATCAGCTCTATTTATGCGCTGGGCGCCGTCGGCTTTTCTCTCATATTCGGCACCGCAGGCATCTTGAACCTCGCCCATGGCGCCTTTCTGGTGCTGCCGGCGATGGTCGCCTGGTTTTTCATTAGTTTTTTTAAGTTACCTTTAGCGGCCGGAATAGCCGTTGGCGTTCTCACCTCCGTAATCGTTTCCTATCTACTATTCTTCCTGGTGGTGCAGCCGCTGGACCAATCCAAGAAGATTCCCAGAGAAGAAAAGGAGGTCTTCATCCTGACCGCGACACTTCTGTGGGCCATGATAATTCAAGGCCTGCTGGACTACACCTTCGGTTCGACCCCTATCGTTATTGAGCCCTTCACTCACGGGGCGGTGCATATCGTTAACATAAGCATCACTTATAACGAGGTTATCCTGGCTATAGTTTCTTTAGTTGTCATAGGCTTGCTCTACCTTCTCATTAATCGAACCAAGACGGGAAAATTGCTTTTGGCAGCCTCCATGAGTCATACGGGACTGGCCCTCATGGGCGTCGAGCTGAAGAAGGTCTATATTCTCCTGTGGGGAATTTATGGTTTGCTTACCGGAGTTTCGGGGGTGTTGCTTGCTTCTTTTTTGGGCGCCTCGGCCTCGTCTGTGCCGGAGTTGACGGGCTTAGCCTTTTCGATAGTGGTGCTGGGTGGTTTGGGCAGTATTACCGGTTCTTTTTTTGCCTCGTATATCATAGGGTATCTGGGGACTATTACGGCCTACCTCATATCGCCCTCTTACACCGCCCTGCCGGCTTTTTTCGTGCTCATCCTGATACTTTTTATTAAACCACGCGGTCTATTCGGGAGGTTTTAGGACCAGACCCTATGCAATTACAACTCTCCAGGACCAATATCCTTAAGTTTGGCCTGATCCCCCTCATCGGTTTCGCCTCTCTGCCCCAGTTCGTATCCCTGTATCTGCTGGGCACTTTAACTATCGCCCTGTACTTCTCGGTTTTCGCTATGTCCTGGGACCTGCTCTTCGGCTACTCCGGGGAGGTCAATTTCGGTCCCACCTTTCTCATCGGCGTGGGCGCCTATACCGCGGCGCTGTTCAATGTCAATACCGGTTTGCCGGTGGTGGTTTGCATCATTTTGGGAACCAGTGTGGCGGTCATCGCCGGTCTGTTGCTGGTAGCCCCGGCGTTGCGGCTCCGGGGCCCTTATTTCGGTTTAATCACCCTCGTCTCGGTGCTGATATTGGACCAGGTTATCACGATCTTTGCCCAGTATACCGGAGGGGAGATCGGCATCTCGCTTCCCGGCATGCTTTCTGCCAGCAATCTCGTTAATTATTATTTGGCCTTAGTGTTTATGGCCATCAGCGCCGTTATTTTCCTCACCATCGCGGCCTCGCCCGTCGGTCTTATTCTACAGGCTGGGGCTCAAGATCCCATAGCCGCGGAAAGTTTAGGGTTCAACCTGACCAAGTACAAAGTCTTGGCCTTCGGCGTCAGCGCCTTTTTTTCAGGTTTAGCCGGGGCGATGCTGGTTTTTTATCTGGGCACCGCCTCCGTGAGTGTGGTGGTCTCCATCTCCGTGGTCCTGCAGATTATCATTGCGGTCATTATCGGCGGCAGACGCACCATTATCGGACCTATCCTGGGCTCTTTATTTATCATTTTAACCGGCCAATGGCTCCAATACCTGGGCCAACTGGATTATGCGGTGGTTTCTCTCCTGGCTTTGATTATACTTCTCTTTTTTCCCAACGGCATTGCCGGAATGGTCTTAAGGAAGGGATAATATCTTACTCGGAACCCGTTCCTTTTTTCTTAAGGGAAACTATGCCGCTACTTGAAGCCCTGGGTTTGCAGAAGAGATTTGGCGGCATTCACGCGGTCAATAATGTCAATTTTAATGTGGAATCGGGGGAGATCATCGGCTTGATCGGGCCCAATGGCTCGGGAAAATCTACCTTACTGGGCCTGCTGATCGGCGTCCATAAACCCAACAGCGGCACCATCCGCTTTGCCGGGGAAGAGATTCAGAACTGGCCCATCAATAAGAGAATAAAAAACGGCATTGCCATAGTCTTCCAACATTCCAGACCGTTAAACCGGCAAACCGTTTTGGATAACATTAAACTAGCCATTTTGCCCGACAGGCTGTTCAATTTCTATTACCCGGCTGATTTGGAAGCCAAAGCCAGGGAGATCGCGGAGTTGGTCGGTTTACAAGATGTCGCCGACTCCTACCCCTCCTCGTTGCCATTTGGGCATATCCGGAGAATGGAGCTTGCCAAGGCCTTGGCCCTCAATCCCAGGTTATTGCTCTTAGATGAACCTTTTGCCGGTTTGACGCCCTCCGAGATCACCGAACTGGCCAGCTTGATCCTCTCTATCCGGAAGCAGAATCAAGCCATTGTGCTGGTGGATCACAACGTTAAGGCAGTCTATAATTTTGTTGATAAGATTATCGCTTTGTATGTGGGCAACAAGATCGCGGAAGGCAAGCCCGATGAGGTTATTTCGGATAAGGAGGTCCGCCGGGTCTTTATCGGCAAGAGTATGGATGCAGGTGAGCATCGCCTTCCCACCGAAAAAAGCTGTTCCTTAAGTAAACAGCCGCTTTTGGACCTTAACCTTGCATCGATCCGTTATGGGCAGGCCGAGATTCTCCGGAAAGTGCAGATCAGCATCAACGCAGGTGAGTTTGTTTCTCTAGTCGGGCTCAACGGCGCCGGCAAATCCAGCCTGCTGAAGGCTATCCTGGGTCTCGTCGACTATGAGGGCGAGGTGAAATGGCAGGGCGGGTCCACCAAAAATTTAACCACCGCCCAGATTGTCAGGCTGGGGATTGCCTTTGCGCCGGAGACCAGAGAATTGTTCCGCTACCTCACGGTTAAGGAAAATCTGGAGTTGGGTGGCGACCGGTTGAAGCCCGCGGCGCTGAAAGAGAGGTTGGCTTATATTTATGAGCTTTTTCCGATATTAAAAGAACGCCTGGAGCAGACGGCCTACACCCTCTCGGGTGGCGAGCAGCAGATGTTAACCATCGCCAGAGCTATGATGCAAAAACCCTCCTTGCTGATCCTGGATGAGCCGACCCTGGGGCTGGCGCCCGTGGTGCTCGACACGATTTCCGAGACGCTGGCCGCGCTCCATGAGAAAATGGGCGTGACCATCCTGCTGGGTGAGCAGAATCTCCATTTTGCCCTCAAACATTCGGAGAGAATCTATCTGCTGGAGCATGGCAGTATCACCTGGGGAGGCACGGCCGACGCCTTTATTAAAGAGGTGGGCGAAAAGTCTCTGGTTTAAAGCTGCCCGAAGAATGGAGTTCCTATGAAACTGGTGGTCGCTTATCGTGCTTCCGAACTCGGTGAAAAAGTTCTCGCCCAGGCCATCGAGCGAGCCCGGCAGTCCGGGGCGCAAGTCTATCTGGTAACTTCCCTGGTCGGCGGCGGCGACACCCCGGAGGAGGTCATCGAGCAAGCCAGGACTGACTTGGATCAGGCCGCCGCACTGCTGGCAGAAAACGGGATTGCCGCGGAGACGCATCTGCTGATCCGCGGCCAGAGCTCCGGGGAAGACGTGGTCCAGTTTGCCCGGGAGATCGGCGCCGACGAGATCATTGTCGGTATTTGGAAGAAATCGAAAGTGGGCAAGATCCTGTTTGGTTCCACTGCTCAGGATGTGATCTTGAAAGCCGGTTGCCCGGTGTCCACCATCGGCTGAGCCCCTGCCCGCCCCTGATTAGTTCAAGGTTCTAAAGTTCAAAGTTGACCCTACGTATTTAGCCTTGAGCCTTGAACCTGATTCTGAGATTTCGGAAGACCAACATCTGTCACCCTGAGCAAAGCGAGGGTCTCGTATTCCTCAGTATTTATTTGAGTTTTCGCTCGCTCGCTCACTCAGAACTGACAGAAGGGGACTTCAAAGACCTTGGTTTGACGGTATAGCGTTTTAGTTTAGCGAAGCCTTGAACCCCAAACCTAACGGGGAGAGCGGCCGGAAGCTACTTGGAGGTCCGCTCCTTCTGCCTGGCAAAGAAGGCTTCCAGGGCCTGCAGGTGCTCCGGCGAATGGTGGCAGAGGGCCTGGAAGGAGGCGGAGATTTCCAGGGTTTCTTCCAGGCTTTTCCCCTGGGTCAGGCTGAACAGGCGCTTGGCCAGGCGCAGAATCCGGCCGGGCTGTCTGGCGATCTCTGCGGCGATTTCCAGGGACCGCGGCATCAGCCTCTCCGGGGGCACCACTTCGCTCACCAGGCCGAGGCGTAGGGCTTCGGCGGCGTCGATCACCCGGCAGGTGAAGGCCAACTCCATGGCCTTGGAGTAGCCGATGATGCGAGGCAGTAGAAAAGCACCGCCATCGCCGGGGATGAGGCCCACCGAAACGAAGGTCTCCCCGAAACGGGCCTGGTCGCTGGCGATGCGGATATCGCACATGCAGGTCAAATCGCAGCCGGCGCCGATGGCCGGGCCGTTCACCGCGGCGATGGTCGGCACATCCAGGCCCTGAAAAGCCAGGGGAATCCTCTGGATACCCTGGCGGTAATTGTTGCGGATCTGGTCCGGGTCCCCGGCGAAGGTCCCCACCCGGTTATACATATCCTTGACATTGCCGCCGGCGGAGAAGGCGGTGCCCGCCGCGGTAAGAATCATGACGCTGATGGATTGGTCCTCCTGCACTCGCTGGCAGGCGTCCACGATCTCCTCAATGATCTCCTTTTCGGTGACCGTGTTGCGCACATCCGGCCGGTTTAAGGTGACAATGGCGATCTTTCCCTTTTGTTCGAAGATGATCTCTTTATAGTCCATCCTGTCCTTTCCCTTTCTCGAAGTGTCCGTGAAGTGCCGCAAACGTCGCCCGCCGCCATGGCTCAGCCGGCTTGCGGCTTAGCGATTTGGCTGATGCCCGCAGGCAATGCCGGCAATGATGAGTTTCTGAATGTTGGAGGTTCCTTCCACCACCTGCAGGGACTTGGAGTCCCGATAGAAACGCTCGATGGGGTATTCCGTGGAAAAGCCGTAGGAACCGAAAATTTTCATGGCTTCATTGGCCGCGTGCACCGCGGCTTCCGAGGCATACAGCTTGGCTATGGAAGTCTGCATCTGATTGGACTGGTCCTGATCCTTAAGGAAGGCTGCCCGGTACACCAACAATTGGGCGGCTTGATGTTCGGCCACCATGTCGGCGATCTGGGCCTGGATCATTTGGAACTTGGCGATGGGCTGGCCGAACTGGGTTCTCTCATTGGCGTACTTAATCGCCAAATCCACGCAAGCCCCGGACACCCCCAGCCCCCCGGCGGCGCAACCCAGCCGGGTATTGTTGAGCATCCACATGCAGATTTGAAAGCCCTCGCCAGGCTTGCCCAACACCGCGTCCTTGGCGACTTTGGCCCCCTCGAAAGAGATTTCCCCGGTAGGGGCACAGTGCAGGCCCAGCTTGGTTTCAATCGCCCGCGTGGTGATCCCCGGGGTCTTCTTCAGATCCACGATGAAACAGGTCAGCCCCTTATATTTCTTCTCTCTGTCCGTGACCGCGTAGACCAGCCCGGCATCGCCCACGGAGGCATTGCTGATCCACATCTTCTGCCCGTTGATTTCCCAGTGGTCCCCCCGGTCTTTGGCGGTAGTTCCCATGGCCACCACATCTGAGCCGGTATTGGGTTCGGTGATGGCGAAAAATCCCAGGTTTTCCCCGGAGATCCATCCAGGGAGGTAGGCTCCGCTTCTGCTCTTCAGCGCCGAACTGGTTGACGGTCAGGGCCGGGCCGAGATTCTGCATGTTGAAGGGCAATCGCCAGGAGGGGGACACCTTGGCAATCTGCTCGGCCATGAGGACCGATTCCAGAAATCCCATGCCGTTGCCGCCGTAGGCTTCCGGCAGGGCGCAGCCGAAAAAGCCCAGTTCCCCCATCCGGCGCACTATTTCCGGACGAAACCGATGGTCCTGTTCATCAGCTTGCAGCGTAGGCCGGATTTCATTTTCCGCAAAGCGGCGGGCCTGTTCCTGTACCAGGCGTTGCTCCTCGGTCAAGTTAAAATCCATTCTTTAGTTCCTCCCCATATTTTGAGGATATCCCAGATATTGACGGTGAGCCCCCCACCGGCTCAAACTGCGCCTTCCCGGCGCAAAGCGTCGATTTCTTCCTGGGAGTAGCCGAGGACGGCGCTGAGCACCTCTTCCGTATGCTCCCCCAGCAGCGGCGGGTGCCTGTGGATTTGGCAGGGAGTTCGGGAAAATTTCATCGGGCTGGCCACCAGCTTCACCATACCCGCGGTGGGGTGTGGCACTTCCACCACCATTTCCCGCTCTTTAACCTGGGGGTCCGCGAAGATCTTGTCCAGGGTGTTGATCGGCCCACAGGGAATCTTCGAGGCGTCCAACTGCTGCAACCATTCGTCGCTGGTCTTCTCCAACATCTTCTCGGCGATGATGGGGATCAACTCCTCTCGGTGCAGCACCCGCTCGGAGTTGGTGGCGAACCGGGGGTCCCGGGCCAGGGGCTCGAGTCCGGCCAGGCAGCAGAAGTCGCGCCACTGGCGGTCGTTTCCCACTGCCAGGGCGAAGAACACCCCGTCTCCGGCCTGGAAGGGTTCGTACGGAACGATATTGGGGTGGCCGTTGCCGTAACGCCTGGGCAACTCCCCGGAAACCAGGTAATTGCTGCCCACGTTGGCCAGCCAGGCGAGAACCGCATCCAGGAGGGCGATGTCGACGTACTGCCCCTCGCCGGTCAGGTCGCGGTGGCGCAGCGCCGCCAGAATCGCGCTGGTGGCAAAGAGGCCCGCAGTAATGTCGACGATGGCCACCCCCACCTTCATGGGGGGGCCGTCCGGCTCTCCCGTAATACTCATGATGCCCCCCATCCCCTGAATCATGAAGTCATAGCCCGGCTTGTCCTTGTAGGGTCCGTTCTGGCCAAAACCGGTAATGGAACAGTAGATGAGACGCGGATTTTCCCGGCGCAAGTCGGCGTACCCCAGGCCCATTTTCTGCAAGGTGCCGACCTTGTAGTTTTCGATGAGGATATCGCTCCTCAAAGCCAGTTTTCTGATGATCTCCCGACCTGGGGCCGTCTTCATATTCACGGTCAGGCTGCGTTTGTTGCGGTTGAGGCAAAGGTAATAAGCGGCCTCTCCGCCTGCTTCCGGGGGCCCCCAGTGGCGCGTGTCGTCACCCGCTTGCGGAAGCTCCACCTTGATGACCTCCGCCCCCAGATCACCGAGCATCATGGAACAATAGGGCCCCGCCAGGACGCGGGAGAGATCCAATACCTTGATGCCGCTTAACGGTTGCTGATTCCCGGGCATGCGCTTAAACCCGGGGGCCTGATTTTGGCTCGGCGGCGCGGCAGCCCATGGTTGGGGAAAGACCGGCGGCGGCTTCAAGGACGCTGAGGGCCTGCGGCACTGCCTTGGGTGGGGTGGGTTTTTGTTTCATAATAGGTAACGCCGTTTCTTCATCTGATTCATAGAGGAAATAGCCTCCCACTGTCAAGAAAATCTTTGAGGCAGAAATTTCGTAGAGTTCGATGCACTCCAGGTCTCATGGTTTTATTATCTAAGGGTAATGGCTTTCTCAGGACAGATTTCCTGGCAGCAAAAGCAGGTGATGCAGGTATCGGGGTCCACCTGGGGCAGGTTGTCACACATGGACAAAGCCGATACCGGGCACTGCTCGATGCAGGTGCCACAGCCGGTGCACCAATTCGGATTAGCCTGGGGCCGCAGGAGCGTCCGCCCGTGGATGAGCGCCTGGATGGCCTCGTTGTGAAACACTGCTTCACCGCTTAACGGCGGCAGCTTGAAATCGGGCAGCGGTTTCAACTCCCCGATGATCTCCACGTGGCTCAGGTCGTAGTCCCCCAAGCCCGCTTCCTTGGCCTGGCGCAGAAATAGCAATCGCTCCGGTTCACAACCCATCATGGTGGCCATGACGGCATCCAGGGCCACCGCATTGTCAGAGGCCAGGATCAGACCGATGTCCCTCAAGTCGGGGGAAGACGGACCATTTCCCTCCATCCCGACTACCGCGTCCACCAGAAAAAAGTCGGGGATCCGCAGCCGAAACACCTCGACGATCACCTCATGGAAGCGTTCGGGGTCGCCCGCCGCCTTGTGAAGCTGGGCCTTTTGGGCGCCGGGCAAAAAACCGTAGCTGTTTTTGATGGCCCCGGTCATGACCGTCAGGCCATGGGTTTTGAATTTCGGCAGAAGGTCAAATCGCAGCCGGCGCCGATGGCCGGGCCGTTCACCGCGGCGATGGTCGGCACATCCAGGCCCTGAAAAGCCAGGGGAATCCTCTGGATACCCTGGCGGTAATTGTTGCGGATCTGGTCCGGGTCCCCGGCGAAGGTCCCCACCCGGTTATACATATCCTTGACATTGCCGCCGGCGGAGAAGGCGGTGCCCGCCGCGGTAAGAATCATGACGCTGATGGATTGGTCCTCCTGCACTCGCTGGCAGGCGTCCACGATCTCCTCAATGATCTCCTTTTCGGTGACCGTGTTGCGCACATCCGGCCGGTTTAAGGTGACAATGGCGATCTTTCCCTTTTGTTCGAAGATGATCTCTTTATAGTCCATCCTGTCCTTTCCCTTTCTCGAAGTGTCCGTGAAGTGCCGCAAACGTCGCCCGCCGCCATGGCTCAGCCGGCTTGCGGCTTAGCGATTTGGCTGATGCCCGCAGGCAATGCCGGCAATGATGAGTTTCTGAATGTTGGAGGTTCCTTCCACCACCTGCAGGGACTTGGAGTCCCGATAGAAACGCTCGATGGGGTATTCCGTGGAAAAGCCGTAGGAACCGAAAATTTTCATGGCTTCATTGGCCGCGTGCACCGCGGCTTCCGAGGCATACAGCTTGGCTATGGAAGTCTGCATCTGATTGGACTGGTCCTGATCCTTAAGGAAGGCTGCCCGGTACACCAACAATTGGGCGGCTTGATGTTCGGCCACCATGTCGGCGATCTGGGCCTGGATCATTTGGAACTTGGCGATGGGCTGGCCGAACTGGGTTCTCTCATTGGCGTACTTAATCGCCAAATCCACGCAAGCCCCGGACACCCCCAGCCCCCCGGCGGCGCAACCCAGCCGGGTATTGTTGAGCATCCACATGCAGATTTGAAAGCCCTCGCCAGGCTTGCCCAACACCGCGTCCTTGGCGACTTTGGCCCCCTCGAAAGAGATTTCCCCGGTAGGGGCACAGTGCAGGCCCAGCTTGGTTTCAATCGCCCGCGTGGTGATCCCCGGGGTCTTCTTCAGATCCACGATGAAACAGGTCAGCCCCTTATATTTCTTCTCTCTGTCCGTGACCGCGTAGACCAGCCCGGCATCGCCCACGGAGGCATTGCTGATCCACATCTTCTGCCCGTTGATTTCCCAGTGGTCCCCCCGGTCTTTGGCGGTAGTTCCCATGGCCACCACATCTGAGCCGGTATTGGGTTCGGTGATGGCGAAAAATCCCAGGTTTTCCCCGGAGATCCATCCAGGGAGGTAGGCTCCCTTCTGCTCTTCAGCGCCGAACTGGTTGACGGTCAGGGCCGGGCCGAGATTCTGCATGTTGAAGGGCAATCGCCAGGAGGGGGACACCTTGGCAATCTGCTCGGCCATGAGGACCGATTCCAGAAATCCCATGCCGTTGCCGCCGTAGGCTTCCGGCAGGGCGCAGCCGAAAAAGCCCAGTTCCCCCATCCGGCGCACTATTTCCGGACGAAACCGATGGTCCTGTTCATCAGCTTGCAGCGTAGGCCGGATTTCATTTTCCGCAAAGCGGCGGGCCTGTTCCTGTACCAGGCGTTGCTCCTCGGTCAAGTTAAAATCCATTCTTTAGTTCCTCCCCATATTTTGAGGATATCCCAGATATTGACGGTGAGCCCCCCACCGGCTCAAACTGCGCCTTCCCGGCGCAAAGCGTCGATTTCTTCCTGGGAGTAGCCGAGGACGGCGCTGAGCACCTCTTCCGTATGCTCCCCCAGCAGCGGCGGGTGCCTGTGGATTTGGCAGGGAGTTCGGGAAAATTTCATCGGGCTGGCCACCAGCTTCACCATACCCGCGGTGGGGTGTGGCACTTCCACCACCATTTCCCGCTCTTTAACCTGGGGGTCCGCGAAGATCTTGTCCAGGGTGTTGATCGGCCCACAGGGAATCTTCGAGGCGTCCAACTGCTGCAACCATTCGTCGCTGGTCTTCTCCAACATCTTCTCGGCGATGATGGGGATCAACTCCTCTCGGTGCAGCACCCGCTCGGAGTTGGTGGCGAACCGGGGGTCCCGGGCCAGGGGCTCGAGTCCGGCCAGGCAGCAGAAGTCGCGCCACTGGCGGTCGTTTCCCACTGCCAGGGCGAAGAACACCCCGTCTCCGGCCTGGAAGGGTTCGTACGGAACGATATTGGGGTGGCCGTTGCCGTAACGCCTGGGCAACTCCCCGGAAACCAGGTAATTGCTGCCCACGTTGGCCAGCCAGGCGAGAACCGCATCCAGGAGGGCGATGTCGACGTACTGCCCCTCGCCGGTCAGGTCGCGGTGGCGCAGCGCCGCCAGAATCGCGCTGGTGGCAAAGAGGCCCGCAGTAATGTCGACGATGGCCACCCCCACCTTCATGGGGGGGCCGTCCGGCTCTCCCGTAATACTCATGATGCCCCCCATCCCCTGAATCATGAAGTCATAGCCCGGCTTGTCCTTGTAGGGTCCGTTCTGGCCAAAACCGGTAATGGAACAGTAGATGAGACGCGGATTTTCCCGGCGCAAGTCGGCGTACCCCAGGCCCATTTTCTGCAAGGTGCCGACCTTGTAGTTTTCGATGAGGATATCGCTCCTCAAAGCCAGTTTTCTGATGATCTCCCGACCTGGGGCCGTCTTCATATTCACGGTCAGGCTGCGTTTGTTGCGGTTGAGGCAAAGGTAATAAGCGGCCTCTCCGCCTGCTTCCGGGGGCCCCCAGTGGCGCGTGTCGTCACCCGCTTGCGGAAGCTCCACCTTGATGACCTCCGCCCCCAGATCACCGAGCATCATGGAACAATAGGGCCCCGCCAGGACGCGGGAGAGATCCAATACCTTGATGCCGCTTAACGGTTGCTGATTCCCGGGCATGCGCTTAAACCCGGGGGCCTGATTTTGGCTCGGCGGCGCGGCAGCCCATGGTTGGGGAAAGACCGGCGGCGGCTTCAAGGACGCTGAGGGCCTGCGGCACTGCCTTGGGTGGGGTGGGTTTTTGTTTCATAATAGGTAACGCCGTTTCTTCATCTGATTCATAGAGGAAATAGCCTCCCACTGTCAAGAAAATCTTTGAGGCAGAAATTTCGTAGAGTTCGATGCACTCCAGGTCTCATGGTTTTATTATCTAAGGGTAATGGCTTTCTCAGGACAGATTTCCTGGCAGCAAAAGCAGGTGATGCAGGTATCGGGGTCCACCTGGGGCAGGTTGTCACACATGGACAAAGCCGATACCGGGCACTGCTCGATGCAGGTGCCACAGCCGGTGCACCAATTCGGATTAGCCTGGGGCCGCAGGAGCGTCCGCCCGTGGATGAGCGCCTGGATGGCCTCGTTGTGAAACACTGCTTCACCGCTTAACGGCGGCAGCTTGAAATCGGGCAGCGGTTTCAACTCCCCGATGATCTCCACGTGGCTCAGGTCGTAGTCCCCCAAGCCCGCTTCCTTGGCCTGGCGCAGAAATAGCAATCGCTCCGGTTCACAACCCATCATGGTGGCCATGACGGCATCCAGGGCCACCGCATTGTCAGAGGCCAGGATCAGACCGATGTCCCTCAAGTCGGGGGAAGACGGACCATTTCCCTCCATCCCGACTACCGCGTCCACCAGAAAAAAGTCGGGGATCCGCAGCCGAAACACCTCGACGATCACCTCATGGAAGCGTTCGGGGTTGCCCGCCGCCTTGTGAAGCTGGGCCTTTTGGGCGCCGGGCAAAAAACCGTAGCTGTTTTTGATGGCCCCGGTCATGACCGTCAGGCCATGGGTTTTGAATTTCGGCAGACTGATGATGATCTCGGCGTCCCGGACAATCCGGGACAGGCTCACCGTGGGCATGAAATCAGGATTGAAGTCAACCTGGAGGGAATGGTTGCCGATGTTCTGGTAATAACCCTTAGCTGCTTCCATCAGGCCGGTCTTTTGAAAGCTCTCCTCGTTGGCTCCATAATTAAACAGACCAGGATTGTCGCCGACGACAATGGCGGCGGGCCCCATGGTTTCCACCTTTTCCACCACGGCGCGCAGCACCGCGGGATGGGTGACGATGCCCTCCGCGGCTTCCGAGATCCGCAGCACGTTGGGCTTGATCAGCACACTTTTCCCACGGATTGCCAGGGGGAAAAGTTCAAAAGCGCGGTCGACGGCTTGACGGACATTCTCATAGGTAGCAGGATGGATCATGACTTTTGACATAGTCTTCCCTTCAGAGCGCCTATTTTGGAGTACTGCATAATCATAACATGCCTGTCTTGGCATAGCATGGCTCGGAAGCTCTGGATAATCTTGATCGCAAAATTTTTATCCGCCCGGATTCCAATTACCGGTTGAACGACTGCCGTTTTTCGCACAACCTGGCCGGCCCCAGACAGCCGCCCTGGGGCTGTCCGGCTGATCCCGCAAAACCACAAAAAAAGAACAGCCGAGGGCGGCTGTTCTTCATAATCTTATCACTCGAAATTCGTGTTGGAACTCAAAACCCAAAACTCAAAACTCGAAACTGGGCGACCCAATCACAGGCTGGAAGCCTGTGCCACTGTCGCCCCTACAACTACCCTTCCGACATCGTCAGATTATAGGCGAGATTATCCAGCTTGACGGTGAAGTCGACGTTTTCCACCGCCGTGCCTTCCGGCAGCTGCAACTGGATGGGGGCGAAATTGAGGATGGCCCTGACGCCCGCGGCGATGAGCCGCAGGGCCGCCAGTTGCGCCTTGGCCGCGGGGGTGGCCAGCACCCCGATCTCCACGCCTTTTTCCCCGACCACCTTCTCCAGGTCGTCCATGTGATAGATGATCTGGCCGCTGGGCACCCGGCGGCCCACCTTGGCCGGGTCCACGTCAAAGACCGCCACGAATTCGTAACCCTGGCGGATGAAGTTTTGATGGGCCAACAGGGCGGAGCCCAGGTTGCCGATGCCCAACAGGGCCATCTTCCAGGTCTTATTCAGGCCCAGGATGCGCTTAATTTCGAAGAGCAACTCCCTGACAAAATAACCCACTCCGCGGATGCCAAACTCCCCGAAGTAAGCCAGGTCTTTGCGGATCTGCGCCGGATTGATGCCGCATTTTTGGGCCAGCTTGTCCGAGGCGATAATCTTCACCCCCTCCTGAGACAAGGCCTCAAGATATCTGGAATAGATAGATAGGCGGGTGATAGTCGCCGTGGGAATCTTGGAAAATTTCATAGCCGCGGGCTTATCCTTGGTGGTTCGGTCCTACCGCACTTGTGTTTGAAGGGACCAGAGTCGAGGTAAATAAAGGGGGGCCGCAGGCCCCCCTCTGATGGCAAATAAAGATTAATGCATCCCCAAGGCCGCGGCGATGGGTTTGGCCATGGGGTAGGCGAACAGAATGATCAGGGCCACCACCAGGGCATAAATACAAAGGGATTCAATCATGGCCAGACCGATAAGCATGGTCACGGTGATTTTCCCGGAAGCCTCGGGGTTGCGGGCAATGCCTTCCACCGAGCTCTTCACTGCCAGGCCCTGGCCGATGCCGGTACCGAAGGCGGCGATGCCGATGCCAAAGCCCGCGGCGATCACCGCATAGCTGAAAAAGGTGCCCAAACCGGGGGCCGAGGCGCCGCCGGCTTCAGCCGCCATGGCCAGAGAGGCCCACAGCAAGGTGACCAGCATGCTCAAGCCAACTACCAGGGATTTTCTCATGAGACTAAAACCTCCTCAAGGATGTTGGATATATGAAGATTGGCCTTCTTCCAGATTTTAGTGGTACCGGCTTGCAGCCTTTAATGGGCGTGCTCCATGGCTCCGGCGAAGTACATCATGGACAGCAGGGTGAAGACAAAGGCTTGCACCACGCTGGTAAAAACCGCCAGGAACATCATGGGCAAAGGGGCCAGGAACATGCCGGCCAGCAACAGCAGGATGGTCAGCACTATGTCTTCTCCCATGATATTGCCGAAGAGACGCAAAGTCAGGGACAGCACCCGGGCAAAATGGCCGACGAGCTCGATGATGAAGAATAACGGCGCCAGGGCCGGGATAGGCCCCAAAAAGTGCTTGATGTATTTAACCCCGTGATACTTGACCCCCAGGTAATGGGTATAGACGAAGGTGCACAGGGCCAGGGCCAGGGTGGTATTGATATTAGAAGTTGGAGATAAGAACCCCGGGATCAGGCCGAGGAGGTTGCAGAGCAGGATGAACAGGAAGACGGAGGCGATGAACGGGAAGAAGGCCCGGCCCTCTTCACCGGTGACGTCCACCATGAATTCTTCCAGGCCGCTCACCACCAGCTCAAAGACGTTCTGGGCGCCCGTGGGCACCAGGCTGATGCGGCGGCCGGCCAGCCAGCCCAATCCCAGCAGGATAAGCGCCGCCAACACGGCATACCCGACATGGGGGGGAATAGGCAAGCCGAACTTCTCAAAGAATAGATCAAGAAAGAGAATCGGATGTTCCATGGGACCTGTTTGCCTCCTTCTTCAGCTTAAACACCTCGATGACGGCGGCCAGCATCAGGGTCAAGACCACGGTGGACAGCCCCAGCACCAGACCGAAGATGTTCACCCAGCCATGACTGACCAACAAATAGATAACCAGCAGCAGGGCGAAGAAGCGCAACAACTGCCGGGCCGCAAAAAAGGCCCGGGCCCGCCCTTTGGCCTCCTCGGGGCTGCCGGCCGCCGCCCTTTCCAGCATGCCTTTCAGCGCCTGATGCAGCAGGTGGAAGTTGATAACCACCACCAGGCCGCCCACCAGGATCCCCAGGGCGAATTCTTGCCCCCGCCAGATGAAGCCGGCCACTACCAGCACGGCCAAGACCAGCCAGTTGGCCATCTTCAGCCGTGGCGGGGTCAGGATCTCCATGGGAACTTATTTATATTTTTGCCCCAGGAGGTAGACTTGCCGGAAGCCGGCGATAATCCCCACGATGAGCCCGAGGATGAAAAAAATACTGCTGTTAAAGACTTTGGACAACCAGTAACCGACGCCACCGCCGATCAGGATGGAGATGACCAGGACCAGGCCGATGGTGCTGGCCTGGTAACCCCCTTGAAACAGTTCCTTTAAAAACTTTTTGGTGTCTTCCTTCAAAGGCGCCCTTACAAAAAACCCCGCAGCCGAGGCGGGAGAAAATGATTCTTTTCACATGTGCCTACCTATCATACCACTGAAAGTTAGTCAATTGGTTTTTTGGGGCCCGGCTGGAAGAAAAATCACTAGCCAAAAGAATAGAAATATTTGATAGTTACCCTAAGAGGTGATTCCTGGAGGGGCTTCCGGGACCGGGGCCGAGCCGGAAACTTGTGCATATTTTCCTTAAGTCTGGGCGTCCCTGATTTCCTGCTCACCCTGGTAGGCCGGCAGTTCGATGACGAAGGTGGTGCCGGCCGGGCCGGTGCCTTCCACGTAAATCCGGCCCAGGTGTTTCTGAATGATGCCGTAGCTGATGGACAGCCCCAGGCCCACTCCTTGGCCTACCTCCTTGGTGGTGAAGAAGGGGTCGAAGAGCCGGCTGAGATAGTTGGCCGGGATGCCGGGGCCGTTGTCCTCAAAGCTGAGGCGCACCGTCCCCTCTTCCCGGGTCAGCGCCGTGGTGACCAGCAGCCGTCCTTCTCCCTTCATGGACTCGCCGCTGTTCATCAGGAGATTGATGAAAACCTGTTCCAACTTGTTCTTGTCTCCCAGGACCAGAGGCAGTTGCGGGTCGAATCTCTGCACCAGGTCGATGTTTTGGAACAGCAGATGATCGGCTACCAGGGAAAAGACTTCCTCCAGGACGGTGTTGAGGTTCAGTGGGGTCATCTTGGAGGGCATGTGCCGGGAGAACTCCAGCAGCCCCTGGATGATCTCCTTGCAGCGGGTGGCCTCCCGGACGATCTTCTCCACCTGCTCCCGCTCCGGCTTCCCCGGTTCCAGGTCCTCCAGCAAGAGGTAGGCGTAAACCAGGATGCCCCCCAAGGGATTATTGATTTCGTGGGCCACCCCGGCGGCCAGTTGGCCCAGCGCCGCCAGCTTCTCAGTGCGGCTCAGGTGCTCCTCCAGCTGCTTTTTGTGGGTGATATCCCGGATATGGGTCTGGATGGCGGGCAAGCCTTCATAGGTGGTAGGAAAAGAAACCCCCTCCAGGTCGAAATTGCGGCCGTCGCCCTTCAAGGCCTTCATCTCAAAGATGCGGGGCCGGGGCGTCCCCCGCTCCATCTGCCCCAGCCAGCGGGACACCGCCTGGCGGTAGTTGAGATCCACAAACTCCAGTAGGGAGCGCCCCAGCATCTGGGAAGGCTCCTGGTAGTCGAACATTTCCAGGCAGGCCAGGTTGACATAGAGCAGCTTCATGTCCCGGTGCAGGGCGATACCGTCCAGGGAAGTCTCCACCAGGCGCCGGAATTTTTCCTCCGAATCCTTCAACTCCCGGGACAATTGCTCCCGTTCGGTCATGTCCAGGATGGCCTGCACCGCCCCCTGGATGCGGCCTTCCTCGTCATAGATGGGCGAGGCGGTGTGGTACAGGTAACGCTCCCGGCCCCGGAAATTGGGGAAATACTCATAAGCCTCATAGGCCCCCGGCAGATTGGGGGATGGTTTCAGGTTCTTGTCCCCGAAGAACTTCTCCAGGGCCTTGATGTTTTGCTCCACCACCAGAGAGGCCATGCTGGGGCGTTCGTGGGTGTAAAAGGGCAGCCAGTAGCGGTAGCTGCCCACCATCTCCTGGCGGGAAAAGCCGGTCAGCTCTTCGCAGGCCCGGTTCCAGTAAATGATGCGGTGGCTCCGATCAATGACGAAGGTGGGCACCGGCATGCCCTCTAGGATGCCTTCGGTGGTCTTCTTCTCCCGCAGGATTTCCCATTCGCCCCGTTTGCGTTCGGTGATATCTTTAAAGATTCCCTCATAGCCGGTGATCCGCCCATCCTGATCCCGGCGCACGATGCCGGTTAGCAGGGTGTGCACCGCCCTGCCGCCCTGGGTGCTGAGGGTCAACTCCATATCCCGGATATAGCCCTGCACCTCCACCTGGAGCTGAAAGCGTTCCCAATCCCGGGGGTTGTCAAAGATCTCCCGGACGTGGGAGAGGTCTAGGGCCTCGCCCTTGGAGGGGAATTTCAAAAGTTCCACCCCGGCGGGATTGAGGTCCAACAGGCGGCCTTCCCGGTCGGTGACGAAGATCATGTCCTTGGAGCCTTCGAAGATGCGCCGGTAACGGTGCTCGGAGCGCCGCAGCTCATGATACAGGCGGGCGTTTTCGATGGCCAGGCCGATCTGGTTGCCCAGGGTACTGAGGAAGTAGCGTTTGCGCCGGGAACTGCGGAAGGGCCTGGCGGACTCCGCCGCCAGGTTGAGGAAGCCGGTGACCTCCTCGCGATACTTCAGGGGGATGCTCGCCAGGGACCGGAAACGGGGATCCTGCCGGATCAGCTCGGTAAAGGAGGAGGTGTGCAGCCGCGGGTCTTTCCGCACGTCCTCGATGATCAGGGGCTGGCTGGCCCGGGAGATATTGGAGCCCACCACCGCCTCCAGGCCGCTCCGGGCGATGTTCACCAGGTATTCGCCGGGGAAACCCCGGGAGGCCGCATAGCTGAGGAGTTGCCGCTTGCGGCTCCACAGGAGCAGGAGCCCGGCGTCGATCTGAAAGAAATCGAGGACCGCGGCCAGGACCTTGTCCATGATTTCCTGCAAGTCCAGGCTATGGGCGCTGATGGTGGCTATCTTGTTGATAAGATTGAATTCGCGCCGGTGTTCATCCTCCCAGGACTTCTGCCGGTCCTGGGCTTCCAACACCGCGGCTCCCGGCTCTGCCATGCCTAATCCCCTGCCGAATATAATTTGCCGATAGGCTCAATATACCAGAATCATGGCGGACAAATAAAGGGGAGATGAAGGCGCGGCAGACTCAGCCTTTGGTGGCGCAGGCTTTCAGCCTGAATTCCCTTAATAGCCTATAACCCGTCCGGCAGCCTGCGGAAATTCATGTTTTGGAGATTGTGGGGGAGGGTTGGAGGAAACCTCTGTGTTCATCGGCGTTCATCGGCGGTCGTTTTTTTTCAGGCGGGGAAAAACTGCGGGGCCAGGCCGGGCCACAAGCGGGCGGTGCGGCAGCGGCTGGCGGTGACGATGGCCCTGAGCTGCGAAAGCGCGGTTTCCAGATTATCGTTGATTACCAGGTAATCGTACCAGGAGGCTTCCTTAACCTCAGCGCGGCCCCGTTCCAACCGCCGGGCTATTTCCGCCGGCTCCATCTTGCCCCGCAACTGCAGCCGCAGCTCCAACTGTTCCCAACTGGGAGGCAGGATAAAGATGAAGGTCCCCTGGGGAAATTCCCGCTTCAGGGCCCGGGCCCCCCGGGGCTCGATGTCGAAGACCACGTCCGCTCCGGAGTCCAGGGTCTCCTGCACCCGCTGGCGGGAGGTGCCGTAGCCGTAGCCGTACTGTTCCACCCATTCCGCCAGGTCGCCCCGGTCCCGCAGGCGGCCAAACTCCTCCGGGGTGACGAAGAAATAGTCCTTTCCTTCTACCTCGCCGGGGCGGGGGGGCCGGGTGGTGAAGGAAATAGAGAAGCGCAACCGGGGATCGCGGGCCAGCAGTTCCTTCAGCAGGGTGGTTTTCCCCGTTCCGGAGGGGGCGGTGATGATGAAGGCTTCTCCGGGCACTCAGTCGGCCTTTTCCAGGTCTTGGCGGGCCGGGAGGGGGTTATTGCCGTTCAGCCGCAGGGAAAGGGTGTCAGCATGGACCGCCGAAAGAATGACATGATTGCTGTCGGTGATGATAATGGAGCGGGTCTTGCGGCCCTGGGTGGCGTCGATGAGGCGCTCGGCCCGGGTGGCCTTCTCCCGCAGGCGTTTCATGGGCGCCGAGCCCGGCATCACCACCGCCACTACCCGGTGGGAGACCACGGTGTTGCCAAAACCGATGTTGATCAACCTGCCTTCCATAATTTCTCCCCTGCGCTGAACTCATTCGATATTCTGCACCTGCTCCCGGAGGCGCTCCAGGTAGCCTTTGATCTCCAGCACCGCTTGCGTAACCAGGAGATCGCCGGCTTTGGAGCCGATGGTGTTGGCCTCCCGCAGCATCTCCTGGACCAGGAATTCCTGTTTCCGGCCCACCGGCCCCCGGGCCGCCAGGGTTTCCTCAAATTGGGCCAGATGGCTCTCCAGGCGGGCCAACTCCTCGGACAGGTCCCGGCGCTCGGCCATGAGAACCACCTCCTGGGCCAGCCGGGCTTCGTCCACCCCGGTTTCGCCCTCCAGTTCCGCCAGCCGGGCCGAAAGCTTCTCTCGCCAAAGCCGGGGCAGTAGTGGGGCCTGCCCCCGGATGCGTTCCAGCTCTGTGCCGATGGCCCCCAGGCTCTTAGACAGGTCGGCGGCCAGGGCCTGCCCTTCGGTGAGGCGCATCTGGTCCAGGTCCTCCAGTGCCCCGCTCACCGCCCTGGCCACCGTCTCCCAGGTCTCCTCCAGGGCGAGCTCCTGGGTCTCCTTGATCAGGAACAGGTCCGAGAAGTGCAGGAGATCCTCCAGATGCAGAGGCTCCATCAGGCCGCCCGCCGCCCGGACCTCCTCCAGCATGGCCGCGGTCTGCCGGGCCAGGGCCTGGTCCACCTTCAGGGTCAGCGCCTTTTCTCCGGTGCTCTCCCAGGTGAGCTGCATCTCCACCCGGCCCCGGGGAATGCGGCCCTTGATCAGCTTCCGCAGCCGGTCCTCCAGGCCCCAGAGGCGCTTGGGGAGATTCAAGGAGAGCTCCAGGAAGCGGTGGTTGAGGCTTCTAAATTCCACCACCCACTTCTGGTTGGGACCCTCGGCCTCCCCCCGGCCATATGCGGTCATGCTCCTGGTCATCAGCCGCCCATCAATTTAAGTTGCCAAAGATATTTTTTCCGCACCAGAAGCAACAATTCCGGCAGCGGACCCCGGGTGTAATCGGGAAAGGTCCAGGCCAGGGGTTGAAAGGTCCCCTGGGCGTAGAGCAGAGTGAGGTCGCCGTAGATGCCGCAACCGAGATAGAGCCGGTGGGAGAAGTTTTTTCCGGTGGCCAGGACCAGCCGTTCCCTGGTCAGGTACCCCGGGTCCAGGTTGGCCAGCCGGCGGCCATCCAGGCTGAGCCTCTCTTCGATACCGTTGGTAAAGACCTTCCACTGCGCCAGTTGGGCCGGATCGGCCAGATGGAGGAAAGCGACCAGGAGCCGCCCCAGGCCGGGGCCCATCTCCGGGGTATAATAGTCGGTGGCAGTGAAGGGCCACCAGGGGCCCACCAGGTCCGGCGGTCCCCAATAGTGGCTCAGGCGCTCCACCACGGCCGGACCCAAATCTTGCCGGGCCAGAATTATGCTGACCACCGGTTTCACCGGCAGCGGCGGACCCGGCCGGCTCATCCCCCCTCCTCGGAAACGGAGTTAATTTTAAGCCAGGGATCAGCGGAAGGCAAGGGAAAATTATGTGAACTTTCGCACAATTACTGTCCTGCCAGAGGGTAGAAGAAAGAAAATTTAAGATCAACCCCGGGGAACCTCAAAAGCAGGTGCGCCAGGGCTCTCCGTATGTTTGTAAGTCGTAGGGGCGGATTTAAAACCCGCCCCTAGGCAATCCGGGAGGATTGGTTTTTTTGCAGAGGTCTCTATTGCTTAAACGGGGCCCAGGGCGGATAATTTAAGAAAAATCCGGCGGAACCATCTGGTTAGGCCCTTGGATTCGGCTCTCGCTTATGGCGCTTCAGGTCTGCGAAACCTTTTTCAGTCTCATGGGTGAGTCCACCCGGGCCGGCCTGCCGGCCTTCTTCATCCGCCTCAGCGGCTGCAATCTGCGTTGCCGCTACTGCGACACCACCTATGCCTATGAAGGGGGGCGGGAGATGGAGGTGGCGGACCTCGTTAAGGCCGCCGCGGCCAGCCCCACCCGGCTGGTGCTGGTGACCGGCGGCGAGCCCTTGCTGCAGGAGGAGACCTTGCCGCTGTTGGCGGCCCTGGCGGATGCCGGCTGGGAAGTCTGTCTGGAGACCAACGGTTCCCGCCCCATCGCCCCGGTGGATGTCCGGGCGCATCGCATCCTGGACCTGAAATGTCCGGGCAGCGGCATGGCCGGGGAGAACTACTGGCCGAACCTGGAATTCCTGACCCCCCGGGACGAAGTCAAATTTGTGGTGAGCGATCGCCGCGATTTTCTTTGGGCGCTGGAGGTGATTCAGGAGCACGGCTTATGCGGGCGGCCCTTACCTCTGCTGATTTCCCCGGTGTGCGGCCAGGTTCCGGCCCCGGAGGCCGCGGCCTGGATCCTGGAGAGCCGGCTGCCCCTGCGGCTCAACCTGCAACTGCACAAATACCTCTGGGGGCCGGAGGCCCGGGGCAAATGAGGGCGGACACATGGGTCCGCCCCTACAAACGGCCTGGGGGGCCGGAGGCGCGGGGC
The DNA here is from genome assembly GCA_963812655.1 of uncultured delta proteobacterium. GTDB lineage: Bacteria > Desulfobacterota > Desulfobaccia > Desulfobaccales > 0-14-0-80-60-11 > JAPLJC01. The sequence continues at coordinate 35,449 of CAWEWX010000014.1, read as the reverse complement.
AAGTGACAGGCGGCGGGCACAGCCCACCCTATAACTTGTGATGAGCCCATCTGGGGAGAGTGGATAAATAAGGAAAGCCATAATGCTCCCATTAATTAAGTTACCGAAAACCGGAAACCGGAACCCGAAAACCGCCCCCCTGGCCGTGGTCCTGCTGAGCGGCGGGCTGGACAGTTGCGTGGCCGCGGCCATGGCCCGGCAGAATTTTGAGTTGGCCCTGTTCCACGCCAACTACGGCCAACGCAGCGTGGCCCGAGAACTGGCGGCCTTCCGGGCCCAGGCTGCCTTCTTCCGGGCGTCCCGGGTATTGGAGGCCGACCTTCTTTACCTGGGAGTTATGGGCGGCTCCAGCCTGACGGACGCCGGCCGGACAATCCCCCTGGGCGAGGAGCCTCCGGGGATTCCTTCTACTTATGTCCCCTTCCGCAACACCAATCTGCTGGCGGCGGCGGTGGCCTGGGCCGAGGTCTTGGGGGCCGAGGCGGTCTTCATTGGCGCCAACATCCTGGATAATCCCGGCTACCCCGACTGCCGGCCGGAGTATTATGAGGCCTTCAACCGCCTGGTCGAATTGGGCACCCGCCCGGAAACCCACATCCGCATTCACACTCCCTTGATCCGGCTGGACAAGGCCGGCATCATCCGCCAGGGTTTTAAGCTGGGGGCGCCGCTGGCGCTCACCTGGTCCTGTTACCAGGCCGGGGAGGCGGCCTGCGGACAATGCTCCTCCTGCCGGCTGCGCCTCCAGGGATTTGCCGCCGCGGGCCTGACCGACCCCGTTCCCTATAAAAGCTAGTTTTCGGTTTTCGGTTTTCCGTAAATACCCCGGCGGGCTCTGCGGTCTTGGTTGCCGCCTACCGGAAACCTGGAGTTTTCTCCATCCGGGAAGAGGACCAGGACTGAAATTCGGTTATCCGGTCAATTGAAAACAAAAAAGAAAACCGCCTGACTCCCTTGCATCGCGGATAAATGCAATTAGCTTTTAAACAGCCGGACCTCACGGCAGTCGCGGGAGGTTCGGGCCGGCGGCACAGGCCGGACCAAATCTAACGGGAGGCAGAGTTATGTCCACCAATACCAAGGTCGCCAGGGTAACCCACATCATCGCGGAATCTCCCAAAAGTTTTGCTGACGCAGTGCAAGTCGGCTTCGACCGGGCCGCCAAGACTTTGCGGGGCATTACCGGGCTGCGGATCGCGGAGCAGCGGGTCTCCGTCAAAGACAACCAGATCAATACCTATCGGGTGAAGATGGAGGTGATCTTCATCCTGGATTAGGTTATCCCGGCCCACCTTAGAGGCTGATGTCCAACCCATGAAGGAGGAGAATTTATGACCCATGTCGCCAGAGTCACCGAAACCATCGCCGAGTCTCCGGTCAGCTTCGAAGATGCCCTCCAGGTGGGCTTTAAGCGGGCCAGCGAGACCTTAAGGGGAATAACCGGCCTGCGGGTGTTGGAAAAGCGGATTTCGGTCAAGGATAATAAAATCGCCACCTATCGGGTGAGATTTGAGGTGATCTTTATCCTCGAGTGATGCTGCGGTTGGCTGGCTCTTACGGGGAGGGGGGCGGCCAGATGCTGCGCACCTCCCTATCCTTGTCGGCCATGCTGGGGGCGCGGTTGCGCCTTGAGCAAATCCGGGCCGGGCGGGCACAGTCCGCCATATTTTCTAGGCCATCCTAAGCAAAACAGGGCGACCCGGCGGGTCGCCCCTATTATTTACAGGGGGTTGGGAGGGGAGTTTGAGGGGGGAGGGCGGGGGATCGTTGATCCCCCGGCTCTCCCCTCAAATATTTCAGTCCCAGGGCCAGCAGCAAGGCGGCGCTGGGGGTAAGGTGCAGCAGCAGCCGGTCCAGGGAGGCTCGGACGTAGCTGGGGAACTCCGCCGGGGAAGTAGGGGCCACGGTGTAGGCCAGGAGGATGGCCAGGAGGTTGCCCCCGAGGAAGAGGAGCAGGAAGAAGGCAGGGGAGGTCCAGAGGCGCCGGCCCACGGCGATGACCGCCAGGAGCACCGCCGGCCAGAGGAAGCCGAAGAAGTAAGGGTTGATCAGGGCCGCCGCCAGGTAAGCGGAGGCCTGGACCAATTGCTGCGGATAAATATTCTGGATATGGTCGGCGCCGAGTTCAAGATGTTGCTGGCTGATAAAGAGGCGCCAGGGCAGGTAGCCCAGGGCCAGCCCTGCCAGGGGGAGGCTCAGGCTGCAGAGACGGCGCCAGGTCCCGGGGGGACGCAGCCAGGCCAGGGTCAGGACCGCGGCCAGGATCACCGTGGCGGCCAGGGGCGGGCCTTCGTATTTGCACCAGGCCATACCGGCCAGAAAAAGGGCGGCCAGGGAGAGGCTCCCCCGGGGCGCCTGACCCGCCAGCCACAGGTAAACCAGGCCGACTGCCCCCAGGGTGAAATAGGCCAGGGGCAGGTCGGCGTAAGCGATGTAAAGATGAACCACGAACACCGTGCCGTTCAGGGCCAGGAAGGTCGTGAGCCCCAGGGCCAGGCGCCGGCTCAGACCCAGGCGCCGGGCCAGGGAATAGAGCAGTTCCAGCAGCAGCGCCCCCCAGAGGGGGAAAAGCCCCTGCGCCAGGTGGTCGTTGACCTGGCCCAGACAGTAATAAAGATAGCTCAACAGTAAGGGGACCAGGTTGGGATAGTAATTGTGGGCGTCGATACAAGTGAGGTCCAGGCCGCGGCTGAGATAAAAGACCTTGGCCTTGCAGCCCCAGGTGGCGATGGCGTCCCAGGCCCACATGGGGTAAAGGGTGGCCCTGAGGAAGGCATACAGGAACAGCGTCGCCAGCAGCCCGGCGAAGAGCCAGTCCCACCCCTGGAGGCCGGGACGCCGGGGCCAGGCCAGCGCCCTTAGATCCCCGGCGAGGGACCGGCGGCCCCGGGGAGTGAGGAACAGGGCCGCGGCCAGTCCCAGGGACGGTCCCAGGATCAACCCCAAACCGAAGGGCAGGCCCCGCCAGGTGAGGGCCAGCATCCACAGGGTCAGGAGGACCGCGCCGCTCCCGAAACTCAGGGCCAGCCGCTCCAGGGCCCGGAACTCCCGGGGCTGGGGGAGCGCGGCGGCCAGCAGCCCGGATCCCAAGCAGCAGAGGGCCGCCAGGCCTCCCAGCAGCCGCAGCAGACTCAAGGCCGCCTCAATCATAGAAGCCCCAGTGAAAGCGGAGGTAGTCCACCCGATAGGCCTGGCCGGGCCCTGGGATCTTAAGGGGCAGCACCGCCTGAGAGCGGAGGGCCGCCTGGACCCCCGGTCCGGGGGGCTTTCGTCGGTCCCGCACGATTAAATAAGCAGCCTGCTCCTCATGCAAGGTGTGAAAAAGAAAGGCTGCCGGCGATTCCGGGGACACCAGCAGGTGGCGCCGGGGAGCCAGATAGTACCCGATCTTGATATCTTTGCCGGCCTCATAATTATCCACAAAGACGTAAGCGGCGTCGGGAGGAATAACGGCGGACAAGGATGCGGACCACAGGTACCAGGGGTCTTCCTGGCGGACGGCGGCGCCCACCTCCCCTGAGCCGATTCTCCGGGCCAGGTCCCGGGTCTCCGGGGCGAAATGCCAGGCCAGCCAGATGATTTGCAGGCCCCAGAGTGCTAAGAGAATTCGGGTTAAGTGCAACTTCCAATTACTTAGCATATGGTACAGGGGTAAAAGGGGAAAAGGTTAAAAGGGGAAGAGGGGAAAGATAGCTCATAAGGGAAATGGGTTTTGTTACAGATGATGTTTATTAAGCGCATCATATGCGACTTGGTAAATACTTAGCCTCCCGTGACAAAGACACCTTGCAGCAGAACTTTTAATTATATCAAATTCTTCCATCCAGACTTTTTGTCCATCCTTTCCTTTAACCTTTTCCCCTTTTCCCTTTCCCCGTTTACCCCCCGGTCTTTTAATCCCAGAAGTGGAAGCGAATAATGTGATAGACCGCCGCGATGCCGTCCCTCCAGGTGATCTTCTTGCCATGGGCGTAATCGCGGCCGTGGTACTGGATTGGAACTTCGTAGATGCGCCAACTCCCCTTGGCGATCTTGGCGGTAAGTTCCGGCTCCACCCCGAAACGGTTGCTCTTAATGCGCAGGCCTTTGAGTACCTCCGCCTTGAAAACCTTGTAGCCCACCTCCATGTCGGAGAGATTCAGATTGGTGAATATGTTGGACAGGGTGGTGACCAGGCGGTTGCCCAGATAATGCCAGAAAAACAGCACCCGGTGGGGCTGGCCGCCCACCATGCGGGTACCGTAAACCACGTCCGCCAGGTCCTGCTGGATGGGCTCCAACAGGGCCGGATAATCCGCCGGGCGGTATTCCAGGTCGGCGTCCTGGATGATGACCACGTCCCCGCTCACCTGTGCAAAACCGGTGCGCAGGGCCGCGCCCTTCCCCTGGTTTTCCCGGTGGTGGAAAACCTTGACGTTTTCGTACTCCGCCGCCAGGCGGTCGAGAATCTCCCGGGAGCCGTCCACCGAGGCGTCGTCCACCGCGATGATCTCTTTAGCATAGGGGGTCAGCTGCACCAGCCGGAAGATCTCCTCCAGGGTGCCTTTTTCGTTGTAAACCGGGATAATGATGCTCAGATTCATGCGGCGCATCCTGTAAAAATAATCAATATCAGTAGGGTCCGGCAACAAGATTGCATAAAGAAGCTTACACTATCTCGCAGTTAAACTCTATACCATTGTAATTTCAATGATATCAACATATTATACCGATTGCCAGCAAATCCCCCAATCAAGTCCGGTTCAGGACACCTGCATGAGAATCGATGATTTTTGTGGTGAGCTTAACGATGTCTGTGACCCTGTGAAGGTCAGCTTATTCTTTTGACATATTGGGTCAATCGAGGTAAATCTGTCATTGATTTGCCAATTGATAATTTTTGTCAAGAAGTTTGTGGATCATAACCAAGGTCAGGAGGTCAAAGAGATGCAGATGAAGATTCATCTTTCCGGAATGGCGGTAGCGGCTGTCATGTTGATGATCTTCGCGGGCGGATGTGCCTCATCGTCAACCCTGGAACAACCCGCGCCAACGAGCCAAATGAAGAGCGCCGTGGGAACTTCAGACGAGTTGTCTCCAGTTGCACCAGCCGAAGCCAAAAATATGCGAAAAGTCGGTAACCAATGGATGTGCGACATGAATGGCCAGGTTATGGTTTATAATGGCGCCTCTGCAAAATGGGAGCCGAAGCCTTAAGGCAGGCGAAATGGCAAGTAATCTTGAATTTGGGCAAAAATAAAACTGGCCGAGAGGGGGAGTCTCAGCCAGCCATGAAAGGAGAAACTTTTTATGCGAACTAGGATTAAGGGGGGAATGTAGGTTACCTTAATTTAGTTCTCGAATCAGTTAGTATGCATTAATCCTGCCAAATCCGCTTTTTTTATATCATGTTGAATATTCTGGTAAATAATGCTCTTCTTTCCGGTTAATCGGGTGTTTGGGTCAAAAAAATTATACCGGGAACGGGAAAATCGATTTTAATTTGTACCAGATAGATGGCAGGGGAAGGCAAGAACACCAAAAGGACGATCACCATGGCTGAATTGTTTGAAGGCACTTCTCTCCACGGCATGAGGCTGGCCAACCGCTTCGTACGATCTGCGACTTGGGAGGGTTTGGCGGACCAGGATGGCGCCGTTACCCCCAGACTCATTGAGATGATGGTCGAGCTGGCCAGGGGAGAAGTTGGCTTGATCATCAGCGGTCACACCTTCGTCAGTCCCGAGGGCCAAGCCGGTCCTGGACAACTGGCTGCCTACGCGGATCGTTTCCTGCCCGGGCTTCGGGATCTGGCCGGGGCGGTGCATGCAGCCGGAGGAAAGATCGCCCTGCAACTGGCTCACGGAGGATGTAGGGCGAATTCCAAGCTGAGCGGCTTGGAGTCTATCGGGCCGTCCGCAGTCGAGAAAAACGGCCGGCCCACCTGCCGTCCGGCGGGTAGGGAGGATCTGGCGCACCTCGCCTCCGCCTTCGCCCAGGCCGCATACCGGGCGAAACAGGCAGGCTTCGACGCGGTACAGATCCATGCTGCCCATGGCTATCTGCTCAGCCAGTTCCTCGCGCCCGCGTTCAATAAGAGGACAGACGAATATGGAGGCGAACTCAAGAACCGGGCGCGGCTGCTTCTCCAAGTAGTACGGAGCGTCCGCGAGGCGGTAGGACCAGAATATCCAATTCTCCTCAAAATCAACTCCGAGGATTTCTTGGATGAGGGTATGACGTGCCCAGAGGCCGTAGAGGTCTCGGGTAGGCTCGAGCAGGCATCCATCGATGCCATTGAGTTCTCCGGCGGGACGATGAACTCCCCTGAAAAGTTCCTGCCGGTGCGCCCAGGCAGGCTGAAGACCCAGGAGCAAGAGGTCTATTACCGGAAAGCTGCGAGGCTCTATCAGCAGAAAGTCACCATTCCGCTAATTCTGGTGGGCGGCATCCGCTCCTTCGGGGTGGCCGAGAAGTTAGTCCGGGAGGGAACGGCCGACTACATTTCCATGAGCCGGCCACTGATTTGCGAGCCAGGGCTCGTCAAGCGCTGGCGGGAGGGGGACCGCCGCAAAGCGGAATGTGTTTCAGACAATGCCTGTTTCGCCCCAGCCTTCGATGGCAGGGGCATTTACTGCGTGACCCTGGCGAAGAAACGGAGCAAGACCAGCTGATAATCGGCTGCCAATACAGAAAGCTCTTGTCTTTTTTGCCTTTTTGCCTTTTTTGTCTTTTTTGTCAGGGCCGGCGCCGGAGGATTTTTCTTTTAGCCGCCGATGCTGACCATGGCCCCGCCGCGGAAGAGGTCGCCGGACACTCCGGTTTTGGCCTTAAACTTTTTCATCGCCATGGCTTCCTGGAACAGGCGGCCCAAGGCCTGATCATCGGCTCCCCGGCGCAAGGGGCCCTTGACATCGACCTCCGGGGCCGCGAACAGGCAAGGCCGGAGATGGCCGGCGGCGGTGAGGCGCAGGCGGTTGCAGCTGGGGCAGTGGTGCTCGCTCACGGAGCTGATGAAGCCCAATTCCCCCTGGAATCCTGCGATGCGGAAGGTCCTGGCCGGGCCGGCGGTGGCGGGCCGGTCCACCGGCGCCATGGGGCCCAGCCCTCGCAGGCGGCGGCGCACCTGGGCCATGGGCAAGAAATGGCTTTGCCAGCACTCTTTGCTGACCGTGGGCATGAATTCGATGAACCTTACCTGAAAGGGATGGTCCCGGGTCAGCAAGGCGAACTCCAACAATTCATCGTCGTTGGCGCCCTTGAGCACCACGCAGTTGATCTTCAAGGGACTGAATCCCAGGGCCGCCGCGGCCTGGATGCCCGCCAATACCTGCGGCAGATGGTCCCCCCCGGTGAGGCGCCGATAGCGCTCCCGGCGCAGGGTGTCCAGGCTCAGGTTGAGGTGGCGCAGCCCGGCGGCATACAACTCCGGGGCCAGCTCCGTAAGCAGCACCCCATTGGTGGTCAGGCAGACCTCTTCGAGCCCCGGAACCTGGCCCAGGTTCCGGATGAACTCCACCACTCCCCGGCGCACCAGGGGTTCGCCCCCGGTTACCCGAACCTTGCGGATGCCCACCCCGGCGGCCACTCCGGCCAGGTGGAGCAGTTCCTCGTAACGCAGGATTTCCGGGGCCGGCAGCTTCTCCCACCCCCCCCAGGGAGTGCAGTAAAAACAGCGGAGATTGCAACGGTCGGTGATGGAAACCCGCAGGTAATTGATATCGCAGAGCAAAATTATTACTCCACCTGAAATTGTACCTCTTTATGGTCCGAGGCGTAGCCGGTGCTGACCTTGGTCTTCAGGATGTAGATCCCGGGCAGGGCATTATCCGGCACGGTGAAGTCCACCTCCTGATTCCAGGTGCCGTTGAGGCGGCCGGGGACGATGTTCTGGGTTTCTCCAAGTCGCTTGCCCTGGAAACTGATCTCCCGGGAGACGGTCACCGGGATGGCGACCTGCTCCGGGGTGAGGATGGTATAAGTGGTGGCCAGCACCACGGTCTGGCCGCGGCCGATCTTGGCCGGCCGCACTTCCACCTGGTCCAGGCGCAACACGCAGCCGCCGCTGGGACAAGAGTTCCCCCGGGAAATCAGTTGCTCCCGGTCCAGGCGGTTGCTTTCCCGGGACTCACCGAAAGTCCCAAAGCGATAATCGCCCAGGAAAGACTGGGCCCAGGTTTGCGACACCCCCAGGGTTATCCCCAGCAACACGATCAAGCCCAGCCAGGCAGGGGAGGGACGGCGAGTTGTTTGCATAAAGCGCTCCCGATCTTAGATGAGGTATGGCGGCTGCTTAACTCCAGAAGCCTAAGATATATTTTAAGGCATTCGTAGAGAAAAGCGAAGCGGGTTTTTGCGGTTTGCAAAAGTCCGGTTGGCGCTACCGCGCCGCGCCAGGATGGCGCAGGTCAGAGCTGGCGGCTAGGGCTATGGCAGATACCGCCGGGCCCCTTTATAAGAGTCGCGCCAAACTTCGGCGTCCAGGCGGCTGACGAAAACCCCCCGGGGGGAGGCGTGCAGGAAGCGGCCTTCCCCCAGGTAGAGGCCATTGTGGCAAACTTGCTCGGCGGCGAAGGACGGCAGGATGTTGGCCAGGTAAAAGTCCCGGCCCGGGGTCTGGCAGTAGCGGTCGAAGAAGACCACGTCACCGAAGCGCAATTCTCCGGGCCCCACCGGACGCCCGGTATTATACTGCTGGGCCACGGTGCGAGGCAGCTTCACCCCCGCCCTCTGGAGCAGGGCCTGGACCAACCCGGAGCAATCCACCCCCTGGGGGGTGGTGCCCCCGGCACGGTAAGGGGCGCCGTAGAAATCGCCCAGGGCCCGCTCCAGGGCGACCTCCTGGGGGTTCCGGCGCGCCTGGGGCAGGGGCGCCTGGGGCGTCGCCGCAGGCGGCAGGGGGGCCTCGGCGCAGCCCGCCAGGAAAACCGCCAACCCCAGAACGATGGCAACCGCGCTCCAAGTCTTCCCGGCCATCCGGGTCTCCCCCTTAAAAAAACTTCAGCACGGGTCTAAGATGGTGTTATTTGGTCCTTGGGATGTTTATTTTGGCTGGATTATAACACACTTGCCCGGATGCAAGGGGAATTTTTCACCAGATGGGGCTAAGCGGAGGCACGCGGCTAGGACCTGGGCGCCGGGGGGCCTCCCGGAAAAATCACTTCGACTCCATCTCTATCCGGGGGAACAGGGGCGGGCCGGTGGTCAGGGAGCCGCCGGGGAGCAGGCGGCCCCACTGCAATACCTGGGGCAGGGGTTGGTCCCACAGGGCCAGGCCCAGACCCAGGTGTTCGCTCATCCTGAGGGCGCTCCCGGGCATCACCGGCCGCAGCAAGGCGGCGATCCAGCGCAGGGATTCCAGCAGGTGGTAGAGCACCGTGTCCAGGCGGACTGCAGCTTCCGGCTGCCTGGCCAGCTCCCAGGGGGCATTGGCGACGATGTAGCGGTTCAAGTGGCCGATGAACTCCCAGACGCCGGCCAGGGCCCGGGTGAATTCCAGGGCGGGAAACTGCTGGAGAAAGCCGTCGGCGGTCTGTCGGGCCAGGAGGATTAATTCCTGGTCCCGGTCGTCGGGTACACCGGGGGCCGGAACCACCCCGTTCCGGTATTTGAAGGCCATCCCCAGGCTGCGGGCCAGGAGGTTGCCCAGGTCGTTGGCCAGGTCGGCGTTGATGCGGCTGACCAGGGCCTCCTGGCTGAAGTGGGCGTCCAGGCCGAAGACCATCTCCCGGAGAAAGAAATAACGCACCTGGTCCACGCCGTATTGGGCCGCCAGGGCCCGGGGCTCCACCACGTTGCCCAGGCTCTTGGACATCTTGCCGGCGTTAAGCTGCCAGTAGCCGTGGACGTTGAGATGCTGGAAAGGCGGGAGATCCAGGGAAGCCAACAGGGTGGGCCAGTAGATGGCGTGGGGCTTGAGAATGTCCTTGGCGATGAGGTGATGGCCCGGCCAAAATCTTTGATACGTAGGGTTATTCATTTCCTGGGGGTAGCCTAAGCCCGTAAGGTAGTTGAGGAGGGCGTCGAACCAGACGTAGGTGACGTAACGCGCATCGAAGGGGAGGGTGATGCCCCACTCCAGGCGGCTCTTGGGCCGGGAGATGCACAAATCCTCCAGGGGCTCCCGCAAGAAGGCCAGCACCTCATTACGGTAGCGCTCCGGCCGGATCCAGTCGGGATTATCGTGAAGATAGTCCAGAAGCCAGCCCTGGTATTTGCCCATGCGGAAGAAGTAGTTCTCTTCCTTGAGGTAGGTGGGTTTGACCCGGTGGTCCGGGCAGAGGCCGTCCACCAGGTCCCGCTCCAGATAGAAGGCTTCACAATCGTAGCAATAAAGGCCGCCGTACTCCCCGAAGTAGATGTCGCCGCGCTCGTGGACCCGGCTGAGGACCTCCTGGACCACCCGCACGTGGTCGGGGTCGGTGGTGCGGATGAAACGATCGTAGCTGATGTCCAATTCGTCCCAAGTCTGGCGGAACTGGGCGCTGATGCGATCCACAAATTCCTTAACCGGCAGGCCGGCCCGGCGAGCCGCCTCTACCACCTTGTCGCCGTGCTCGTCGGTGCCGGTCTGGAAGCGGGTCTCCACCCCCAGGAGGCGATGAAACCGGGCCAGGGCATCGGCCACTACCGTGGTATAGGCATGGCCCAGGTGGGGCTCGGCATTGACGTAATAGATGGGAGTGGTGAGGTAGTAAGTCATAATAGTCAGAAGTGAGCAGTGAGTAGCGAGCAGCGAGCAGCGAGCAGGGGATTTTACTGCTCACCGCTTACTGCTTGCTGAGGTCATTTTCCTTCCAGATGTTTGAGGCGCTCCAGGGCCTGTTGCATCAGGGCCCGGTCTTTGGCGGGGTCGCCGCTCTTCAGAAATTGCCGGTAGGCGGCCAGGGCCTCGTATTTATGATCCAGCTTTTCCAGGGCTTGGGCCCGGAGGAAATGGGCCCGGACGAAACCGGCATCGAGTTCCAGGGCCGTGTCCGCGTCTTGGAGGGCCTTCTCCGCCTGGCCCACTTGCAGGTGGGCCAGCCCCCGGTTGAGGAGGATCTCCGGAGTCTTGGGGTGGAGCTGCAAGGCCCGGTCGTAGTCCGCCAGGGCCTCTTTTCCCTGACCCAGATCCAGGTAAGCGTTGCCCCGGTTGTAGAGGATCTGCCAGTCCCCGGGGGCGTATTTCCAGGCCTGGGTATAGTCTGCCAGGGCCTTGTCATAGACGCCGCTGCGGCTGTAGGCCAGGGCCCGGTTATATAAGGCTTCGGAAGAAGTTGGGGCCAATTCCAGGGCCTTGTCAAAATCGGCCACCGCTTCCACCGGCTGGTCCAGCCTCAGGCGGGCCACGCCCCGATTGAGGTAGGCCTCCACCAGGTCCGGGTCGAGCTTCAGGGCCTCAGTGAATTTATCGATGGCGGCGGCGGGATCGCCCTGGTTCAGGGCCGCCACTCCCTCCGCAAAGGCGCCGGGAACGGCCTCCGGCTGGTTGGCGGCCAGGGCGGTTCCCAGCGGCAGGCCGGTAAGAGCAAGAACCATCGAAAAGCAAATTAGAATTTTTCTCATGACTTTCCTGTAAGGTGGGCACCGCCCACCGATCATGGCTTAATAAATGGCGGGCAATGCCCGCCTTAAATTTTAACCAGAGTAAAAACAAGTTTCTGATGGGAAATTTAACTGTAGCCGTAGGCTTTAGCCTGCGCAAGCTAAAGCTTGCGGCTACATTTTAAAATACAATCTATTTAATGCTCAGATAAATAACTATCTGCTTTTAGTTAATTTATCTAGCTATTTTAGAAAGAAGTCTGCTTCTTCTATGTCCTTAAAGAAATTTTTTAAACCAGACCATTCTAATGGAGCGTTTATCCGCTTCTAAAACTTTCCAAAATCTAATATCTTCTGCCATGTTTATCCTCTGGATTTTCCTTGATTGAGCGCTTCTTCAACAAATTCCTCGTGGCTGCAAGACGGGTCGATACCCGGGCAGGCGCCTTTGGCGTATTCCAGTTCGTCGGCCTCCACCAGCAGTGCCGGGAGAAAGGGCCACTGGCGGCAGATGAAGGGCTTCACCGGGTGCACCCGGCAGTTGTTGCCCTCCCGCAGGAAGATGCAAACCCCGTTGGCCACCGTCAGGCGGGGCCCGGTAGGGGAGGCTTCTACGAAGTTGCGGCGGAATTCCTCTACCGGCACGGACAGGTGCGCCGCCATGGCCTCCACTTCCTGGGGGCCCACATGGATGCCTCCCCGGCCGGCGCAGCAATCGCCGCATTGGCGGCAGTGGAACACGGGAGATTTATCGGTATGGCCCATTCGGTGTGCTTCACATCTTCTTTCAAATGCACGCGGTGGCCCGGTGCGCCAACCCGGCGCGCAGGGCGCGCCCTGCCTCCCCTGGCCCCGGATTCCCCCGCCTTTACGGATTTTTCAAGGGCGGCTGGCCGGTGGATTCCACGACGCTTCGCCACAGGGGAGAATTAAGTTCCATCTCCTGGCGCTCGCCCGCCGCGGCCTGGATGGGAATGTGTATGAAGTGGCCGTGCCAGCGGCTCACCAGCATCCCGGTCTTGCCGGCCATGCCGGCGTGCACCGCGTTTTGGCCCAGAAAGCCGCAGTAGATGCGGTCATTATAGTTGGCCGGCATGCTGCGGATCAAGTAGCTGGGGTCAATGTATTTGAGGTTCACTTCCATTTTTTTCTGCAGGAAGTATTCCTTGATCCTTTCCTGGAGGAAAAGTCCGATATCTCCCGGTTTGATGTTTCCCGAAGGGTCCCGGGGCAGGTCTTGCTGCCGGAAAAATTTCTGGCCGGCGCCTTCCCCTACCAGGATCAGGGCATGTTGCCGCTCCCGGAGTCGCTGTTCCAGTTCTGCCAACAGGCCTTGCTCCCCATCGATATCAAAATCCGCTTCGGGAATCAGGACGAAGTTGACCTCCCGCAAGGCCAGGGTGGCGTTGGCCGCGATGAACCCCGAGTAGCGGCCCATGAGCTTCACCAGGCCGATGCCGTTGGGGGACCCCACCGCTTCGGTATGGGCCGCCAGGATGGAGCGGGTGGCCTCTTCCACCGCGGTGTCGAACCCGAAGGAACGGCTCACCAGAGGGATGTCGTTGTCAATGGTTTTGGGAATGGCGATGACGCTGATGCGCAGTTCCCGCCGGGCAATCTCCTGGTAGATGTCGTAGGCGGCCCGCAGGGTGCCATCGCCGCCGATGAGAAAGAGGATGCGCAGGTCGATGCGCTCCAGGGCGTCGACGATCTCGCCGGTGTCCTGAGGGCCCCGGGAGGTGCCCAGGATGGTGCCCCCGAAGGTGTGGATGTTGGCCACCGCCTCCGGGTTGAGTTCCAGCAGCCCATGGCCGTATTGGGGGATGAATCCCCGGAGGCCGTAGCGTACCCCGTAAATGTGGCGCACCCCGTAAAGGAAATGGAGCTCCAGGACGATGGCCCGGATGACGTCGTTGGTGCCGGGGCACAGGCCACCGCAGGTGGCGATGGCGCAGTGAACCTTGGAGGGGTCGAAATAGATCCTTTCCCGGGGGCCGGCCATTTCAAAGGCCTGGGGCTCTTCCCCCGGCCCCAGGCTCCTGAAGTAATCGAGGGAGTCGTGGATCAGGATCCTATCGGCATCCTGGATAAAGGTCTTCGGCACGCAGCGCCCATCCCGGGTGCACATGGGGGCGCGGGAGATGGGGGAATTTACCCTGGCCTCCCCGATTACGGGGATTTGGACAGCGATGGGATCGTTGGTCATGGGAATTACCAGGTTTCGCTCATGGCTTCCAGTTCGTCTTTGAGTTCCCGGGTCATCAGTTTTTTAATGGCTTCCTTGGGGGCCAGGCCTTCATAGAGAATCCTGTAGATCGCGGTCACCAGGGGCACTTCCACTCCCAGCCTCTCCGCCAGCAGGTGCGCCGCCCGGGAGGCCTTGACTCCTTCCGCCACCATGGTCATGGCTCCCAGGATTTGCTCCAGGGACTGGCCCTGACCCAGCTTGAAACCCACCTGGAAATTGCGACTCTGGATCCCGGTACAGGTAAGGATCAGGTCCCCCACTCCGGCCAATCCGGTTAAGGTCAGGGGATTGGCCCCCAGGCGGACTCCCAGGCGGGTCATCTCCGCCAGTCCCCGGGTGATCAGGGCGGCTCGGGGATTGTCTCCCAAGCCCATGCCCCCCAGGATGCCGGCGCCGATGGCGAAGATATTCTTCAGGGCGCCCGCCAGTTCCACCCCGGTAACGTCCCGGCCGGTATAAATCCGGAAGTAGGGGGTGGAGCAGAGCTTCTGTAAGAACTGAGCCACCTCCCGCTGCCGGGAGGCGATGGTCGCCGCGGTGGGCTGCCGCTGGGCCACCTCCATCGCGAAGCTGGGGCCGGAGAGCACCGCGTAATGGATCTCCGGACCCAGTTCCTCCCGGGTCACCCCCTCCATGGTGAGCAGGGAATCCATCTCCATGCCCTTGGTGGCGCTCAGGAGCATCCCGCCGGAGGGGAACCAGGGTTTCAAGGCTCGCAGCACCTCCCGGAAGGCGTGGGAGGGAACCGCCATCAGCACCAGGGTGGCGTCTTGCAAGACCGCGGGCAGCGACCGGCTGAAGGCAAGGTTCGAGGCGAGGCGGACCCCGGGCAGAAAGGCCTGGTTGCGCCGGTTCCGCTGCAGGTCTTCATAGACCTCCTCTTCCCGAACCCAGAGGTGGACGCCCAGCCCCTTGTCCGCCAGGAGGTTGGCCAGGGTGGTGCCCCAACTGCCGGCCCCCACCACCGCCACGGTCCTGGGTTCAGGAGAGTCCAAGGTCGGGCTCGGGTTCGGCTTCGCCGTCATCGCTCTGTTCCGCCACCTTGGCCAGGGAGACCACCCGCTCTTCCGCTTCGGCGTCCATCAGTTTCACGCCCTGGGTGACCCGGCCGATGAGAGAAATTCCCCGGGCCTTCAGACGCAGGATCTTGCCCCCGTCGGTGACCAGCATGATTTCGTCGTCTTCGTTCACTTGCAGGATGCCCATCACCAAGCCGGTGCGCTTGGTGACGTTGAGCCCCCGCACCCCCTGGCCGCCCCGGTGGTGTTGGGGGTATTTCCTCGGATCGGTGCGCTTGCCGAAGCCGCGCTCCGTCACCGTCAGGATGGTTCCTTCGGGGCGCAGCACCTCCATCCCCACCACCTCGTCATCCGGGGCCAACCTCATGCCCTTCACCCCCCGGGCAGAGCGGCCCATATCCCGAACCTCCGCCGTGGGGAAGCGGATGATCTTGCCCTGGCGGCTTCCCAGAAGGATGCTTTGCCCCGGTTCGCTCAGGGCGGCGCCTACCATTTCGTCCCCGGCATCCAGGGAAAGGGCGATGATGCCGCCGCTTCGAGGCCGCTGAAAGTTCACCAGGTCCGTCTTCTTCACCACTCCCCGCCGGGTGGCCATCACCAAAGAGATCCCGGGCAGGAACTCCTTGACCGGCAGGATGGTGGCCACTTTTTCGTCCGGCCCCAACTGTACCAGATTGACGATGGCCTTGCCCTGGCCCGAAGGCGAGCCCACCGGAATCTCATGTACCCGGAGCCAGAAGATCCGGCCTTTATTGGTAAACACCAAAAAGTAGGTGTGGGTGGAGGCGATGTAGAGTTGGGAGACGAAATCATTTTCCCGGGTAGCCATGCCGGTGCGCCCCTTGCCGCCGCGGCGCTGGCTGCGGTAGATGGTCAGGGGGGTGCGCTTGATGTAGCTCCGGTGGCTGAAGGTCACCACCATCTCTTCGTCGGCGATCAGGTCTTCCGCGGTGAACTCCTGGGCCTCGGGGACGATCTCGGTGCGCCGGCCGTCGCCATAGCGTTCCTTAATCTCCTGCAGTTCCTGGGCGATGAGGGCCTGCACCTGGGCCTCCTCGGCCAGGATCTGGCGGAAGCGGGCGATGGCGGCCTCCACCTCCCGGGCCTCATCTATGATCTTCTGGCGCTCCAGGCCGGTGAGGCGCTGCAACCGCATGTCCAGGATGGCCTGGGCCTGGATCTCGGAGAGGGCGTAGCGGCTGCGCATCTCCTCATGGCTGGCAATCTTGGGGGCCTCGGTGACGAACATCCCGGCCATGAGATGTTCTTTGGCCTCGGCCGGGGTGGCCGCGGACCGGATCAGGGCGATGACCTGATCCAGGAAATCCAGGGCGGTGAGCAGGCCGTCCAGGATGTGTTTTCGGGCCTCGGCCTGCTTCAGCTCATAGCGGGTGCGCCGCAGGATCACTTCCCGGCGGTGTTCCAGGAAATGGTGCAGCAGGTCCTTGAGGCCCAGGAGTTCCGGCCGGTTGTGGACGATGGCCACCAGGTTGATGCCGAAGGTGACTTGCATCTGGGTGTTGAGATAGAGCTGGTTCAGGATGACCTCGGCCTGCTCGTCCTTCTTGAGCTGGATGGTCACCCGCAGGCCCTCCCGGTCCGATTCGTCCCTGAGTTCGGAGATGCCCTCGATCTTTTTGTCCTTTACCAACTCGGCGATGCGCTCGACCAGTCGGGCCTTGTTCACCTGGTAAGGCAACTCCCGGATCACCAGGGTCTCCCGGCCGGCCTTGTGCTCCACCGTCACTTTGGCCCGCAGACGGATGAGGCCGCGACCCGTGCGGTAGGCTTCGGCGATGCCTTCGGCCCCGTAAATGAAGCCGCCGGTGGGGAAGTCCGGCCCCGGGATGATGGCCATAAGCTCCGCCAGGGTGATGTCCGGGTTATGCAGGAAGGCCAGCAGGGCATCGCAGACTTCCTCCAGGCTGTGGGGCGGAATGTTAGTGGCCATGCCCACGGCGATGCCCGAGGAGCCGTTGATCAACAGGTTGGGGAGGCGGCTGGGCAGCACCAGGGGCTCTTTCATGGAGCCGTCGTAGTTGCCGACGAAATCCACCGTATCTTTGTCCAGGTCCTGGAGGAGTTCGTGGGCCAGACGGGTGAGCCGCACCTCGGTGTAACGCATGGCCGCGGGGGAGTCGCCGTCGATGGAGCCGAAGTTGCCCTGGCCGTCCACCAGGGGGTAGCGCAGGGAGAAGTCCTGGGCCATGCGGACGGTGGCGTCATAGACCGCGGTGTCGCCGTGGGGGTGGTACTTACCGATAACGTCGCCGACGATGCGGGCGCTCTTGCGGTAGGGCCGGTTCCAATCGTTGCCGCCCTCGGACATGGCGAAGAGGATGCGGCGGTGTACCGGCTTGAGACCGTCGCGCACGTCCGGCAGGGCCCGGCCGATGATGACGCTCAGGGCGTATTCGAGATACGATTTGCGTATCTCGTCCTCGATATTGATGGGTACGGCTCGAGTTTCCATAGTAGTGAATAGGGGTGGTTGTTTGTTATCCATTATTTTCCACCGCCGATGAACGCCGATGGACGCAGATTAAAAGTTATTGACAATGCGCCTGATTTCAGTCTTGGGCTTGCCGAAGTTTACCAGCAAGCATACGCCAAGACCGGTTGCCTTCAAGTAATTTAAACATTGGCTCATATGGACTTCATCAAGAGCTTTCGCTGCTTTCAGTTCAATAATAACCTTCTCTTCAATTAACAAATCAGCGGCAAATTCTCCTATTATGGCACCATCGTATTTAACTTGTATGCCATACTGCTGTTGTGCCTTCAATCCACTTTTTCTGAGTTCGATGGCCAGGGCATTTTCATAGACTTTTTCCAAAAAGCCGCTTCCCAGGGTGTTGCTATCTCTATAAATGCAGCCGATGATTTTTTCCGTGACGCCATCCAACTCCTGTCGGCGTTGGTGGATTTCATCAGCGTTCATCGGCGGTTTATGGATTAATCGTCGTCTGATAAACAAACTTCCCGTTTTCCACCTTGATCACCGTCACCCCCTTGATGGGGTTGTGGTCCGGGCCCATGGTGATGGAGCCGGTGACCCCCGGGAAATTCTTGGTTTCCGCCAGGGCCTGGGCGATCTTGGCGCCGTCCAGGTCCCCCGCCTTATTGATGGCCGCGGCCAGCAGGAAGTAGCTCTCGCCGCCCAAGGCGGCAAAGGCGTCCAGTTGCTTATGGTACGTCTGTTCGTAGGCCGTCATGAAGCGGCGCCCCAGCTCGCTGTTGACCCCGTGGCGGTGGAACAGGGCGGTGAAATACATGCCGTTGACCGCGTCGCCGCCGATGCTGATGAGTTCCGGAACCTGGGCCCCGTCGCCGGTGAGCACCGGGGTCTGCACCCCCAGGTCCTTGAGCTGCTTGGCCAACAAGGCGTCTTCGGCATAGTAGTTGGGGGCGTAGATCAGATCCGGATGCTGGCCCTTCAGCGCGGAAATCTGGGCGCTGAAATCCTGGTCGCCGGTTTGTATGTAGCTGGTGGAGACGATTTCGCCCCCCCGCCGTTTAAACTCCTGGGTGAAAAAATTGGCCAGGCCCACGCAATAATCCTGGGCCTGGTCGATGAGCACCGCCACCCGCCGGGCTTGCAAATTCTCCCAGGCGAAGCGGGCCGCCACCTTGCCCTGGAGGTCGTCCACGTAAGCGGCCCGGAAGGCGAAGCGTTTGCCCTGGGTCACCAGGGGGCTGGTGGCCGTGGGGCTGAGGTCGGGGATGCCAGCCCGCTCGGCGATGGGGACCCCGGCCAGGGTGTCGCTGCTGATAACCTCACCGAGGATGGCCGCCACCTTGTCTCTTTCGATGAGGCGGCTCACGGCGTTGGCCGCTTCGATGCGGTCGCTGCGGGTGTCCAGCAGCACCAGCTCCACCGGCTGGCCCAGCAGTTGGGGCTGCATCTGGTGCGCCGTCTGCACCCCTTCCCAGACCATCTGGCCCATGGCCGCCGCCGCCCCGGTCATGGGTAAATAGAGGCCAACCTTCACCGCCGCCCCTGCGGGCCGCGCCAGCAGCAGCAATAGCTGAAATATGAAGAACACCTTCTTTATGGCCGGGACTCCTGCTAACTGAGACGCTGGGGGGAAGGAACAGGCCAGGGGAAAAAAAGCAACAACCTGAAAATGGAGCGGCAGCCATCGGCCTTATCCCCTTTCGGCCATTTTCCCCCGATAATATTGTCCCCAGTCCTTAACAGACGTATAATACCATAAAAATTTCCTGATCGGAAAGGATTTCCGGTTGGGGACCGCGAGGTGGGTCATGGAATTGAAGCTGGTCAAGCTGATTATCCCCGAAGGGGCCAATATTATCCTGGGTCAGAGCCACTTCCTCAAAACCGTGGAGGACCTCTATGAGATCCTGGTGGGCGCCGTGCCGGGGGCCAAGTTCGGCCTGGCCTTTTGCGAATCTTCCGGAGAATGCCTCATCCGGACCGAGGGCAACGAACCCACCCTGACCGCGGCGGCCACCAGAAACGCCGGCCTGCTGGCCGCGGGCCACACCTTCAACATCCTCCTTAAGGACGCCTTTCCCATCAACGTTCTCAACGCGGTCAAGATGTGCCCGGAGGTCTGCCGCATCTTTTGCGCCACCGCCAACCCGCTGGAAGTCCTCCTGGTGGAAACCGCCCAGGGCCGGGGCATTCTGGGGGTGGTGGACGGCCTCTCCCCCAAGGGGTTGGAGGACGACGACGGCCGCGCCTGGCGCTATAAGATCCTGAGGGAATTCGGGTATAAGAAGTAAGCGTTTTTAACCGGGGCAGCCCAGGCCCCCCGGCATGGCAGCCTGGGCCCCTGACGAAAAAGATTAAAAGTGCATACCGGAACGAGCCAGTGAAAGCAGCCATTTTAGCGGCGGGGTGTGGGACCAGGCTTAGGCCGCTCACCGACTCAGTGCCCAAGACCCTAATCCCCGTCCTGAACCGGCCCCTGTTGGGGCTGTTGCTGGCACGGCTGGAAGATGACGGCTTCTTGCAGGTGGCGGTGAATGCCTATCATCTGGCGGAGCAGGTGCTGCAGTTTCTGGCCCGGCCCTGGGGGTTTCACCTCAGCGTCAGCCGGGAGCCGGAGCTATTGGGAACCGGCGGCGGCCTGCAAAGATTGGCGGAAATTTTGCGGGGCGGGCCGTTTCTGGCGGTCAACGGCGACATCCTCACCGACCTGGACCTGAAAACCGTTTACCACAGCCACCGGCAGGAGGCGGTGGCCACCCTGGTGTTGCATGACTGCCCCCCTTATAATAATGTTTGGGTGGCTGAGGGGTCGGTGGTGGGCGTGGGGGAGCCGCCGACCGGCGGCGCCGCCGGGCCTCCTCTGGCCTACACCGGGGTCCAGGTGGTAGGCCCGGGGATGCGGCGCTATCTCCCCGCCGGCGGGCCGGGCCACCTGGTGGACGCCTGGCGGGCGGCGTTGGCCGCGGGGGAGAGGCTGGCGGCGCGGGTGCTGGCCGGCCACTTTTGGCAGGACCTGGGCACCCCGGCTGCCTATCTCACGGCTCACCGCCGGCTCCTCCAAGGGGAAGCCCCCAAATTGGGCCGTTATTTCGGGCCCCTGGCCGATCCCTTCCTCGGGCCCGGCGGGGTTATCGAGGCGGGCGCCAAATTTGGCCCTGGCGTCTGTTTGGGAGCCCGGGTTAGAATAGGAGCGGGCGCCGCCCTGCGGAACACGGTGGTGTGGGATGGGGCCGCCATTGACCCGGGAGTGGCGCTGGAGGATTGCATCGTAGCCTCGGGGGTGCGGGTGCAGCGCGGCGCCCGGGGGGAGGTGCTGGTTTGAAAGTCCCCCGGTTTCCCATTTCTTGAGGGAGAACTACAGTTAAGGAGAGGTTTCCTGATGATCACCCACATTGTCCTGATTAAACTGGTGCATTCCAATGAGGAAACTATGGAAGCGGCCAAGACGGCCCTGGCCAGGCTGGAGGGGCAGATTCCCCCATTGCGCCATCTGGAGATAGGGGTCGATATCGTCCACTCTTACCGCTCCTACGATTTGGCCCTGGTGGCCCAGTTCGACTCCCTGGAAGATTTGCAGAGCTACCTGAACCATCCGCTCCATGTAGAGGTGGTCAAATATTTGCAAGGGTACCGCCAGTCCACCGTTACCGTGGATTATGAAACCCCCTGACCCAGGGAGAAAGGGACCCCATGGCGGATATTCTTTGGACCCCCAGGCTGCAAGCCGCGGCGGCCGGCTTAGGCGCCTCCCTGCGGGGGGCCCAACCCCTGGCCGGGGACGGCTCCGACCGTCGCTTTTTCCGGCTGCTGGGCTCCCCCACGGTGATCCTCTTGCACCATCCCCTGCCCACGGGCCTGAAGTTAAATGAAAACGATTCCTACTTCCACCTGGGCCGGCACCTCGGGAGGCAAGGGGTGCCGGTGCCGGAGATTTATGAATACTGCCGGGAAGAGGGCTGGATGCTGCTGGAGGACCTGGGAGACATCCATCTGGCCGCGGTCGTCCCCCGGGAAAGTGGGGGAGAGCAGTTAGGGTACCGGTACCGGCAGGCCCTGGAGATCCTGGTGAACTTGCAGGTGCGCGGCAAGGAGGGCTTCGATCCGGCCTGGTGTTTCGATACCGCGATGATGCACCGGCCTTTCTTGTGGGAACGGGAATGCGGCTATTTCGTCCGGGCTTTTTTGCAAGGCTACGCGGGCCTGAAGCTGGAAATGAACGATCTGGCTCCGGACTTTGAGCACCTCCTCACCCGGGCCCTCACTCCGGCCCACAACTTCTTCCTGCACCGGGACTTCCAGTCCCGCAACCTGATGATCAAGAACGGCCGTATCCGGGTCATCGATTTCCAGGGCGGGCGTCTCGGACCCCTGGGCTATGACCTGGCGGCCCTCCTCATTGACCCCTATGTGAACCTGAAGCCACTCTGGCAGGAAGAACTGCTGGCCGCTTATCTGGACCTGATCCGGAAGCAGGTCCCGGACCTGGACCGCCAGGCCTTCCGCGAGCAGTATTGGCACCTGGCCCTGTGCCGCAACTTGCAGATCCTGGGGGCCTTCGGCTACCTCACCCGGGTGAAGGGGAAGGCCGGTTTCTCCCGCTACATTCCCACGGCCTTGGCCGGACTGCGCCGGCGATTGGCGGCACGCCCCGGTGAATTTCCCCTGTTGGAGCAGGCCATCGCCCCATTGGCCAAAATGTCCATGAAGATTTGACCCCAAGTTGCCTTCAAAAGCAGAAGAATCTTTTGTAGGGGCGCACAGTGGCGCAGGCTTCCAGCCTGTGATTGGCTGCGCCCGCCCTGGGGCGGACGCGGGTCCGCCCCTACACCAAAAGAACCGTGGACGGCAACCCGGCATAACATCATCTGACAAAAAAAGCATGGCAAGTTGAAACCTCTGCCAAAAGTCATTTTGTCATCCTGAGCGAACCACGCTGATCTGACGGCCACAACAAAAAATTAAAATGTAGAACCGCCGCCCTCGGCGGTTGGCAGTGTATCAGATACACTACCCGGTGCTTGCGCGCCGGCGAGGGCGCCGGCGCTACATCTTCATATAAAGCGAAGGATCTCGTCTTTGCTGGTCTTTTGTAGGGGCGCACCCAGGTGTGCGCCCGCCCTAGGGCGGACACCCAGGTCCGCAAGTTGAAACCTCTGCCAAAAGTCATTTTGTCATCCTGAGCGAAGCGAAGGATCTAGTATTTGCTGGTAAATTATGAGATTCTGCGGTCGCGTCGCTCCCTCAGCCTTATAGGGCGGCCTATGGCCGCCAAAATTCGGCGGGCCCAGCCCGCCCTAAGAGTTCTGCGCCGGCGATTGGCGGAACGTCCCGGTATCCCGGAAATCCCCACGCACCAAAGCCCCAGGCGCCATCCGAATCATATCGATAACCTATTGGTATTCTTAATAAGTTCACGATAATGACAAGTGATCGTTACCTTTGATCACGCCTGAATATGCCCCTCAAGCTTTATGTAAATTTTCTTTCAATTGAAATTTGTGCTATCATACCCTCTTCTGAGACAAATTTCGGAACAGAAATACGAAACAAAAATTGTGCATCATATCCATGAATGTTCTTTCATTAATCGTTTTATACAAATTTTCGAAGAGGTGAATATGCCGCGAGCCCAAGAATCTTTATTAAACGGAAGATTAGTTGGGATTAATGATGCGATCGAGGATAGGGACAATGCACGGAGAATAGGTCAACCCTTTCCGGATTGGCGGTGCGTTCAATGTGGTAGACCTATTCGACCCCACCGGGCCAGTAATCATGGCGCTGCACACTTCGAACATTTGGAGCGAAATCCAAATTGCCCTTTGAGTGATCCTCCACGATAAACATGATTACAGAACTAGGCTGGCGGGTTCCAGTTGACCGCAATAATATGCCAAAAAGGGATGTGCAATGAATGATTTCTTATTCCCCCGTGGCTCTGAATGGCGAAAGTGGGATCTCCATGCACACACTCCCCTCGATCCAGAGTGGATTGCCCCTCCTCCATTGAGAACAGATAGCGAAAGAAGGCTGTTCGCAGAGCAATATGTGGAAGCTGCTATTAGCGCAGAGCTTGCGGTCGTCGCGATCACAGATCACAATTTCTGTAACCAGCTTGGAGACCTTATCATCCCCTCCTTGCAGGAAGTGGCGGCCCCTCTTGGCCTGACTATTTTGCCGGGTTTTGAGGTAACCGTGTCTGATTGCGGCGGAACTCACGTGTTGGTAATATTCTCCGAAGAGTCATCATTAATCACAATTGACCAGGTGATGACACAATTGTTTCCACCTGGAACCGCTCGGTTTCAAGGAACCAATGTGTTACCTAGCGCAAAAGTAATTGAAGAACTTAATTGGATACTTGTACAGTCTGGGCTTAACTATCTTATTGTTTTCGCTCATGCTGATAGAGAAAATGGGGTTCTAGGGCAAAGAGGGGGTGAACTGCGTGCTCGACTATGGAAAAAGCCTTTCGTAAAAATAGCGCAACTGTCCAAATCTCCATATGAATACACGGGCACCGGATTCATCGCGAAAGTCGTCAATGGCATAGATTCAAATTACTCAAGGAATATCACTTACGTCATGGCTTCGGACTGTAGGACCTTAGACCCAGCTATAGTTTCTCCAGAACGATGTGCGTTAGGAGATCGCTGGACTTGGATAAAGGCAGACCCAACTTTTGAAGGCCTTCGGCAAATAATATTCGAGCCTAATGATCGTACACGGTTCCAAGAGCATAAGCCTGAAGAGAAGCCCGGTTTTATTACTATTGACCAAGTAAGGTTTCTTGATCCATCTGGTACATTTCAACCTGAACCAATCCCATTAAATCCAAATCTCACCACCATTATTGGTGGAAAGTCAACTGGGAAATCCATACTGCTATCCTGCATTGCTCGGGCAATTGATGCTAAACAGGCTCAGGAAGCAACTGAAATCGCAAGAATCAACCAATATGATTTAGGTGCCATAGACTTTGAGGTTAAGTGGACCACAGGGGACATGGACAGGCTATCAAAAGGCGAGGTCCGCCATCCAGTAACATTTTTGCCGCAAATGTATATCCACCGACTTGTTGAAGAGGAAAATAGATCTTCCTTATCTGAGTATCTACTTCACTTCCTTCGTCAGAATGAATTATTTGAAGCGAGCTACCAACAGCTGGTTGTTGAAAGAAACTCATTAACGACAGAGCTTGCAACGGCAATCTCCAACTTCTTTTCCCTTCTGTCCTCTTGGCATGACATCGTGGCAAAGATCAAGGAATTGGGCGATAAGAGCTCGATAGAATCTGAACTTAGAAGAATTGGTGAGAAGTCTGAGGAACTTCGAAAAGCATCTGGATTCAGTGACCAGGAAACAAAAATATATAGAGGACTGCAGGAGAGTTTAATCAACAAAGATGAACAGCACAAAACGGCTCAGCGTATTGAGGCATGCATGCTAAAGATTGCAGAAGAAATACCCACTGTGATCCAAGATACTATTGCCAGGGTTGATTATATTGTCTCAGATTCTATGTATTATCATGGATTGGAAGGGGCAGAAACAAAACTAATCTTGCCTCATGTCAACAAACTCAAGCATGAAATTCAGGCCGCCAACACAGTCTTCATACGCGAAACCTCAGAAACTGCACATGAGTTATCCAATAATTTAGATACAGCTGCCAAGGCCATAGAGGCTGCGAAATCAGCCTTAAAACCATTCTGGGACAAGATAGCGAACCAGAAGGAATTGAAGGAACTCCAAGAGGAAACCAAGCAACTTACTTCGCTTTTGGAAGAAATTCGTGCGCATGAGAAAGAGAAATCGCAGATTGAGCAGAAGTACTGGGCTTCAATCGACATGATGGAAAAACTTGTTGGTGCGCGCTTCGAGATTCAAGAGCGACTAATTAAGCTTTTCAATGACCCCATGTATTCCCATGTAGGAGATGATATAGTATTCTCCGCTGAGTTATCGTTCGAAAAGGATAAATTTGAAACCGATTTCCTTGGATGCTTTGATTTGCGTCACTCAATATCTTGTCTCGGCGAAAATTTTCAGGACAATCGGATTTTATGGAGCATAGAAACACATGTCGCGATGATAAACGGCACACTGCGGAAATTAATTAATCCCGATCCACAACTCAGACTACGGACTGGGCAAACAAAACAAAATACTATTGAGATCCTGCTCCGTGACTATTTGTCCCACAGTTTTTCTGTGAAACAAGCGGGAGAAGATATCTTAGGAATGTCTCCGGGTAAACAAGGGCTCATTCTTCTTGAGATATTTCTCCATTTGAGTAATTCCAGATATCCTATATTGGTTGACCAACCTGAGGACAATCTCGACAACAGAACAATTTATTCTCACCTTGTCAGCTATATCAGGACAAAAAAAGTACATCGTCAGATCATCATGGTAACACATAACCCTAATCTTGTACTCGGAACTGACGCAGAGCAAGTCATCGTGGCCAATCAAGCCGGTGAAGGGGCGGGAGAGAATGCAAGATATCGCTTTGAATACCGTTCGGGGTCTATGGAATGCTCGTTCATAAATCTTGAAGCTACATCAGTTCTTGAATCTCGGGGAATACGCGAACATGTATGCCATGTTTTGGAGGGGGGCGAAGAAGCATTTCGAAAAAGAGAAGAAAAATACTGTTTGAAATAACAACTAATTGGAGACCGAATTTAACTCGTGCTTAGCTAAACCGGATCAATTCGATCGTTAATGATAGCTGCTATGTATACGCCGTCAAAATCAAAATCATCGATATTCGATATGGGAATTATAGTTGTATCCTGGACCTTGCCGGATTTTAAATTTTGTCTTTTAGGTCAAATTTAAGCTGATTCGGCTTGATGATGGCCATTCCTGTCTTTAAGGGTGGGTTAATCAAAAATCGTAGTTAAACAGCACATCGCCTCCGGTGTTGCGCGTGCCCATGGTGGAGTCCGCGCCCAGGTATTTGTTGACCTTATACTCCAGCCGCATCTGTTCGGTGTTGTCATGGTAGAGGGGATTGGTCTTGTGTTCAAAGGTGACGCTGAGCTGCTTGGTCAGGGGCTTGCTCACCCCCACCGTCTGTTCCCCGCAGCGCATACTGAGGTCACACACCAGGGGGGCATTCTCCCCAAAAATCTCTTTGAGCTTCTTGGTGGTGACCCCGCCCAGGACCCCCAGGGCCTGCTGGCCCACGGTGTTGTACTCCTCCCGGCTGAGCGCCGCGGCCGGGCGGCCGTAAACCAGGTAAGAGAGCACATCCGCGGGAGGCAGCGCCGGGTTGCTGGAAAACTGCAGTACCGGTTTGTTGGCGGGGCCGGAAATATCCAGCATCAAGGTGACCTCGTCTATCTCGCTGGTGGCGCGGCCCGCCAGGGTCCCGGGCACCCCGGGTTTGCCGGAAAGGGTCACCGTCCCCTCGGCCACCTTAAAGGCATGCCCCTGGATGTCAATGCTGCCTTTTTCGGCCCGCATCACCCCCGCTACCGCCAGCCGCTCCTGTCCCGGCGCCTTGCTGACTCTGAGGCTGCCTGCCAGGTCCACCTGGATATCCTTGTTTTTCACCCATACCTCTCCCGCGGATTGCAGGGTGAAGTCAACCTGCATATTTCTCCAAAACGCCAGGGTGCCGGTAGCTGGGGCCGCGGGCTCGGCCGGGGACGGTTGCACCAGGCGGATATCGGGATTGGGACCGGTCTGGAAAAAGCTGGTGGCAAAGGTGGCCTCGGGGACCAGGATCTGGCCGGTAAGCCGGGTATTGTTAAAGGGGCCGCTGAGGATCAGGGCGCCGTTCGCTTCCGCCTGGGAACCCTCCCGGCGCAGGGCCAGAAAGTTAAGTAACTGGGCGCGCATTTCCAGGCGACCCGGGGTGAATCCCTGCAGGGTGAGATCCCCGCTGAGGCGCAAGGCGCCGCCGCTTTGCAGGAGGACCTCCGGGATGGTGATTCTGCTCCCCTGGAGCTGGGCCGCGCCGGGCAGCAGCCGGTAAGGCAGGCCGGCAAAGCGGAGCTTGATCGACCCTTCCCCCCAGCGCACCTGGCCGGAAACCTGGGGGTGGCGGGGGTTGCCCTGCACCTGGGCCATGATGTCCAAGGAACCCTCGGCGGCCTGCACCTGGCGGCTAATGGCGGTGAGCATCGCCAGGTTGGTCTTTTCCCCCTTCACCGTGAGGGACAGGTTTTGCTCCCCCCAAGAGCAGCGCCGGGGGCTGAGGGAGAGACGCAAAGGAATCTGCCCGTTCCAAACCAGCCGGGCTCCCTGGGTCTTTTCCTCCAGGCTGCCACTCAGATTTAGCAGGCCGGGCCGGTAATCGAAGGTGGTCTGCAAAGATTGAAAGGCGAATTCCCCCACCTGCCCCGGGCTCCAGTCGACCTTTCCCTGGAGCAGGGGGGCCCCGGGCTCCCCGCCGATGGAGACCTGGCCGTCGATTTTCCCCTGCAAGGGAGGCCCCTGCATACTGAGGAGCCTGGCGGGGAAATGCCGCAGGTGCAGCAGGCCGGTCAGCCGCGTCCCCTGAGCCTCCAGCCTGGCGGTCAGCTCCCCGTCGTTGATTTTGAAGGCGGCCTCAGCCAGTTGCAGCCCCGGGAAGAGCCGCAACTGCACCGGGCCGGTGTTGGCGATGGTGTACTGGGGGGAGCTGAACCAAAGTCTCTGCAGCACCAGGGAAACGGGGCGGGTGCGCAAGTCGGCGGCGCCCGAAACCTCCGCCTTGGCCGCTCCGGGGTCGCCGGCGGTGAAGCTGAACCGCCAAAGGTTGGCTTCCCCCCGGGCGGAAAAGTTGGCCTGGGAGAAGACCGCCGCCGGGGTGCTCAGGTCAGTGCCCCGGAGTTCCAGGTCTCCGGTAGCGATGGGCCAGCCGGCGCCGCTGGCCTTGAAGCTGAAGGTTTTCAGGGAAAACTCTCCCAGGGCCAGGCGGCTGCCGGAGCCCTGCACGGAGAAATGGGGGTCCTGCAGGGCGCCGCTGAGGGCGCCGGCCAATTCCAGGGGCCCCCCAACCGCCACCGGCAGGTAAGGCCGGGCAGCCCCGGGGGCCAGGCTCCCCTTGAACTGGTAGGCGAGCCGGTCCCCTTCCTGGGAGCCGGAGAGCTGGGCGGCCAGCGGCCCCAGGCGAAAAGAGGCCTGGGTAATCTCCAGGCGCGGTTGCTGCCAGTTGAGCCTGACCCGCAAATCCTCCAGGGGCTCGGAGCCCAAACGGCCGCGGGCCTCCAGGTCGCCGGCCAGCTTGAGGCCGGCCAGGGCTCGCCCCTCGGTCCATTGGAAGGCGCCGCGGAACTTGCCGTTGAGGGCAGTCTCACCGGCCTTTTCCAGACCCAGGCGGGCCGGTTGCAAATTCTCCGCCTGGATTTGCAGGTTGCCTTTCAGAGCGGAGAGCAGCGGGCCGTCGGCGGCCAGGGTCAGCTTGCCGAAATTCCCCCGGACCAGCCCTTTCAGGTTCTGCTCCCGGGCGTCGCCGGCCAGGCTGATTTGCAACTGCTCTACGCTGATCCCCTGACCCCGGAAGGCAGAGAGGTCCAGGTTCCCTTCCAGCCGCGCCGGGGGCCAGGCAGGACCGCGGCCTTTGAGGGCCAGCCCGGCGGCGATGGGGGAGAGGTCTTTGAGCTTTTCAGCCCACTGCCGGCTGAAGGGTAAAAGCATCCCGGCCCCCAACCCCCCCAGTTTGGCATCCAGGTCATAAGACCACTCTCCGGCCTCCAGGCTAAGGTTGGCTTTCAGATCAAAGGAAGCCTGCTGCACCTGGCCGGCGCCGGTCAATTGATAGCTGGCCGGGCCCAGGAGGGCGAGGCGGAAGTTTCCCTTGATCTCCCAGTCTTGGGGCCATCCGGGCTGGAGCAGTTGCAGCAACGCCCCGGAAGCGGGACCGAGATCAAAGGAGACCAGGCCTTCGTGCCGGGGGCCCAGGACGCCTTCCCTCAGGCTGGCCAGGGACTGGCCCCCGCGCCGGACCTCCATGGAGTCGATGACCAACTGATCATGGGAGTAGGTGAAGCCCCCCCGCAGGGCGAAGCGGCCCAGGGGGGTGGCGGCGGCCAGGTCCAAGCGGCGCACCCGGACCTCCTGCTCGGGCCTCTTGGGGTGCAGCACGGTAAGGCCCAGGCTCAGGTCCAGGTCCTCAAAACGCTGACTGGCGCCGGACCGGATCACCACCACCTGGCCGTGCTCCAGCAGAATCGCCGGGAATTCCAGGGACTGGAAAGGCGGGGGCGGACGCTTCTTCAAGATGGAGGCCAGTTCCCAACCGCCCTCCCGATTCTGGCGCACGGTGAGCCGGGGCTGGTGAATAATCAGGCTGCCGATCACCGGTTGCAAGCGGAGTAAGGACCAGAGGGAGAAGCGCATCTCCACCTTGGGGGTGTGGATGATCTCACCTTGGGGGCCGGTAAGGGTCACCTCGGTGAAGGTGAAGCCGGTGAGGGCGTGGCCCTGCACCGCCGCCACCTGGAGTTCGCCGTTGAGGCGGTCCTGGGCCAGGTTTACCAATTCCCAGCCGCCCCAACGCCAGAAGGCCTGGGACTTGATGACCCCCCAGCCGGCCACACCCAGGAGCAGGATGACCGACAGGCCGATAAGCAAGACCCGCCGCATCATATGATTATACCATAGTTATTTGGTCTTGGGCGTCTGCCCGCGGCAGTCTGCCGCTAGTATCGTGATTCGGGAATATGTTTAATATATCTCGGCCATAAAAACTCCCCCTCCCTGAGAGGGGAGGGGGTTGGGGGGAGGGTGGTAACATATTAAGATAACAAAAAAAAATAATCACCCCCACCCGGTGTCGCCCCCTCCAGGGGGAGGGGATAAAAGCGGTTTCTTTTTTCAAGGTTTTCCTGAAACACTACACTAGCCTCTTCCGAAAACAGAAAACCGGCCTTAAAAAGCCTGGCCGATGGAGAAATTGAAATGGTAGTTATCCTTGTGACCCGAGATGGGGTTCAGGGGAACCCCAATATCGAATCCCACCGGGCCGATGGGAGTCATGTAACGCAATCCCACCCCGGCGGCATATTTTAGCTGCCCCAGGTTGAAGTCGGGGATACTAAAGAAGACGTTGCCGAAATCCATGAAGGCCACCCCCCGGATTTCCTTGTAAATGGGAATGCGGGCCTCCAGGCTCCCATCCATCAGGGCCTCGCCCCCCAGGGGTTGCCCGGTGAGGTTCCGGGGTCCCAGGTAATCCAGGCGATACCCCCGGACGCTATCGTAGCCGCCGGCAAAGAAGCGGTAGAAGATGGGAATCTGCTCGGTACCCTGGATGGGCTGGATGAAACCGATTTTGAGGCGCCCCGCCAGGACGAAGTCGCTGCCGTCCCACGGGGCATAGTAGTGGCGAGCCTCCACCACATTGCGGATAAATTCCAGGTTGGATCCCAGGAAATTCGGGGCAAACTCCCCGTTCCAGGCCAGCAGTCCCCCCCGGTGCGGGTCCGCCAGATTATCCTCGGTTTCCCGGCGCAGGCCCAGGAGAAGCATGGAGGCCCGGTAGAGATGTTCGGTGCTGGTCGTGGTGAGGATGGCCAGGGTCTCATCGGGAATATCGAAGGGCCGGGCGAATTCCAGGCTGTGGCCCACATAGGCCCGGAGATTCCAGGGCAGGTCTCGTTCCAGGCGCTCCTGGGTAAAAACGGACTTGTCGTTGAACCCCGGGAGATAACGGCGGATATAGCCGCTCTGCAAGACCAAGTCGTAGCGGCTGGCCCAGAGTTGGGGATTGGTAAAGGTACCCACCACCCGATCTTCGATCCTGGAGTACTTGCCTTCCAGGTCCAGAGTGCGGCCGCCTCCGTCGAGATTACGAAAGCGCAGGCCCAACTTGGCCCGGAACTGGTCTTCATCGCCATACCCCAGGCCCGCTTTGAAGGAGTGCCGCTTCTTTTCCTGGACCACCACCTCCATGGGAATCCGGCGTTCCTTTTCCTTGCCGGTCTCCGGGTTGATGCTGACGGTTTGAAACAGGTCCAGACCGTAAAGCTTCCGCTGGCTTTCGTAGATCTCTTTGAAGGAAAAGACATCTCCGGGCTTGAAGGTGAGTTGCCGCAGGATCAGGTAGTCGGGGGTCTCGCCGTTGCCGCTGATCCTGATGTCGCCGAAATAGCCCAGGGTGCCGGCATTAATCGTGACTTCGATCCTGGCGGTATTTTTCTCTGGGTCCAGCAGGACCTTGCCCTCCACCGCGGTGTGGGGATAGCCGTGGTCCAGCAGATAGTTCAGGAACAGGCGCTTCAGGGCCTCGTAACCGTCAACCGAGAAGCGGTCCCCGGGCTTCAGGGGCCACTGCTTTTTTAAGGAGGAGAGGTCCACCGGAGGGGCGGCGGGGGCCACCTGGACCTCCTCCGCGACTATCCGGACGTAGGGGCCTTCGGTGATATGCAGCGTAAGCGTCACCTGGTGGTCTTGGCTTTCGATTTTGGGGACGATCACGGTGTGGTAAAAACCCTGGTCCTGGTAGTAGGCCTTTAAGCGCAGCAGGTCTCCTTCCAGTTCCTCCTCTTTAAAGGCAGGACGCTTCACCCAGGGCAAGCGGATCAGAGGAGGGCGGGGCATGGTCATTTCGGCCAGGAGATTTTTCTTGGGGACAATCTCGGCCCCGACGATCTTCAGGGAGTGCAGCACTGGTCCTTGGGGTTCGGCGACAGGCGGGGCCTCGGCTGCCCCGGCCCCCTTCTGGGGCGCCAGGAGCAGGACCAGACAAACCACGACCAGCAGAGGCCTTCCCAGCCGCGGCCAGCGGGTTTCGGGCCCCGGAGGGTGGGCCGGCGCTTGCCCCTGGCTATTTACCATGCCTCGATGCACCGTTCCGTCTCCGGGGTTAAATCCAGATATTGGCGGTGGTAGCCCCTGGAATTGCCGGTGGGGAGCAGGTGGGATCGCCGGCCCCTCATCCCGACTTGGTTCCCCGGGGTGGGGCCATTTCCGGAAAGAGCGGCCGCGGTCGCGGCGGCCGGCGTAGTTCCGCGGCGGCTGCCGGCCGCGTCAGCAAGTTCGCCGGCAGCCGCCGCACCCAGGGAGAAAGCTCGCGGGGGCGTCGCCGGCCCCATAGGGTCCGCTGGCGGGCCCAGGTCAGGAAGATCTGGCGGGAGGCCCGGGTGAGTCCCACGTAAAATAGGCGGCGTTCCTCGTCCGGGTCGGCGGCCAGCTCCCCTGGCGGTTCCCAAGGGATGAGGCCCTCTTCGCAGCCGGCGATGAAGACGTAAGGGAACTCCAGCCCCTTGGCGGCGTGCAGGCTGAGGAGCTTCACCCGTTCCGCGGCCAAATCCAGGCCGTCCCAATCCGGGCCCACCCCCTCCCGGGGCTGCTGGCAGGGGATGCCGGCCTCCTGCAGGGTGCGCTCCAACTCCGGCCCCAAGGCATGGAGGCGATATAAGACCGCGATGTCCTTGAAGCCCGCCTTGGCTCCGGGGTCCTGATGCCGCAGACCCCGGTCCTCCAGGGCCAGATGGCTCATGCCGCCCACCAGGTTTTCGATTTCCCGGGCGATGGCCCGGGCCTCGGCCTGGGGATTGGCCGCCTCTATCAAGATCAAGGGACTGGTCCCGGACTGATGGGTGGTCATGGGCTGCGGGGTCTCGGGGCCGCTGGCCTTAAGCCATTGCGCCGCCTGCAGGATGGGCTCCGGCAGGCGGTAGGTTTCCTCAAACCGGCATATCTGCGCCTGGGGCCAATCCTCCAAGAACCTGGAAAAATACCTGGGGGAAGCGCCCCGAAAGCCGTAAATCGCCTGGTCCGGATCGCCGATCACCATGATTTCGGCGCCGGGGCCGGCCAGCCACCGAAACATGCGGTACTGGGCTTCGTTGAGATCCTGATATTCATCCACCAGCAGGTGGCGGAAGCGGCGTCGCAGGGATTCCCGGACTCCCGGCTGCCGCTCCAGGAGCAGGGTGGGGCGGGCGATCAGGTCTTCATAGTCCCATAATTCCGCAGTTTCCAGGGCGGCCTCATAGGAGCGGTAGGCCGCCAGATACCCGGGTTCCCTTACCTCCTCCTCCCCCAGGTCCCGGGGATACTTCAGGGCCTGTTTCCAAGAGGTGATCTGCTTTTCCAGGGCGGCCCAGGGGAGATGGTGGTCCCGGGCCACCTGCCGCAAGAGGTGGCGGCGTTGCTCCTCCACCGCGACCTGCCGCCCGCCGCCCCCCTCATCCAGCAAGAGTTGATGCCCCAGGGCATGAAAGGTCTTGAGGGTGAGTCGCTCCAACCCTGGAAAATCCGGCAGCAGCCGCGTAAGGCGGTCCGCCATTTCCCCGGCCGCCTGGCGGGTGAAGGTGACCGCCAGGATCTCCTGGGGCGGCACTCCCCGGCGGGATAACAGGTAGGCCAGGCGGTGGGTGAGGGCCCGGGTCTTGCCGCTGCCGGGGCCGGCGGTCACCACCAGGGCCGGCCCCACATAAGTGACGGCGTGGCGCTGGGCCCGGTTCAGGGAGCCCAGCAGGGCATCATTGAGGAGAGGGTTTTCGGTTTTCGGTTTCAGGTTTTCGGGGGGTTCGGCGGCGGCTGGATCTCGATCATAAACCGCCGCGGCTTCCCGGGCCGCGGGGGTGGCCCTGACTGCGGCGGCGAGGCTGAAAAAGGCCCCCTGGCCCTGCAACTGCCGGCGTTCCTCCGGGGTGAACAGGCGAATCTTCCCAAACTCTCCGTCGTAGCCCCCGGCAATGTGCACCTGTCCCCGGCGCATCTTGTCCACCGCCCGGGCCAGCAGAGGGCCGCTCTCTCCCCCTTCCCGGGCCAGGTCCTCCAGGGGCAGCCGGCGCAGGATGCGCAGTTCCGGGCCCAGGGCCGCCAGCAGCCGGAAATAGCGCTGGCGCAGCCTCTGGCTGGCGGTGCCCACCTGCAGCACCTCGGCCAGGATCTCCGGCAGGGAGATCAGGGACTCGTATGGCCTGGCCCCGGGGTGAGAGGCTCCCGGGGGCCGGTCCGCCAGGTCCTCGACCCGGTGCAGCACCCCGAGAGTCAAGGGCTTGCCGCACCTGGGGCAGCGGCCCTGGAGGGCCGCGGCCTCCTCCGGGTTGAGGCGCAGACCGCAATGACGGTGCCCGTCCAGATGATATTTGCCCTCCTCGGGAAAGAACTCCAGGGTGCCGGCAAAACCCTCCCCAGTCCGCAGGGCCCGACTCAGATCCGCATAGGTGGGGGGCACCGTCAAGAGATTGGCCTCCCGTCCCAACTTCTGGGGCGAATGGGCGTCGGAGTTGGAAACCAGGGTGAAGCGGTCCAGGGCCCCCACTCGCCAGTTCATCGCCGGGTCGGAGGACAGCCCGGTTTCCAGGGCGTGGATATGGGCCAGTCCGTCTTCAAAACACTCTTCCAAGGAATCGAAGCCGCTTTTGCTCCCCAGAACGGAGAACCAGGGGGTCCAGATGTGGGCCGGGATCACCAGGGAGCGGGGATCGATGGCCAAGACCAATTCCAGGAGGTATTTGGCATCCAGCCCCAGGATGGGGCGGCCATCCGAGGCCACGTTGCCCAGGCGGGCCAGGCGCTCCGATAGCTGCTGGGCCGCTTCCAGGCCGGGGAGCAGCAGCAGCAGATGGACTTTGCGCACCCGCCCTGCCTTTTTATAGATGGCGCTGACTTCGCCGGTGACCACGAAGCGGACCTGGGTGGCCTCCTGCCAGACGGGGCCCCGGAGGTCTGGCTCGAGGGGCAGGGCCAGTTCCTCTTTAAGGACATAGGTCCCCTCCGCCACCGGCTCCAGCCGGGCGGCCATCTCTTTCAGCCACTGCGGATGAGTGCAGTCCCCAGTGCCCACCAGGTGCAGCCCTTTATACCGGGCCCAAAGGTCCAGATGCTCCAGGTCGGCCAGCCGGCCGGTGGCAATGGAATAGTGGGAGTGGAGGTGCAGGTCGGCGATAGTTTCCATGAATTTTTTACCCTACCATAAATCCGAGGCCGATACCACCAACCTGCTGCCGCCCGGGACCAGACCTCGGGGAAATCGGGGTTAGTGTGGTGCTTCGTAAATAGTATGGCATTAAATCGAGTGAAAACGTAAGTTCCCAGGGTATTAAAGTCCCCTTTGGGAAATGGGCTTTACCAGCCTTGATCTCCTCAAGGGGGGCTTTCTGGCCCGGCAGGAGAAAGAATGCCCCAAGGCGCCAAAGGAAGTGGCAGGGCACCGCGAAACCTCTGCACACCTTTGAGGTGGAAAAGCCACGCGCGGCTGTCATACCTCAGCCACCGCTCAGCCCAGGGGCGATTTTCATTCTGATAATTTTAGCGGCTACG
>CAWEWX010000013.1:0-23743 GCA_963812655.1 uncultured delta proteobacterium | reverse complement strand
TCGGCGCCGCCGGCAGGCCCAATTCTTCGGGACTCTTGCGTAGCACCTGGCGGAGGCCACGGATGGCCTGGTTAGTGCGATGGACGTTCTCCACCAGGGCAAAGCGCACGTATTCATCGCCGAATTCGCCGAAGCCCAGCCCCGGAGCCACGGCCACCTTGGCCTCCCGGATAAGCATCATGGCGAATTCCACCGATCCCAGGTAGCGGAATTTCCGGGGAATCCGGGCCCAGACGAACATGGTGCCCCGGGGGGGCTCCACTCGCCAGCCGATGTTGTGGAGACCCCGGCACAGGGCGTCCCGCCGCTCTTGATAAACCGCCACCGTCTGCTGGACGCAGTCGTAGGGGCCGTTCAGGGCGATGATGGAGGCGATCTGGATGGGTTGAAAGACCCCGTAGTCCAGGTAGCTCTTGATGCGGGTCAAGGCGTGGATCAGACGCCGGTTGCCCACCACGAAGCCCATGCGCCAGCCGGGCATGTTGTAACTCTTGGACAGGGAGAAGAGCTCCACCCCCACCTTCTTGGCCCCGGGCGCCTGGAGAAAGGACGGCGCCTTATAATCGTCGAAGACCAGGTCGGCGTAGGCAAAGTCGTGGATGATATAGACCTGGTACTTGTTGGCGTAGTCCACGATCCGCTTGAAAAATTCCAGGTCCACGCAGCGGGTGGTGGGGTTGTGGGGAAACGAGATGATCAGCATCTTGGGCCGCGGCCGGATCAGCTCGGTGATGTTGTATAAATCCTCAAAAAAGTCCCGGTCGTGGGTCAGGGGAATGGACACCAGTTGGCCCCCGGAAATAACCACCGAGGCGGAATGGATGGGGTAGGTGGGATTGGGCACCAGCACCACGTCTCCGGCCTCCACCGTGGCCAGCACCAGGTGCGACAGGCCCTCCTTGGCGCCGATGGTGGCGATGGCCTCGGTTTCCGGATCGATGTCCACCGCAAAGCGGCGCTTGTACCAATGGGAGATGGCCAGCCGCAGCTTGGTAATCCCGCGGGAGGCGGAATACCGGTGGTTGGCGGGTTTGCCCGCGGCCTCGATGAGCTTCGCCACGATGTGGGGCGGGGTGGCCAGATCGGGGTTACCCATTCCCAAATCGATGATGTCTTCCCCTCGCCGCCGGGCCTCCATCTTCAGGGCGTTGACCGTGGCGAACACATACGGGGGGAGGCGCTTCATGCGGGGAAATTCTTCTATGACCATACAGCTCTCCTTCAGGCTAAACGGGCGAGATTTCCAGAAAATTATTATCGCAAATGGCCGGGACTTGTCAAATAGCGATTTGCAGGGAATCCCCGGTTTTACCTGAGAGCCCCCCTTCCCTTGCCAATGCCCGGGCGATTGGATAGAATGGCGCCATGAACCGGCTGTTTGCCTTTTTCCTCAGGCTGTTCGTCTGCTTCCTGGCCGCCAAGTTCCTGGTGCAGGCGGTGGACCTGAACAGCCGGACTTACCTCTTGAGCCTGACGGCCCTGTTAATCATCAATGTTTACCTGTTTGAGATCCTGGTGTACCGGGATCGCCGCGCCCCCCGGGAGAGCCCTCCGGAAGCGGCCCCGAAGCAGGCCCCGGAAGAGCAGCCGTAATCTGCCCGGGGACCCTAAACGAGAGCCCGGAAAGGGGCGGGCGCCTCGAAGTTTCATCATTTTTTCCTTGACACTAATTTTGTGAATGTTTTAACATTCTTTTGTTTTATAAAGGATAACTATGAAACTGCTACCCCTGCTGTCGGAAAGAAAAACCAGCCTCATGAAGCGGTGGCAGCATCGGCTTTTTGAGAGCTATCCTGCTGAGACTGCTATCTTTCTGGAAAAAGAGAAGGATCATTTCGGCAACCCGGTGGGGCAGCGCCTCTCCCAGGGTCTCCGGGGGCTGGTGCAGGCGTTCCTGACGGAGATGGACCGGGACCAGGTCCTGGCCAGTCTCGATGAAATCCTGAGGATCAGGGCCATCCAGGATTTTGCCCCATCCCAGGCCCTGGCCTTCATTTTCTTGTTGAAGAACGTAATTCGCGAGGAACTGGCCCCGGAGCTTAAGGGCGGCCAATATTCCCAAGAACTTCAGGAGCTGGAGGCCCGCATCGACGGTCTGGCCCTGCTGGGCTTTGATGTTTACACCCAGCGCCGGGAGCAGCTCCACGAGGTCCGGGCCAACGAGATCAGGAACCGGGTCAGCGGCTTGCTGCGCCGCACCGGATTGTCCTTATGAGGAGAGCGGCGGCAAGTGGTAAACCCCTGGCAAACAGAGACGAGGTGAGGGTAGATGGATTTTTTTAAACGTCATTTCACGGTGGCCCTGGCGGCCGTCCTGGGGCTCGTCCTGGTGGCCTACCTCGGGGCCTCGGCCAACTTACAGCTTCTCTTCGGGGTGGTGGCGCCGTATCTGGCCGTCCTCATTTTCGCGGAAGGATTTATCTATCGCCTCCTCCAGTGGTCCAGGTCACCGGTGCCTTTCCAGATTCCCACCACCGGCGGCCAGCAGGAATCCCTGCCCTGGATCAAAAGAAACCTGGGCGACAAACTGGACAACCCCTACAGCACCAGGTACGTGATCGGCCGCATGGCTCTGGAAGTCCTGGCCTTTCGCAGCCTTTTCCGGAATCTGCGCAGCGAATTGCGCCAAGACCCGGAACACCCGGGGGGGGCCCGGCTGATTCACTGGTCCTACAAATGGCTGTGGCTGGGGGCCATTGCCTTCCATTACGCCTTCCTGGTCATTG
This sequence comes from uncultured delta proteobacterium, assembly GCA_963812655.1. Lineage (GTDB taxonomy): Bacteria > Desulfobacterota > Desulfobaccia > Desulfobaccales > 0-14-0-80-60-11 > JAPLJC01. The sequence continues at coordinate 21,017 of CAWEWX010000013.1, read as the reverse complement.
TGCTGCGGCACCTGCGCCTGTTCACCGAGCCGGTGCCGGGCTTCGTCCAACTGCTCGACAGCGTGGACGGTTTCCTGCAGTTCTTCACGCCGGTCTTTTACCTCAGCGGCGCGGTGCTGGTGCTGGCGGTCGCCTATCTGCTGGCCCGCCGCCTCACCAACCCCATGCTGCGCTATATTTCCCTGGCCGCCGATTACTTTCCCCTGCTGTTGCTCCTGGCCATCGGCATCTCCGGGATCCTCATGCGCTACGTCTATAAGGTGGACGTAGTGGCCGTCAAAGAGCTGACCCTGGGTCTGGTGACCCTGCACCCCAAGGTGCCGGCGGGCATCGGCCCCATCTTTTTCGTCCACCTCTTTCTGGTGAGCGTGCTCCTCGCCTACTTCCCCTTCAGCAAGCTGATGCACGCCCCGGGAGTCTTCCTGAGCCCTTCCAGAAATCTGCCCACCAACAGCCGGGCGGTGCGGCACGTCAATCCCTGGAATTACCCGGTGAAGTTCCATCATTATGACGAATACGAAGATAAATTTCGGGAAGCCATGGTAGAGGCCGACATCCCGGTGGAAAAGGAGCTGGAGTAACATGGCCAAAGCTAAGACCACGGTTCCAAAACCAGAGGAAATCTTACCTGGGATAAGCTATAAGACCCCTGCAAAGGGCTGGATGGACCTCAAGCCGGAATTCAGGCCGGGAACCTATTGCAATCCCGCTAACCCCAAGTGGGCGAGTTGGATCGACTATCCGTACCCCCGGTCCTGGTCGGTGACCGATGAGAGCTGGAATCTGCCCGCCAATTGGAAAGAGATCATCCTCCAGGGTATGGAAGACCGCCTCAACCGCTTCCGTTCCCTGAAGCTCTTCTTCGACATCTGCGTTCGCTGCGGCGCCTGCGCCGACAAGTGCCACTTCTTCCTGGGTACCGGGGACCCCAAGAATATGCCGGTGCTCCGGGCCGAGCTGATGCGCTCGGTATACAAGCGCTATTTCAAACCGGCGGGTAAACTCCTGGGAGAGCTGGCCGGGGCCCGGGACCTCACGGAAGAGGTGATCAAGGAGTGGTTCTACTATCTCTACCAGTGCACCGAATGCCGGCGCTGCTCCCTGTTTTGCCCCTATGGGATCGACATGGCCGAAATGACCATCCTGGGCCGGGAACTCTTGAGCTCCATCGGGGTAAACATCGAGTGGACCATGGCCTCGGTGGCCCAGTGCTATGACAAAGGCAGCCACATCGGCGCCACCCCCCAGGCGATGAAGGACATGATCGACTTCTTCGCCGAGGAAAACGAGCGGGTCACCGGGGTCAGCACCCCGATCACCTACAACCGCAAGGGTGCGGAGATCCTCTTCGTGGCGCCCTCGGGGGACTACTTCGCCGACCCGGGCACCTATACCTTTATGGGGTACCTGCTGCTCTTCACTCACCTGGACCTGGATTGGACCCTGAGCACCTATGCGGGGGAGGGCGGCAACTTCGGCTTCTTCATGTCCCACGAGATGGGGAAACGCCTCAACGCCAAAATCTACCACGAAGCCAAGCGCCTGGGCGTGAAATATATCATCGGCGGCGAATGCGGCCACATGTGGCGCATCGTCAACCAGTACATGGACACCTTCAACGGGCCGGCGGATTTCCTGGAGGTGCCCAAATCCCCCATCACCGGCACGGTGTTCAACAACGCCGCCAGCACCAAGATGATCCACATCTCGGAATTCACCGCCGACCTGATCCGGCATAATAAATTGAAACTGGACCCCCAGCGCAACGCCCATATCAAGCTGACTTTCCACGACTCCTGCAACACCAGCCGGGGCATGGGGATCTTCGAGGAACCCCGCTACATCATCAAGAATGTCCTGCCCGAAGGGCATTTCTTCGAAATGCCGCCCAACACCATCCGGGAGAAGACCTTTTGCTGCGGCAGCGGCAGCGGCTTCAACGCCGACGAATATCTGGAGACTAGGCTCCGGGGCGGGCTGCCCCGGGCCAACGCCGTCCGCTACGTGGCCGAGAAATACGGGGTGAACCATCTGGGCTGCATCTGCGCCATCGACCGGGCGGTGTTTCCCACCCTGTTGAATTACTGGGTCCCGGAGGTGGACGTCACCGGCATCACCGAAATGGTGGGCAACGCCCTGGTATTTCCCGATGAGATAGAGCGCACCACCGACCTCCGGGATCGAGACCTGGTGGGCTTTGGTTCGCCCGAGGAAGGGGAGGAAGCGGACTAGCCATGGAAGATAAATACCAAAACGAATTCGGCGGCTTTGCCGAGAAGCCCAAGGTCCCCAAGAAGTTCTATGACCTCAAATATATCCTCTTGGGCCTGGCCATCTTCTTCGGTCTGGTTATCTCCCCCATCTTGCCCAACCTGGGGAAGATCGTGGCGGCGCCGTCCCCCAAGCTGGACACCCCGGCCATCCTAAAGCTGGCGGAGAAGGAGCGGCAGTGCGTCATGCCCACTCCCTACATGCGGGCCAACCACATGCAGATGCTGATCGACTGGCGGGAAGCGGTAGTACGCAACGGCGACCGGGAATTCATTAATCCCCAGGGCAAGAAGTTCACGGTCAGCCTTTCCAACACCTGCATGGAATGTCACTCCAACAAGACCAAATTTTGCGATCAATGCCACAACTTTGTCGCGGTAACCCCCAACTGCTGGGGTTGCCATCTGGATAAGGAGCAGAAGGTGGCGCAGGGGGGGGCGAAGTGATGGGTATAGACAGAAGAGATTTTATCAAACTAGCCGGTCTCTCCACCTTGCTGGGGCTGGGGGGCAATTCCGCCTGGGAATTGCTGCGGCCCGGTCAGGCAGCAGCCGCCCTGGAGGCGAACCCGGAAGCCCTGACCGCCAAGAGATGGGCCATGGTGGTGGACATGCGCCAGATGGACGAACCAACTGCCCAGAAATGCATCGCGGCCTGCCACCAGGTCCACAACGTCCCCGATTTCGGTAATCCCATCGATCCCGCCATGAAAATCAGCGACGCGGATAAGGTCCGCTGGGAGATCAAGTGGATCTGGACCGCGCCTTATGAGAACGCCTTTCCCGGGGTCGAACAGGAGTATATGGACGAGAAGGTCAAGGACCTCCAGATCCTGTTGCTTTGCAACCATTGCGACAATCCCCCCTGCGTGCGAGTCTGCCCCACCAAGGCCACCTTCCGCCGGGAGGACGGCATCGTAATGATGGATATGCACCGCTGCATCGGCTGCCGCTTCTGCATGGCCGCCTGCCCCTTCTCAGCCCGGAGCTTTAACTGGAAAGACCCGCGGCCTTACATCAAGAAAGAGTTCCCCGACTACCCCACCCGGGAAATCGGGGTGGTGGAAAAGTGCACCTTCTGCAACGAGCGGCTGGCCAAGGGGCTGATGCCCGCCTGCGTGCTAGCTTCCCAGGGGGCCCTGGCCTTCGGCGATCTCAGGGATCCCCAGTCCAAGGTGAGGGAGCTTTTGGGGGCCAATTTTACCATCCGCCGCAAGCCCTTCCTCGGCACTAACCCTCAGGTTTACTATATCGTGTGAGGTAGCCATGCTGGAAAATGCCTTTACCGGAACCAAGAGGTATTATGGATTGCTGGCCATTTTGTCGGGCCTCTTCGCCTTGGGATTCTTCTTCTATCTGAAACAGCTCACCATCGGCCTGGGCATCACCGGCATGGGCCGGGACGTCTCCTGGGGCTTTTACATCGCCCAATTTACCTACCTGGTCGGAGTGGCGGCCTCCGCGGTCATGGTGGTTCTCCCCTACTACCTGCACAACTACAAGGCCTTCGGCCGGGTCACCATCCTGGGGGAATTCCTGGCGGTGGCTGCGGTAATCATGTGTGTCACCTTCGTGATGGTGGACATGGGGCGGCCGGACCGGGTACTCAACGTCTTCAAGTACCCCACTCCCAACTCGGTCATGTTTTGGGATATCATCGTCTTGAACGGCTATCTACTGCTCAATATCCTGATCGGCTGGAACGTGCTGGAATGCGAACGCCATGACGTGCCGCCTCCCCATTGGGTCAAGTTCCTCATCTACGTCTCCATTCCCTGGGCGGTCAGCATCCATACGGTAACCGCCTTTCTTTATGCCGGCCTGCCCGGCCGGGGCTACTGGCTCACCGCCATCCTGGCCCCCCGCTTCCTGTCCTCGGCCTTTGCCGCAGGCCCGTCCCTGCTGGTGCTTTTATGCCTGCTGGTGCGGAAATACACCAAGTTTGACCCGGGGCGGGACCAGATCCAAAGCCTGGCGAAAATCGTCACCTATGCCACCTTGATCAATGTCTTCTTCTTTTTCTGCGAAGTCTTCACGGTGTTTTACAGCCAGATCCCGGACCACATACTGCACTTCAAGTACCTGTTTTGGGGGGTGGACGGTTTCGGCCGACTGGTGCCCTTCATGTGGTTCTCCATCGGCGGCATGACCATCGCCGCCCTGCTCCTGCTCAATCCGAAGTTTCGCCGGGACGAAACCACCCTGGCGGCCCTGTGCGGCTTGGTGATCATCACCACCTGGATCGACAAAGGACTGGGGTTGATGACCGGCGGCTTCGTCCCCAATCCCCTGGAGAAGATCACCGAATACTGGCCCACCGCGCCCGAGGCCCTCATCGCCCTGGGGATCTGGGCCCTGGGCTTCTTAATTCTCATCATCCTCTACAAGGTGGCGGTCTCCATTAAGGAGGAGGTGCGGGCCTAGGCCGGGGGGGCCCACTTCGTACCCGATTTCATAAATCCGATAACGAATTTATTAACGGCAGGGAGCAAGTGATTAATTCCCCCTCACCCCAGCCCTCTCCCCCCGCCGGGGGGAGAGGGCTGGGGTGAGGGGGGGCCGACAGGAAACATTACCGTATTTAAAAAATCATATACTTAAGAAAGCGCGTTGGCTGAGGAACCATATAATTTCGCAAGTGAGGTGTTTGGCACCTTACCAAAAACGTCGCCTTTCGCATCGACGTTTGATATCCGCAAAGAATCCTAAAGGGAGGTAAGTTTAATGGCCTGGCAGGTAGAAGTCGATCACGAAAAGTGCACCGGGGACGAAGAGTGTGTCAATGTTTGTCCGGTGGGCGTCTTCGAGATGCAGGAAGGCAAGGCAGTCCCGGTCAATGAAGAGGAATGTCTGGGCTGCGAGAGCTGCGTCGAGGTCTGCCCTTCCAGCGCAATTACCGTAACCGAAATCTAAAACCCGATCATCCCTCGCCAAAAACGCCGGCCTGGTTTGCCAGCCGGCGTTTTTGCTGGCGCCGCCGTTCTTTTCTAAGACTTGAAGGTACCTACCAGGTGGACCGGCACCCGGGAGTTGGCCAGCACCTTTTTGGCCACGCTGCCGAAATCGCTGCTCTTCTGGTCCAGATCATCCTGGCCGCGGCCATGCCTGGTGAGCACCACCAGGTCCGCCTTCTCTTTCTTGACCGCCTTGAGGATCTCGGTGGCCGCGTCGCCCTGCACCAGGCGTAATTCGATCTTGGGGCAGGCCCTCAACTCCTTTTCGCAGACTTTCTCCAGTTGTTGTTTGGCGTGTTTCAATTCCCATTCCTGAAAATGCTTCAGGTTCTCCGGGCTGGGATAGCTGCCATATGCGGGAAAATGGGCCATTAAATCTACCCCCACATAGAGGAGGACGACCTTGGCTTGATACTTTTCCGCCAGCGATTCCACGTGCTTGGCGGCTTTGATCGAATTTTTGGAAAGATCGGTGGGCCAGAGAATGGTATGCACTTCCACGGAAAACCTCCTGTCGGCGAGGTAGATGTTCCAGGGACATCACAGGCTGGAAGCCTGTGCCACTGGTTCGTGCGAGTCCGGAAGATGTGACCGGCTCAGTTAAAAATATGGCCGCCTGGCCGGATGTCAAGGCCCGGCGGTCTTTGGCTCAGGTGGTCGCCTGGCGGCGGGCGCCCCGTTGGCCCAACCAGCGTTTATAACTCATCACTTTTTCCCACTGGCTATCTTTTTCAAAACCGCGGGGTCGGCAATGGTTATTCTGCCCTTCTCCATTTCTATCACCCCTTGACTTTTCAATCGGGACAGAGTTCTGGACAAGGTTTCCCCAATCGTCCCCAGATAAGCAGCCAGATGGGTCTTGGTGGTGGGTAATTCGAAGGCCAGTCCTGTCTCAATCCGGCCGTGGCTCTCCTGGCAGCGCTCTAAAAGGTAGCGGGCCAGGCGGGCCGATACTTCTTTTAAGGAAAGATCTTCCAATTGCCGGGTCAAGTGGAGCATCAAGTGGCTCAAAGTGGCCAACATATTCCGGGCCAGGGTGGGGGAGGCCGCCAGGTGCCGCAAGAATGGGGCTTTCGGAAAGAACAGGGTTTGACAATCCTCCAGGGCCATGGCGGTGGCCGGGTAGGAGGCGTCGCTGAAGACCGCGGCCTCGGCAAAGGTCTCTCCGGGGCCCACCAGCCTGATGATATATTCCTTGCCATCCGGAGAGCTCTTCACCAGTTTGACATAGCCGCGGCTGAGGAGGTAGAAACCCTGGGCCTCCCGGCCCTCCCCGAAGATGGTGGCCTGGCGGGCAAAGGCCTTGCTCACCGCCAGGTGCGCCAGGGCCTCCAGGTCCGCCTCCGGCACCCCGGAGAAGAGATAGACGTCCCGCAGGATCTTTTCTTTTTGCCCGGCTTCCTCTTTGCCCGTGTCCGCCACCGCGCCCTCCTCTCGCCCGCGCCCTCTCAGAGGCTATCTAAACCTTGCCTGATTATCGTAAATAAATCAAGCCGCTGGCCTTCAGGGGCGGCCGGCCGCGGATTACTGTTGACGCCATGAGGCTCCCTTTGGTAGATTTGAGACCTCTGCAAAAAACATCTAGAACAGCCGCCCTCGGCTAGCGGTGGCAGGCGAGGACTCCTGCTCTCCCCAACCTCACCGGTTTCACGGAAGTTGGGGATAAATTTTCGTTTTTTTTCAAAGGTCTAGATTTTTCTTTGATCCGGGGTCCTGGAGCCCGGGAAAACCGCCACCCCCACGCACAGGAGGCCTCATGCGCCGGTATCCATGGCCGTTAATTATCCTAACCCTGGTGCTTTGCTGGGCCGGCTGCGGGCCCGCCCCGAAAAATGAAATCCGCCTGGGGATCAATGCTGAACTCACCGGCAGCAAACCCACGGTGGGCGATTCCTGCAAAAAGGCGGCGGAACTCCTGGCCGCCCAGGTCAACCAGGAGGGCGGCCTGAAGCTGGGGGACAAGAAATACCCCATCCGGCTGTTCGTGGAAGATAACGAAGACAAGGCCGAGTCGGCCGCGGCCGCGGCCCAGAAGCTCATCAGCCAGGACAATGTCCTGGCCATCATCGGACCCAACACCTCGGGCAACGCCATCCCCGCGGCCAGCATCTGCGAAGACGCGGGGGTGATCATGGTGAGCCCCTGGTCCACCAACCCCAAGACCACCGAAGGCAAGAAGTTCATCTTCCGGGCCTGCTTCATCGACGATTTTCAGGGCCAGGTGATGGCCAAGTTCGCCCGGGAGACCCTCAAGGTGCAAACCGCCGCAGTGCTCTACGATGTGGCTTCGGAATACAACAAGGGCATTGCCGAATACTTCAAGAAAGCCTTTGAGGCCGCGGGCGGCAAGGTGGTGGCCTTTGAATCCTACACCACGAACGACAAGGATTTCTCCTCCCAGCTCACTCTCATCAGGGCCGCCTCGCCCGGAGTCCTGTTCCTGCCCAACTACTACAATGAAGTCCCCCTGCAGGTGCAGCAGGCCCGGCGCCTGGGGATCGTCTGCCCCTTCATCGGCTCCGACTCCTGGGGCAGCCCGGAAATCTTGCCTCTGTGCGGACCGCTGCTGGACGGCGCCTACTTCAGCACCCATTATGCCCCGGATATTGCTACGGAAACCGCCCAGAAATTCATCCGGGACTATGAAGTCAAATACGGCAAAAAACCCGACGACGTGGCCGCCCTCACTTACGACGCCGGGGGCTTGCTGTTGACCGCCATCACCCAGGCGGGGGTCCTGGATCGCCGGAAGGTGCGGGACGCCCTGGCCGGGGTGCAGCAATTCGCAGGGGTGACCGGCACCATGAAATTCCATGGCACCGGCGACCCCATCAAGAGCGCGGTGATCCTCCACGTGCAGGATTGTAAGTTCACTTATTATTCCACGGTGCAGCCATAAAAGGCGGGTTTCGGTTTGCGGTTTTCGGTAACCACCAGGGATCACGGGAATCTCGCGGTGCCCTATCCACCCAAGACTTAATGGTCTATTGCATAAATTCGATAACTAATCATCACTTTGCTGAACTAACTACTCCCCCCGCCCGCCAAAGCGGGGGGAGGCGGCTGGTGGCAACCTGCCGTTCCCATGAAATTATGCCTCTTCCAACCTCTCTCCTTGACCAAAAACTCGGGCACGGTGATTAAAGACCCATGTTCACCATCCTGGCGCAAAATGTCCTGAACGCCTTGCAACTGGGGAGCGTTTACGCCCTCATCGCCCTGGGCTATACCATGGTCTACGGCATTCTTAGCATGATCAACTTCGCCCACGGCGATATCTTCATGGTGGGCAGCTATCTCAGCCTGGCCGGCGCCACCCTGCTGCTGGGGCTGCCCCTGGGCCTGCCCTCCTTTCTGGTGTTCACCGGGGCCCTGGCCTTCAGCATGATCCTCACCGCGCTCTTAGGGGTGACCATCGAACGCCTGGCCTACCGGCCGTTGCGCGGGGCGCCCCGGGTCTCCGCGGTGATCACCGCCCTGGGGGTGGGCCTGTTCCTGGAAAATTTCACCCTGGGCCTGTTGGGGCCGGAGCCCCGGCACTTTCCCTCTTTGATTGCCATGGCCCCCTGGGAGGTGGCCGGCCTCACCATTACGCCGCTGCAAGTGCTCATCATCCTGCTGGCCGGGGCCCTGATGATCCTCCTGGACCTCCTGGTGCGCCGCACCCTGCTGGGCATGGCCATGCGAGCCATCTCCTACCACCGCCCCATCGTGCCCCTCATGGGGGTGTCGGTTGACCGGGTCATCTCCGTCACCTTCGCCATCGGCTCGGCCATCGCCGCGGCCGGCGGCCTGATGTACGGTCTGGCCTACCCGGTGCTGGACCCCTACTTGGGCATCCGTATCGGCTGGTGGGCCTTCATCGCCGCGGTGGTGGGCGGCATCGGCAATATCCGGGGCGCCATGCTGGGAGGCTTTATCCTGGGCGCCGTGGAAGTCTTCACCCCGCTGCTGCTGCCGTCTTCCACCTACCGGGACTTTGTGGCCTTCTCGCTGCTGCTGCTGCTCCTGGTCTTCAAACCCACTGGCCTCCTGGGCCGCCCCGTGTTTGAAAGGGTGTAATAGCAGTGATCAGTGGCCAGTTAGCAGTTAGGTTTTTTAGCAGATCATTTGCGTTGATGCCAACCACTCTCACGTCACCGGCGATTTATCACAGAGCTTCAAATAGAAATAGGCTGGGCTATGCCCGCCGAAGTACTGACCACTGACCACTATCATTGATGGCACCTTCTGATAAGCGACCAAAACCCCTCATCTGGCTTGGCGCGGCCCTGTTGCTGGCGGTGGCCTGGGCCTTGCCGGGCAGCGGGCTGCTCAACCCTTACGTGGTGCAGATCCTGATGTACGTGGGGATCAATATGATCCTCACCCTGAGCCTCAATCTGGTTAACGGCTACATGGGGGAGTTTTCCGTAGGCCATGCCGGCTTCATGGGCATTGGCGCTTACGTAGCCTCCATCCTCACGGTGGCGGTGCTGCCCCGCTCCTGGTCCCCCTGGCTCTTCCCGGGGGTGTTGGTGATGGGGGGCCTGGCCGCGGCCGCGGCCGGCCTCATCGTGGCCTATCCCTCCTTTCGCACCCGGGGGGATTACCTGGCCATCGTCACCCTGGCCTTCAACATGATCGTCAAGAGTGTGCTGGAGAACATCGACGCCCTGGGCGGCCCCCGGGGCTACCTGGGCATGCCCCGCCTCACCAACCTCTTCTGGGTGGCGGCCTGGGTCCTGATCACCCTGACGGCGCTGCGCAACCTGGTGCACTCCAATTTCGGCCGGGGCATCATGGCCATCCGCGAGGACGAGATGGCCGCCAACCTTACCTCGGTGGACACCCGTCGCCTGAAACTTTACGCCTTCCTGATTTCGGCGTTTTTCACCGGGCTGGCCGGGGGCCTATACGCCCACCTGCTGCAGTTCATCAACCCCCGGAGCTTCTCCATTCTCAAGTCCACCGACATGCTGGTGATGGTCTACCTGGGCGGGGTGGGCAGCCTCACCGGCTCGCTCCTGGGCGCGGCCATCTTCACGGTGCTCATGGAACTGCTGCGGTTCCTGGGGATCTGGCGCTGGGTGGTGGGGCCGCTGCTCCTGGTGCTGTTAATGATCTTTAGGCCCCAGGGCCTCATGGGCTTCAAAGAGGCCCGCTGGCTCAGGCCACCAGCATTATTTGCCGGAGAGGGCGAGAGCGTGGTGGACGATAAGCAGTGAGTAAGATCTAGGGTGGGCACGGCCCGCCAAATCCTTGGAAAAGAACCGCCGGGCGCGGCGGTTCCACATTTGTCCTCGTTTGTCCTCGTTCCCAAGTTGTACTTGGGAACGAGGTTATCGCCCCATCTCAACCTGGGCGCGAGATCAAGCGGGGCGCGGCGCCGGTGCTAACGCGGCAATGGAACCCATGACCCCCTTATTAGAAGTCATCGCTCTGTCCCACCACTTCGGCGGCCTGGAGGCCATCGGGGATTTTTCCCTAACGGTGCAGGCTGGGGAGCTGGTGGGCCTCATCGGCCCCAACGGCGCCGGCAAGACCACTATCTTTAATCTGATCACCGGGGTCTTTCGCATCGAAGCGGGCCGAATTCGCTTTCAGGGCCAAGACATCAGCGCCTGGCCCTCCCCCCGCATCACCGCGGCCGGCATTTCCCGGACCTTCCAGAATATCCGCCTGTTCAAGGGGTTGAGCGTTCTGGACAACGTCCGCCTGGGGGCCTTTGCCCAGCACCGCTACGGCCTGATCGGGGCCCTGGGCCGCAGCCGCGCCTTTAGGGACGAAGAGCGGCGCCTGAGCCGGCGGGCCTGGGAGTTGCTGGAACGCTTTCAGCTGAGCCGCTACGCCGAGACCCCGGCCCGGCACCTGCCCTATGGGGAGCAGCGCCGCTGCGAGATGGCCCGCGCCCTGATCAGCAGCCCCCGGCTGCTGCTTCTGGATGAGCCCGCCGCGGGCATGAACCATGCCGAGGCCGAGGAGCTGATCCGCATCATCCGCGAGTTGAAAGACGAGTTTCGCTTGACCATTATCCTGATCGAGCACCAGATGCGGGTGGTCCTGAACCTCTGCCAGCGGGTGACGGTCCTGGATTTCGGCTGCACCATCGCCGCCGGCCCGCCCCAGGAGATCCAGCATCACCCCGCGGTCCTGGAGGCCTACCTGGGCCGGGACAGCTCCCTTGCCGAAGAGGAGGCGATTGTCTAGGGGGTTAGGAATTAGTCTAACGTGGCTCAGCCCTTTGCAAAGATCATGGGAAACCTTCACCAATGACCACGCCTCCCATCCTCGCGGTTGAAGACCTGTGGGTCTCATATGATCGCATCAACGCGGTGCGGGGGGTCTCTTTTTTCGTGGGGGCCGGCGAGATCGTCACCCTGATCGGAGCCAACGGCGCCGGCAAATCCACCATCTTGCAGGCGATTTCGGGGCTCTTGCCGGTGGCCCGGGGACGGGTTTCCTTCCTGGAAGAGGATCTGCTCCGCCTGCCGGCGCACCTGCGGGTTAAGCAAGGGGTGGCTCATGTGCCGGAAGGGCGGGGCATCTTCGGCAACCTGACGGTTCTGGAAAATCTGCGCCTGGCGGCTTACCTGCGCCGGGACGGCCAAATCCAGGGGGACCTGCAGGAGGTCTTCCGCCTCTTCCCCCGCTTGGGGGAGCGGCGCCACCAGTGGGGCAACACCCTGTCCGGCGGAGAACAGCAGATGCTGGCGGTGGGCAGGGCCTTGATGAGCCGGGCCAGGCTCTTGCTGTTGGATGAGCCTTCCATGGGCCTGGCCCCCTTGCTGGTGCGGGAGATCTTCCGGGTGATTCGGCGGATCAACCGCCAGGGGACCGCCATCCTGCTGGTGGAGCAAAACGCCAATCTGGCCCTGGAGGTGGCCCACCGGGCCTATATCCTGGAGACCGGGGAGATCATTCTCTCCGGCCCGGCCAGCGAACTGCGCCATCACCCCCAGGTCATGGAGGCCTACCTGGGGGGCAGTTGAAGCCGGTCAAGGCGACCCGCTGGGCCGCCCCATGGTTAAGGGCTTACCCAGATAGCGGTCCTTTATGACGACTAAATCCCGCCGAAAAATTACTCGCCTCCAAGGATTCGACTATGCCCAGGAAGGTGCATACTTCATTACCATTTGCACCCATAATCGCCTCTGCCTGCTGGGCGAGGTCATCGACCAGGAAATGCGGCTGAATGCATGGGGAAGGGCAATCGAATCAGAATGGCTCCAAACCGCAAAATTGCGCCCCTATGTTTCGTTGGATTACTATGTGATCATGCCCAACCATTTCCACGCCGTATTTTTCTTGCAGAACCATGAAAGGGCGACCCAGCGGGTCGCCCCTACAAAGGAAAAATCGCCAAGCGGTCCTGCACCCTGGTCAGTGGGAGCCATCGTTGCACAGTTTAAATCGCAGGTTACCAAACGGATCAAGTCATCCGGGAGAATCCCAAATGGCCACCTTTGGCAACACAATTATTATGAACATGTGGTCCGAGAGGAAGATGATTTGAACCGTATTCGCCAATACATTGAAGACAACCCGGCTACCTGGCTCGAAGATGAATATTATTCCCCGTAGGAACGACCCGCTGGGTCGCCCCGGCCTCTCAATCTTCTGCGCTCTTCTCGATGTGGTGGACCCGGAGAAATAACCCGGGCTTTAGGGGGGAGAGCTCACCGTAGATCAGGATGCGGTCCAGGCGCTTGATCTTATACTGCTTCTCCTGCTCCGGGCTCAGGGCCGCCAGGTCGTAGTAGCCCTCCATTTTTTCCGAGGCGTAGAGGGCAAACCATCTGAGCCGATACCAACTCACCGGGTAGCGGGGCAGGGTCAGGTAATTGCTCACCACGGCCGGATCATAGGTGAGATATTGCCAAAAGAAGGCCCGGACCCGGACCAGGGCGCCGGCCTTCAGCCCAGCCTGGGCGGGGTTCAGCAAGTCCTGATACTCGATGGCTCGATAGGCCTGGGCTTCGAAGTTCCGGGGCGCCGGCCGCAGTTCGCCGCAGGCGCTGGCCGCCAGGCAGACGGCCAGGGCCAGCAAGATCCCTAAAAACCGCGCCCCTGGACCGGCGCCCCCGGCTGGTCCGGGACTGGCGGCCGCCGCTCTCCTCATCAATATAAGCTCCTGTTCTGAAAAGTTGTGAAGCATTGGTGGCACAGGCATCTCGCCGGTGCGCAATTAGTGGCGGGCGAGACGCCCGCCCCACCGGTCTTCTCATAATTTATGGGTGGGCCAAAGGCCCATGAACGGCTGTCCTGAAAAGTTCCTGAGTTCCCGCGCCGCCGGGGGCGGCGGCGCTACATTTTCATGATTTACTGGGAGCCAAGGGCTCATGAGCGACTATTCCGGGCAGCTTCCGGTAACCCGCGGCTTTAACCGGCGCCGCCCCGGCGGGGCGCTTTTGCTGTAAAGGCGAGCCTGCCAGGGTGATACTTCATAATTGCTCTGAGATTTCCAACTACGGTTTTTTAACCCACCTTTGAAAGGGGGGCAGGGGGGATTTAAAATAACCTCCTGAAATCCCCCTAAATCCCCCTTTTCCAAAGGGGGACTTTGTTACCCCTGGAACTTAGGTTTTCTTGATTTAATGCCATACTATTGACCAAGCACCACCCTAGGGCGCCGACAGAAATACGTGGGCCAGCACCCGAGCGTCCCCTAAGAGGTTGCTCAGCAGGCAGAATTCGTTGGGCTGGTGGGCGGTGTCGCTCACCGTCATCCAGACCGCGGCCGGCAGCCCCTGCTGGCGGAAAAAGGCGGCCACCGTGCCGCCGCCGATGCCTTGGGGAGTAGCCTCGCGGCCGTAGACTTCCCGGATAGCCCGCTGTAAGGCCAGGACCACCGGCGCCTCCGGCGAGGTGGGGGGGGCGCTGGGCAGCTCCTGCACCGGCTCCACTTCCAGGGTCACCCCGAACTTTTCCACCACCTCGGCGCCGATGGCTCGGACCCGGCCCATAACCCGGGCCAGGTCGATCTCCGGCAGCACCCGGCAGTCCAGGTAAAAGACGTCCCGCCCCGGGATGGTGTTGATATTTTCGACATTGGCCTCCTTGCGGGTAGGCTCGAAGGTGCTCTCCGGCGGCCGGAACATCTGGTTTTCCATGGGAAATTCCCGCCGCAACCCTTCCAGGGCCACGATCAGATGGGCACAGGCCCGCAGGGTGTTGCGCCCCAACTGGGGGTGGGAGGCATGGGCCTGCCGGCCCAGCAGGGTCAGCTTCAGCCACAGGATGGATTTCTCCGCTACCTCGATGAGGGTGCCGTCCGCACTGCCGGCGTCGGGCACAATGATCAGGTCCTCCCGGGAGAAAAGATGGCGCTCCTGCCGCAATAAAAACTCCAGGCCCAGGTGGCTGCCGGTCTCTTCATCGGCCACCAGGGCCAGGGCCACGGTGCGCTCCGGCGTCAGCCCCAAGTCCAGGAAGGCCTTGGCCGCCATCAGAGAGGCGACAATGCCTTGGTGATTATCCTCGGTGCCCCGGCCATAGAGGCGGTCTCCCTCCACCCTCAAGGTAAAGGGGTCGGATTGCCAGAGGGAAACCTCCCCCGGCGGCACCACGTCCAGGTGGCTGAGGACCCAGACCTTCTCGGGCCGCCGCCCCGGCAGCCAGGCCACCAGGTTAGGGCGCTGGCCCTCGGCCAGCCGGGCATCCGGGGCCGGGTAGGAGTCCACCTTAAGGCCCCAGCTTTCCAGCAATTCTTTCAGGAAGGCGGCTTTACCTCCTTCGCCGGGGCCGCCATTATCCGGTCCCACCGCATTGCGGCGCACCAGTTCCCGCTGCAGCTCCACCATTTCCTGGCGATAGCTGGTGAGCAGCTCAGACAGGCGCTGAAAGGTGTCATCATGGCTCATCAAAGGCTCCCTGCCGCCGGCGGCTGGGGGGTATCCCGGGCCGCACCTTCAGAAAGTCTTGTTTAAGAACCCGGCCAGCCGGAAAATGGCAGGGGCGTAACCCAGGCTGCCGGGCCCCGGGTCCCGGCCTTCCTGCTAGCTAAATCTTTGACCTCAGACGAAAAAAGGCTAAAAATAAAATTATCGAACCAGGCCCCCGGGCTTTTCCTTCGTCCTGCCATCATATATAATTCTGCTCTTTAAGGGCAAGTGGAGTTTTGCCGATGGCCCGCCGGATTTACCCGGACGGGGGAACCGGCTGCGTCAGGGCGGACCCAGGTGTCGCCCCTCGGAGGGCGCACCAATCACAGGCTGGAAGCCTGTGCCACTGTGCGCCCCTACGGGAAGGGCTGGGGCGGCGCCCGGGCTGAGCAACCCCCGACCCTTAAAAAAGTTTCGCATCCCACCAAGCCAAGGAGGCTAGACCAGACCCATGAAGATCAAGCGCATCGCCCACTTAGGAATCGCGGTGAAGGACCTGGACCCCCCCAAGAAGCTCTACCAGGAAAACCTGGGCCTGAAACTCAAAGGGGAAGAGGTGGTGGAGACCCAGAAGGTCAGGGTGAGCTTCCTCCAGGTGGGGGAGTCGAACCTGGAGCTGCTGCTGCCCACCGCGGCCGACAGCCCGGTGGCCAAATTCCTGGAGAACAAGGGGGAAGGCTTCCATCATCTGGCCCTGGAGGTGGAAGATATCGAGGCGGCGGTGGCGGAGCTGAAGGCGGCCGGGGTGCGGCTCATCGACGAAACTCCCCGGGAAGGCGCCCACGGCTCCCGGGTAGCCTTCCTCCACCCCAAGGCCACCTTCGGCCTGTTGGTGGAGCTGTGCCAATATACCCATTGAAGCCAACCGCCCGTCGAGGCAAATCCTAATTAGGGGTGCGCCCCTAGTCAGGGCGGACAGATTGGTCCGTCCCTAGTTTAACCGGGTGAGAGGTCCAAACCCCATGGCCATCAGCGTCGCGGCCCTGGCCTCCCAAGTGCAGGTCAACATCCCCTTTCCCTACCTGCTGCGGGGCTATTTGGAGCGTTTCCTGGAACTGGGCCTCAATCCCGAGATCGGCCTGGATGCCTACAGTTTAAGCCGCTATCCCCCCCGGGTCTTTCGCCGGGCGGCCCGGGCCTTTCAGGCCGATAGAAGGCGAATCACCCTGCACGCCCCCTTTCAGGACCTGCTGCCGGGATCGCTGGATGACGCCATCCTGGCCGCCTCCCGGCGGCGCCTGCGCCAGGCATTTGCTTATCTGCCGGTCTTCCGGCCGGCCGCGGTGGTCTGCCACCTGGGCTTTGAGTCCCGGCTCTATGGCGGCAACCCCCAGGAATGGCTGGCCCGGGCCGCGGCCACCTGGAAGGAGCTAGCCTCCCGAGCCGCGGCCCAGGGGGACGTGAGAGTCATGCTGGAAAATGTCTACGAAACCGAGCCGGAACTGCTGCTTGAGATAATTCGCCGGGTGGACGCCCCCAATCTCCAGGTTTGCCTGGACGTGGGCCACCTGTTCGCCTTCGGCGGCGGCGACCTGGCCCGCTGGCTCGACACCCTGGCCCCGGTCATCGGGCAGTTGCATCTCCACGACAACCGCGGCGACCAAGATGCCCACCTGGCCCTGGGCGCCGGAACCATTCCCTGGCAACAGGTTCTGCGCTTCCTGGCGGAGCGCGGGCAGCGGCCCCTCATCACCCTGGAGCCTCACCAGGAAGACAGCCTGCAACCCTCCCTGGAGACCCTGGCGCAAATTTGGCCCTGGGAAGACTGATAAAGGCGGTTTTCGGTTTTCTGTGCAGGCCTTTTAGTAAAGACAGAAAACAGTAAACGGATATCCTTTACAGCCTGACACCTTATCGTTACAATAATGCCCAGGGAAAATCGCCATTCCTGTGAGTGGTAAACCGCGGCGGGCGATTCCCGTTGACCGACGAGGGCTGGCTCACCTCATGAAGCGATTGTCCATCCTGGGCTCCACCGGATCCATCGGCCGGAGCACCTTGGCGGTGGTGGCGGAATACCCCGATAAATTTGCGGTGGTAGGGCTGGCCGCCGGTAAGAACGTCGAACTGCTGGCGGAGCAGGTGGCGCGTTTCCGCCCGGCCCTGGTATCAGTGCAGGATGAGGCCGCGGCGGCCCGGCTTCGAGAGCTGGTGGCCCCGGGCCCGGAAATCCTGGCAGGGCGGGCCGGCGCCCTGGCGGTGGCCACGGCTTCGGTGGAGCTGGTGGTTTCCGCCATGGTGGGGGTGGTGGGTCTGGAACCCACCCTGGCGGCGATTCGGGCCGGTCTGCCGGTGGCCCTGGCCAACAAGGAGACCCTGGTGGCCGCCGGCCCCTTGGTGATGAACCTGGCCCGGGAACGGGGCGTCCCCCTGATTCCGGTGGACAGCGAACATAGCGCCATCTTCCAGGCCCTCCAGGGGCAACACCGCGCCGATATCCGCTGCCTGTGGCTCACCGCTTCCGGGGGACCGTTTCGCTCCTGGGAGGCGGACCGCCTGGAAGGGGCCACCGCGGCCCAGGCCCTGAAGCACCCCAACTGGAGCATGGGGCCCAAGATCACCATCGACTCCGCCACCCTGATGAACAAGGCCCTGGAGGTGATCGAGGCCTCAGTATTATTCGGACTGCCGGTGGACCAGATTGGGGTCTATGTCCACCCGCAGAGCATCGTCCATTCCCTGGTGGAGTTCGTGGACGGGTCGGTCATCGCCCAGTTGGGAGTGCCGGACATGCGCCTGCCCATTGCCTATGCCCTGAATTATCCCCGCCGCCTGCCCCTGAATTATCCCCCTCTGGACCTGTGCCGGATTGCCCGGCTCACCTTTGAGACCCCTGATCAGACCCGCTTCCCGGGCCTGGCCCTGGGCTATGCCGCGGCCCGCACCGGCGGCACCATGCCCGCGGTGCTCAATGCCGCCAACGAAGTGGCGGTGGCCGCCTTCCTGGACGGCCGCCTCAGGTTCCCGGAGATTCCCAGGGTGGTGGCCCGGACCATGGAGGCCCATGAAGCCTGCGATCTCACCGACCTGGGTCAGGTGCTCACGGTCAATCGCTGGGCCAGGGATTTTGCCGCGGGCCTGATAGCTCCCAAGGTTGACGACTAAAGAGCTGGGCTTCCTCTCCACGGGCCAGGCCCGGCCAGAGCGGCGCGGCCCGGCAGCTCTGGGGAAGGCCCTCTTAGCCTCCCGGCCCGCGAGTCCTGGGAGGCTTGATCCAAAAAATTTCAAGGAGCACCACCGCCCAACATGTCCATCCTAATCACTGTCCTGGCCACCGTTTCCGTGCTGGGGATTCTGATCTTCGTCCATGAATTCGGGCATTTCCTGACAGCCAAGCTCTTGGGGGTTAGGGTGGAGGCCTTCTCCCTGGGTTTCCCCCCGCAACTGTTACATAAACGGATCGGGGACACCGACTACCGCCTGTCGGTGGCGCCCCTGGGGGGTTATGTCAAGATGCTGGGGGAAAACCCCGGCGAACAGGTGCCTCCGGAGCTGCAACCTTACTCCTTCATGCACCATCCCCTTTGGCACCGCATCCTCATCGTCCTGGCCGGGCCGGCCTTCAACCTGATCTTTGCCTTTCTGGTCTTCTTCCTGGTCTTTGCCTTCAGTGGCATACCTTACCTCACTACGGTAATCACCGAGGTGGAGAAGAATTCCCCCGCGGCGGCGGCGGGCCTGCAACCAGGCGATCAGGTGCTGGAGCTGGCTGGCAAGCCGGTGGGGCGCTGGGAGGACCTTCCCCCGATAATCCGCGGGTCGGGGGGGCACCCCCTGGAGCTGGCCCTGAAACGGGGCCAGGAGATCATCAAGCTGAAAGTCACCCCCCGGAGCCAGGAAATCCCCGATATCTTCGGCGGCAAATCCTCCGCGGTGATCATCGGCATCCTTAACAAACAGAACCTGGGCATTGACAAGGTGGGGCCCGGGCAGGCCTTCGTCCAAGGCGGTGCCGCCACCTGGGGGGTCGCCTACCTCACCACTCTCAGCCTGTATAAACTCGTGGCCGGCGAGGCGCCCCTGAAGGGCCTGGGGGGGCCCATCCTCATCGCCCAGGTGGCGGGCCAGCAGGCGAAGGTGGGCGCGGCGGCGCTGTTGCAATTTATGGCAACCCTGAGTGTCAACCTCTTCCTCCTCAATCTACTGCCCATCCCCATCCTGGACGGCGGCCACCTGTTGTTCTGCGTCCTGGAGGCGGTGCGGCGCAAACCGGTGCAGATCGAGCACCGGGAAATCGCCCAGGGGGTGGGCCTGATGCTGATCCTGGCCTTGATGATCCTGGTATTTTACCAGGATATCTTGCGGCTGGTGAACCCGACCCACTGAGGCGGCATGCTGATCCTGGCCCTGGATACCGCCACCGACACCGGCAGCCTGGCCCTGGTGGAAGGCGAGGAGCCCCTGTGGGAATCTTCCCTGGAGGGCGCCGGCGCCTATTTGTCCCGCCTGCTGCCCAGGCTGGCGGCCCTGTTCGCGGCCGCCGGGCGGGACCCCGCCGACCTGGGGGCCATCGGCGTCAGCGTGGGGCCTGGCAACTTCACCGGCTTGCGTATCGGCTGCGCCACGGCCAAGACCCTGGCCTGGTCCCTGGGCTGCCCCCTGGTGCCGGTGCCCACCCTGGAGGTGCTGGCAGCCCAGGTTCCCTTTCAGCCCCAGGCCATCGGGGTGGTCATGGACGCCAAGAGGGGCGAGGTTTACTGGGGCCGGTACCGCTGCCCGGCGGACCAGCCACTGGTTGAGGCCGAACCCGTCCGCCTGACCCTGGCCGAACTCTACCGCCGCCTGACCCCGCCCCTGGTGCTCACCGGTCCCTGGGCCGGTTCCCTGGCGGGCTTGCCGGAGGGGGTGGCGCTGGCCGCCCCGGAAAGCCGCCATCCCCGGGCGGCCACCGTGGCCCGCCTGGCCCGGCGCCGCCTGGAGGCGGGCCTGGCCGCCTCGCCCCAGCAACTGGCGCCCTTCTACCTGCGGCCGGCCCTGTGATCCGGTTTTCGCGGTTCCCTCTCATCTCCACCGGCCCGCGCGCCTGGCCAAGATACTTGACATCAGGGGGATGGCATGATAATTATAATATTTAACATATCAATATTTCAGGACTTTTATGCCCCTGGCGTTAAGCCGCGCCGCCGATTGCGGTACTGATGATCACTATATCTCTTCCTGTCTGGCCCTGGTGCAGGAGAAGTTGAGCCAGTTCTCCTCCCTCTCGGAAATCGCCGCTCAGGAACGTCTCGTGAACCGCTATCCCCGCCTGGAGCTCCTGGAGGCGCCCCGCCGGGTGCTGATCCTGGAAGACGGCGACGGCGACGCCCGGCTGTCCCGGGCCCAGGCTGCGGTCCTCCGGGGCGAGGTGCTCTTCGAGCACGCCGCCGCCGGGGAAGGCACCCGCCTGATGCTGGGCCCCAAGTATTTTTTCAATCTCCCCCGGGAGCTAAGCGTCCCGCAACTGGCCCATCTCCTCAGCCAGGAAAGCGGCCAACCGGTGACCCCGGAGGCCGTGGCCGCCAGCCTGGAGTGCTCGCCCCAGGAGCTGCTACCCCTGTCCCTGGGTACCCGCCACATGCTGCAACTGGTCTTCGATCTGGAAAACCTGGCCCGCCGGCTGGGGGAAGACCCCAGGGAGGTCCTGCGGCGCCAGCACCTGCTCCTGATCATTTGCGAGGAAATGCTGGCCCACCTGGAAAAAGAGTTTTATCAATGGAATTTCTTCGGCTTTCGACCTTCCCAGGTCTTTTTCATGGTGCAAAACAGCTACCATGGCTTGAACCTTAAGGAAGGGAGATTCTTTTACGACCGGCAAAGTCCCCGGCGTCTCCATAACCATGGCCAGATGGTGATGCAGCAAACCCTGGACCGGCAGCTCTTTTCCCTATCGGGGGACCATCCC
Organism: uncultured delta proteobacterium; assembly: GCA_963812655.1. Classification (GTDB taxonomy): domain Bacteria; phylum Desulfobacterota; class Desulfobaccia; order Desulfobaccales; family 0-14-0-80-60-11; genus JAPLJC01. The sequence goes on along the minus strand of CAWEWX010000013.1, from coordinate 46 downwards.
CGGGAAAGGATCTATCACCCCCGGGAGGCGGTTGCTAAGTGGCTGC
>CAWEWX010000012.1:0-43276 GCA_963812655.1 uncultured delta proteobacterium | reverse complement strand
TTTCTCCTTGCAAAAATCCATAAAATCCTTATAATTTAAAGAAGGGGGCGTAACGGCTTCGACGTAAATAGGGAACTGTTAGTTGCATGCCGAGGTCCTGTCCGCTCGTAAAACGGGTAGGAAACGCATAAATGCCGACAACTACGGCTACGCTCTAGCCGCTTAAGGCTAGCACGCCGGGTCCTGCGCCAGGAAGGGACCCGGGGTGACGGTTTCTTGGCAAAGCTGCCGATCAGGCCGGCGGGTCGGTGGACGAAAACTTAGCAGGCTAGTCCCAAAGAATTCTGCCGTTGGAAGTCTTGCGGGGCGAAACTAGAACAGCGGCTAAGCATGTAGACGCTTGCAGGGACTATTGGCGGACGTGGGTTCGACTCCCGCCGCCTCCACCAATTTATTAATCAAGCATATCAATAAGATAACCTATTCAAGCAACCTGGCAGGCGGCCGTTCTGCCCACGAGCCCCGGTCAGGTTGTTTGCTATTGCCACCCCCGGCCGACCAACCTTCCAGGACCGCTCCGGATCAAAGGACTCTCTGGCAACCTCCCCTGATATTGGCCCGAATATGAATAATAGAATTCTCTGGTTCCTGATTCTGGGTCTGATGGTGGTGCAAAGCGGCTGCGCCCTGGAAAAATATCCTCAAGGTTCCGAAGACTATTCCAGTCTTAGATATTCTCAAGACGATCCTCGATCCGGGGCGCAATCCGAACCCTCGCCCGGCTGAATGACGCTGATGAGCTTTCAGTATTGAAAGCCGATTAGAAGAGGTTCCCAGCCCCTGTCATTGTTGCGGTGTCCAACGACCCGCGCCAGCATCATAAACCCAGACCTGGCCATTCAAGTCGTACAGCCATTGATTGCCGACTTTGCGCACATTCCTGGCTTCGGCGGGGGCAATGGGGGATAATTCCTCCGGCGTTCCCACTTTGCTCCTCATATAGTCCGTCATCGGCAGTTGCGCGGGTTGTTCCACAGATGATGATGACGACGGTAATGATGAAGAGGAGGAGGCGCATCCACTCGCCCCGAGGAGCAACAGGGAAGTTGCTGCCGCCATTACGGAAAGATAAATCTTTACCTGCATCTCTTGAACCTCCTGTCCCGGGTTATATTCACCAAATCTTGAAGAAACTTGCGCGCCCTGAATTTAGACTATTCAGGCGGGACGCCCAGGCAGCCTTTATTTTACCGGGCCAGCCGCGGCCCGGTTTTGGCTGGGGCCGGCAGGGGAGGGCAGGGTGAAGAAGAAGGTGGCGCCGCCGTTGACCTTGCCTTCGGCCCAGATCGTCCCTCCATGCCGGCTGATGATCCTCTGCGTCAGGGCCAAACCGATCCCGGTCCCTTCGAATTCCTGGGGGCCGTGCAATCTCTCAAAAACCTTAAATAGCTTGTTGGCATAACGCATGTCGAATCCCACCCCGTTGTCTTTCACATAGAAGACCTCACGGCCTTCTTCCTGGCGGCAGCCGACTTCGATGACCGCGGCCTCCACCGCGGTGGTGAACTTGACGGCATTGCCCAGGAGATTCAACCAGACCTGATGCAGCAAAGACCGGTCCGCCCGGACCAGGGGCAGGGGAAGCACCTGCCAACGCAGGGAGCGGCCTGCGGTGGCCTTCTCTAATTCCGCCACCACCTGCTTCACCAACCGGTTCAGGTCCACTTCCGAGAGGCTGAGGTCCCCGCGCCCCAAACGGGAGAAGGCCAGCAGGTCGTCTATCAGCCGCCCCATGCGCCGGGAATCGGCGATAATGATCTGTAATAACCGCCGGCCTTCGTCATCGAGGCGGTGGGCGTGATCTTCCAAAAGAATCCGGGAGAAGCCGGAGATGGCCCGGACCGGCGCCCGCAGGTCGTGGGAGACGGAATAAGAAAAGCTCTCCAATTCTTTATTGGCTGCTTCCAGTTGGGCGGTGCGTTCTTTCACCCGGAGTTCCAGGCCTTCATTGAGCCGGCGAATTTCCTCCTCCGCCCGCTTACGGTCGCTGATGTCCAGGAAGAAGCCGTCCCAGACCACCCCATCTTCCTGGAGGCTGGAGAGGGCGTGGAAGAGGAGATAAATTTCCCGGCCGTGGGGAGCGAAGCAGCGGACTTCCCTGGAGAGATGGGTGCCTGCGGGGACGCGGCCGGTCAGGGCCGCCCGGAATCCGGCCCGATCCTCCGGGTGCAGGGCGTTCAAGACGATTTCGGCATTATTCAGCAAGGCCTCCGGCGGCTGGGAGAAGATGGCGTTGGACTGCTGGCTGACGTAGGTAAAGCGCAGGGCGCCATCCGGGTAAACCAGCAGTTCGAAGAGCATTTCCGGCACCTTCTCCGTCATCCGTTGTATCCGCCGCTCCGAGGACAGGCGCTCCAGGGTGGCGCCGCACAGGCCGGCCAGGGCCAGGTAGATGTCCAGCAGGGAGCGGGGCAGCGGCTCCGTGCGGCGGTGGCCCACCAACATCACCCGGGTGGTCTGCTTTCCCTCGGAGATGGGGAGTAGGGCGACGGCATAAGGCTCCGGCAGGTTAACGACCTCCGTGGCCAGGAAACCGCTTTCCAGGACCTCGGCGGCGGTGGCCGCGGTCTGCCGCAGGACCTGGCCGCCGCTGGCCTCCTCCAGGGGAGTGCAATGCAGCAAGACGATCTCGCCATCCGGGCGCCGGCCCTGGAAGGCCACCAGGTCCGCCTGGAAGTAGTAGGTCAGCACTTTTTCCAGTTCAGTCCAGACCTCCCGGTCCGAAATCAACCCGGCCAGGTACTGGTACGCCTTGACCAGCGCCTCCAGATAATCCGCCTGGGCGAAGGATGCCTTTCCCATGGTCTAATCCTCCTTCAGAGGCTCCAGGTAGAGATTGGCGAGAAATAATTCCTCAAAGTCCTGGGCGTGGGACAGCGAGACGAGTTTGGCGGCCCGGCGCAACTGCGCCAGATGGCGCGGCGCCGCGGTGGAGAGCAGCAGATCCCCACAGCCCCGCAGGGCGGCATCGCCGCTGAGTTCCACCCGATCCGCCGGCACCCGGGGAAGGAGACCGATGGCCTGGGCGCTGGCCACGTCCAGAAAGCGGCCGAACTCACCGGCAACGCAGACCCGCGCCAGGCTGGCCAGGGGGATTCCGGAGTGGCGCCCCAATACCCGGAGCCCGGCGCCGATGGCGGCCTTGGCCCGCTGCAGGGCGTCGACGTCCGCCATGCTCAGGACCAGGGAGCCGATCCCCGGGGCGATTTCCAGGGGGGCCGCGCCCGCGGCCGCGCCGGCCGCGAACCGCCCGGTCCGGGACAACCGGCCGGTTTCGACCAGCCCGGTGATCAGGTCCACCAGGCCGGAGCCGCAGAATCCCCGGGGCTCCTCGCCCCCGAGCACCTGGTAGCGCAGTGAGCCGCCGGCCCCCCATTCGACCCGATGGACCGCTCCGGGTTCGGCGAGCATGCCGCTTTGCAGGCCCCAGAGTTCGAAGGCCGGCCCCCCCGCGGCTGAAGTGATCCAGAGGTGGCGGCCGTCCCACAGGGCGATCTCGGAGTTGGTGCCGAAGTCGATGAACACGGCCGGCGCCGGCCCAGCCAGCAACCGGGTGGCCACCAATCCCGCCAGCAGGTCGGAGCCGACGAATCCGGCCAGAGGCTGGATGAGCCGCACGGCAGCCCGGGGGTGGATCCCCCAGGCCTCGATCCAGGGCGCCGCGGTTACGGGCCGGCAAGGGATGGGATTCTGCCAATGTTGCGGCTGTAACAAGAGATGGTAATTCTTCCCGGCCATCAGGGCCAGCATGGGGGTGTTGCCCACCACTGCCAGAGAAGTCACCCGGCCCAGGTCCAGCCCTTGGCGGCTGGCCAGCTCCGCCAATCCCTCGGCGATGGCCGTGACCACCTGGGCGCTCAAGGCGCGGGCGGTCTCGGGAGACTCCTGGGCGGCCACCAGGCGGGTCAACACGTCGGCGCCGAAGCTCACCTGGGGATTGCGGCCCCGGAGCATGGCCAGAGGTTCTCCGTCCGTAAGCTTCAGGAGTGCCAGGCGGATGTTGGTGGTGCCCAGGTCAACGGCCACCCCCAGGGGGCTCTTGACCTCGGGGAGCCTTGCCGCGGGCGAAGGGGCGGGGGGCCAGGCGGAGCTCGGGAAGCCCTCACCGGAAAGGATCTGCCATTTGCTGGGGGGCGCGGCATGGAGAACCTCCAGGCGCAGATCCCCTTGAGGCCGCAACTGACAGGCCAGGCGCACCCCCCGGGCCAGACGCGGATGGGTGAGGTGGAGGCGCTCATTGAGGGTCGGCTCCGGGGTCCCGCCTCCCAGCAGGCGAATCTCACAGAGGCCACAGGCGCCGTGGCCCCGGCAGGCGGTGCGGACCTGGGCCCCGGCCCCCTCCAGAATCTCCCGTACCGAAGGGCCGGGCTGGTAGGAGATCCTGCGTTCCTCCTTGCCGATGAGCACGATAAGCTGCGGCACTTTACCTCGTTCCTCAGCGAACTGCAGCCACCATGGCGGCAATGTTTTCCGGTTTGGCCTCCGGCGGAATCTCGCAGCCGGACGACAAGATGAAACCGGGGCGCTTGCCGAAAAGGGCCAGCAACTCCCGGCACTGCTCCCCAATCTCCTCCGGGGCGGCGTTGACGAAGGACAGGGATTTCAGGTTGCCGTCCAGGCAGGTGTGAGGGAGCGCCTTTTGGGCCTCCCGGGGATCGACTTCATAGTCGAAATTGGCAATATTTACCCCAAGTTGAGGATAAAAGGGCAGGATGCCGGCGGCCGGCCCGGCGATGTGCAGCCAGTTGCAAAGAGCGCCTGCCTGCCGCAGGGCGGTGAAGAGCCGGGTGAGGCGAGGCGCCACCAGCTCCCGGAAAAATTGCGCCGGGACCACCGCGGGTGAGGCAGAAGGCTCAAAGACCAGGGGAAGATGGGCGCCGGCCTCCACCTGGGCCGCACCGAACCTGATGGCAATTTCGGTGGCGAAGTCCAGAAGCCGGGCGAACCCTTCCCAGTCGTCCGCGGCCAGATACAGGGCCGCTTCGATCCCCAGCAATTGGGTGGCCAGGGTCATGGGGCCCAGCACACAGCCCACCACCAATACCTGCTGGCCCACCTGGCGATGCAAGATCTCCAGGGCCCGCAATAATTCCGGCATCCGCCCCGCCCTGCGGGGGTCGGGCACCGACAGCTGGGGCAAAGCGTCGATGGCGGAGAGGGCGTAGGAAGCCACGTCCGGGTACTGCTCCTCGTAAAAGGTCAGGACCGAACCGGCGGCCTCCGTCTCCACGCCGACATCCATGAGGGCGAATACCGCGTCGTAGTCGTAGCGCTGCCAGGCGTTCAGTTGCGCCTGGGCCAGGTCCTCGCCCCGGGTCAGGTAGCGCCGCAGGGGCGTGCCGGCCAGCCGCGCCGCATGGCCGAAGACCTGGGCAATCACTGGCACCCGGTCCACCGGGGCCAGCTTGACCGCCGCGGTGATTCGCTCAAGGCTGTTCATGGTGCCCTCCTCCAGCGCCGATAGTTTCATCGAGGTAATGCGCCCCGTCGAAGGCGCTCTGGGCCACATAGTCCACGTTCAATTGTGGGGCGCTGGCCTGCTTCAGAACCGCTCCGCCCGCCACCACCTTGAGGTGCGACAGCCCTTCGGCCTGCAGGACCTGGCGCACCCGGCGGACCTGGGGGATCACCGAGGTGATCAAGCCGCTCACCAGCACGGCCTGGGCCGCCTCCCGGGCTGCGGTATGCGCCAATTTCTCCAGGGAACAGTTCTTGCCGCAATCGACCAGGCGGTAGCCTTTAGCCGCCAGGACGCTCTTCACCACGTTCTTGCCCAACTCGTGGACATCCCCTTCCAGGGTGGCGATCACAAAGGTATGTCTTGCCGCGCCCAGAGGCATGCCATGCGGGTAGAGTTCCTTGATCGCCGCGCCCGTGGCGCGGCCGGCCAGCATAATCTCCAGCAGATTAAAGTGCTCCACCGTGCACTTCTCGTCCAGCCGGAGCATGGCCTGCTCAATGCCGGCGGTAACGATCAGTTCCGCCCCGACCCCGGCGGCTCCCAGGCTCCGCACCTCCGCCACCGCCCTGGCATGATCGCCGTCCAACAAGGCTCCTATCAGTGGCCCAAAGAGAGATTTCTGCATCAATAGCCTCACCTTACTCAGGTAGTGTTAGGCAACCGGCTCCACGCCCTCTGCAGTATTTTATTAATGATATAACCTGGTTCGGCGGGAAACCCCCGTCGCTTCCCCTGGAAGTTGGCCGCTGCTAGTTCCTTGCCACCCTGCCTGGCAATGATTAACTTTACTAAAAAAAGGGGTCAGCCCCCAGGTGCGAACCTGAGAGACCCGAGGAGATGGAGATATGCCCAAACGGAGATACAAGGTGCGGGCCGAATGCCCTGCCTGCGCCTGTGGCGACGTCAGTTTCCTGGGGCCGGAGGACCTTAGGGAAAGGTTTATCGGCAACGAAAAGGAGATCGACATCCTCTGCCCCATGTGCGGCACCAAGACCAAGGGGAAGCTGGCGGAGGAAGGCCAGGAAACCGGGAATAAATAAAGGGGCAGTGCGCCCCCGGGGATAGGGCCTGGAAGAGGGCGGGCCTCCGGGACCGCCCTTACCGAAGCAGAGCGCCAGGTCATTTCGCCAGGAAATCCAGCAAGGCCCGATGGAATTGCTCCGGGGCCTCCAGATGGGGGAGGTGGCCGACCTCGGGAATCTCCACCAGCCGGCAGTTAGGGATGTCCTTGGCCGCCGCCTTGCCCAACAGGTCATAGCGTCCCTTGTCCTTGAGGATCTCCTCCGGCACCCGGCCCCGCCCTACGGTGGTTCGGTCTTTCAGGCCCACCACCAGCAGGGTGGGCGGCTTGATCAGAAAAAATTCGTGCCGCACCGGCTGCCGGTAGATCATCTGGAAGGTCAGGGCCGCGGCCTTGGCGTAGCGGGGAAATTCACCGCTAAGGCTCTCCCGGCAGCGAGTCTCCACAAACCTCTCATACTCCGGCCGCCATTTGACAAAATATCGCTTGACGAAGGCCCGGTATTTCTCCGGGGTCATATTCATCTCGATCTCATAGAGCTGCGAGGTGGTCTGGGGCGGGACGAAGAAGCGGTAATCCTCCAGGCCGATGGGGTCCTCCAACACCAGACGGCTGACGCGCTCGGGATAATTGCGGGCCAGGCGCACCGCCAGCATGCCCCCCATGGAGTGGCCCAAGATGACGGCTTGCTGCACCTGGAGGTGATCCAGCAACTGCACGGTGTTGCGGGCCAACAGGTCGAAACTGTAGTCGATTTCCGGTTTGGCGGATTTGCCGAAACCCAACTGGTCCGGGACGATAACCCGGTATCCGGCGGCCGTCAGGGCCTTGATGGTATTTTCCCAATAGCTGCCGTAGAAGTTCTTGCCATGCAGCAGGACCGCGGCCCGCTTGCCGTCCCAAGCCTCGGGGGCCACGTCCATGTATGCCATCCGCAGTGGCTGACCGTCGATATCGAGGGTCAGGAACTGCACCGGATAGGGGTAGGGATATTCATCCAGGGCAATGCCCAGGGGCGTTGTATAGACCGGCGCCTGCTCCTGCCCGCTCCCGGAATTGGCCATGAACAGCAAGCTCAGGCTCATCAGCAAGATACCGGAAAGAGCAGTTTTGCGTCCCATGAGCCCTCCTCCCGCGCCCCCGGGGGTACAATACCCAAAGCCCGCCACAGGCCGGGGCCTGCTCCAGGCGGCGACTGTTCAGTTGTCTAAATGATAATGTCTAAAACCGGGGACGCCAGCGGCCGGGAGGAATTTTCTTGGAGAAATTAAGTTTTGGGGCGCGCCTGGCTCTGGTGGCCCTTCCGGGCCGGCGGGGCGGTGAAGCATCTAATGAGGGGACTCGCTTGAAAGCAAACGCGGGAGCGCCGATTTACCCGTGGCGCTCCCGCTCCATATTGTATTAGCCGTCGCGGCTCAGCCAGTCGAGGTATCCAGGGTTAATGACCCCCAAACCCTTGCTGCCCCGTAGGCGACGGAGAAGTGGGACCGGTGACATTTGCCTGGGTCTCTGGGCCATTCGTCTGGGGCTGGACGCTGGGAGTATTGGCGCCCCCCTGGAACCCAGAACCGCCGCCGGGCCGCGGTTGAAAACGTTGACTATAGACATTTCCCGCGCCTCCGGGACCAGCACCCGTGGTATTGGGCTGGAAGCCGGGAGTATTGGCGCCCCCCGGGAATCCGGGACCGCCGCCGGGGCGCGGTTGAAAACGTTGACTAGAGAAATTTCCCGGGCCTCCGGGACCACCATTCAGGTTATTGGGCTGGAAGCGGGAAGCATTGGGGCCGCCCTGGAACCCTGGGCCGCCCTGGAACCCGGGACGACCCTGGAACCCTGGGCCGCCGCCGGGACGCTGCTGAAAACGTTGACTAGAGAAATTTCCCGGGCCTCCGGGACCACCACCCATGCCATTGCGCTGGAAGCGGTAACCATTAGGACCCGTCTGGGACCAGGGGCCGCCAGCGAACCGCCGCCCGCCCATGTAGCCGTTATTACCCCATCCCTGGGTTCCGCCATAGTAGGGGCGCTGCCCCGGCGTGGAGTAAGTCCCGGCATAGTAGGCGCCGCCACCTCCGACGTAGGGAGAGGGTGGCGGTGCGTAATAGGGCGGGGCAACCATGGCTGCACCGGGGTAGCCGGCGTAACCGCCGCCGCCGCCGTAGCCGCCATAACCGCCGCCGGATCCTAAAGCTCCTAACGCTGCTAAATCTTGTGCTAATGGCAACCCGCATCCTGCTACGGCCAGCAGGGCAATCAACAGGGCAACCACCCAAAAAATTCTTGCCATGATTCCTCCTTTAGCGGATAGACCGCCGTCCCCCCAAGTTCAGTGATTATTGCCTTTCCAACTACGGGAGCCAAGTAGCCGACCAAGATTGCCTATTCAACCCCGGGAGACTCAAGCGGCGATGTGGTTGTCCCCCTGCCCCCATGCAGCCAGGTTCGGAATCAAATCCAGGACCTGCAACTGGTGCAGTCCTTTGTTACCTTTTTAGATGAATCCTGAAATTATTTGTTAAGCGGATTTTCGCGAAAAATTTGGTAGATCTTCCGGAGCAGGCGGACCATTTCTTCTGGAGGCCTGCATCCGGAGCCGTGGGCCAACCCGGGGGGGGTAAGATCAGGTAGAGCGACACCAGGGGCTTTGGGGGTGATGTCCTGGCTTCTGCGGCCGCGCCGCGGTCTTTGGATTTTGCTTGCTTCCCATGCCGCCCTCGGTTTATCTTGCTAGAACCACAATAATAATTAGAAAAATAATCGTTAGCCGCACCATCCCTTGCGGATCATGGGACTCAGTTATGCCTGACGCAGCCCCCCCACGGGGACTCATCTTCGAGCTGGCGACTCCCTTGCATCCCGACGGCGCCCTGGATGAAGTGAGCCTGGGCCGCCTGGTGGAGCGGGTTATCTCCCAGGCCGACGGCATCCTGGCAGGCTCCCCCGACGTGGGGGAGGCCCTGGAGTTATCCGCCTCTACCCGGCGGCGGCTGGGTGCGGCGTTGTTGACCGCGGTGGCGGGCCGGGCGCCGCTATTCTTCGGGATCACCGGCCATACGACCGCGGACACCCAGGAGCTGGCGGCCGCGGTCCGGGAGGAATGCCGGCGTCTCGGTTATGGCGGCCAGGTCTTCTTGGTGGACCTGCCCCTGTGGTACCACAGCAACCGGGGCCTGCCCCAGGCCTGCCAGCATCTTCTGGAAGGGGCTTCCCAGCCCCTGATCCTGCTGAACCTGCCGCGGCTGATCAGCCGGCGGGCGCCCTTGTTCAAACGCCGCAATATCCGCACCCACGTTTTTAAGAAATTAGCGGCCCTGCCTTCGGTAGTGGGACTGATCCACCAGGGGGATATGCGCCGTTTCCTCAATTACCATGGCGCCGCCGCCAGGCGGCCGGAATTCGCCTTCTACGAGGCGGATGAGGCGAACTTTCTTGCCCGTCCCGGGACCTGGGGGGTGGTCTCCCCCGGGGCCCAGCTCTTTCCAGCCTTCTGGAGCCTGGTCACCCGGGTCTGCCTCCATCCCGAGGAAGTGGACCGGGACCCGGAACTGCAAATGGAAACCTGGAACCTGAGCCAGCGGCTGCAAAAGCTCTCCCGGGCCTACCGGTTGTGTCCTGCGGCCCTGCTGAAAGGCGCCTTAACGGCCCAGGGCATCTTCAGCAGCGCCGCCCTCGCCCCGGGAACGGACCCGGCTTCGCCGGAACAGCAGGAGGCGCTGCTGGCTTTGCTCGATTCACTGGATCATTGACCGTGAAGAGGAGAGAATTGGGGATATTAATTGCAGCTTTATTTTATGTGGCTGCGATTATTCCCACCTGGGTGGCCGGCGTACATGGCGCCCCCCCCGGGCAACGGTTAGTCTCTGACGCCGGACCGGATCTGGCCAGGCGTCTGGGCTGCTTTGCCTGCCATGGGAAGGGCCCAGGCCACCCGGCCCCCTCCCTGGACGGCATCGGCTCCCGCCTCACCCGGGAGCAACTGCAAGTGGTGCTGGTCCAACCCCGCCGGCTCTATCCCGGAGCCAAGATGCCCAGCTACGCCTACCTTCCCGAGGGGGAGCGCCAGGCGTTGCTCGATTTCCTGGAGCGCCTCCAATAGGTCTGGTCCCGGTTAACCCAGGATTTCCAGCCGGTGTCCCCATCCTTAATTATTTTGCCAGCCTCGGAGCGCGCTACCCTGATCGTCTTGACCCGGTAGGGAAGAGTAATTAATTTAGCAGTAAATCCACCCGAAAGGAGGTGAACGGGGTATGAAACTTGGCAAAGAGGCATTGGCTAAGGAGGCGGCCTTCTGGGGAAAGGTCAAGAAGCTCGATCCCCCTAAGGTATGCCACAAGTGAAAGGAATGAAAGAGTTAACGTTGCCGGTCCGGCAACTTAATCAAGAGCGGATATGGCGGGAGAGGCGGGGGCCAACGCCTGACGGTTGCCAGCCTCCCTTGCCATATCTGCTTTTTCTTTCCCAGCCGCGAGACTTGAGAGACACCGCCCCCTTAACAAGCACCGGCGAGACGCCTGGGGCTCACCTGTTGCGCCCGCTGAGATGGTGAAACCTCATGTCCCTGGCCCGACCCTATGATTTTCTCATCCAGTGGCACCTCACCGAGCGTTGTAACCTGAAGTGCCGGCACTGTTACCAGGGGGGAGCGGGCCAAGTCCGGGAGATGTCCCGGGCCCAGGTCTTCCGGGTCATCGAGGAGATTGCCCGGATGCTCCAGGACTGGCGCCAGGCCTACGGCATCGATTTCCAGCCCAGCTTCAATGTCACCGGAGGCGAACCGTTTCTGCGGCCGGACCTGTTCGAGATTTTGGAGGCGATGGCGGCCATCGGCTTTGAAATCTATCTCCTCTCCAACGGCACCTGCATCACCGGGGAAAGGGCCCGGCGGCTGGCGGAGCTTGGGGTCCACGGGGTCCAGGTCAGCCTGGAGGGTCCCCGGGAGATTCATGAATCCATCCGGGGACGCGGCAGTTTTGACGCCTCCCTCCAGGGGGTGCGCACCCTGTTGGCCGCCGGACTGAAGGTCAGCCTCAATGCCACCCTGTCCCGGCTCAACGCCGGCCATTTTCGGGAGCTGGTGGAGGTGGCCCGCGGCCTGGGGGTTTCCCGCCTGGGGTTTTCCCGGCTGGTGCCGTCGGGACGCGGACGAGCCATGCTGGACCTGATGCTCTCCACCGCCCAGGTAAAGAAGCTTTATGAAGAAGTGAGGTCCTGGCAGGCTCTTTATAAGGGCACCCTGGAGATCGGCACCGGCGACCCCATGGCCGCCCAGATGGGGGAGGCCAAGGCGCCGGCGGCGGAGGATGCCGAGCCGTTCCCCGCGGGCGGCTGCTCCGCCGGGGTGGCGGGACTCACCATCCTGGCGGACGGCGCCGTGGTCCCTTGCCGGCGATTGCCTCTCCCCCTGGGTCAGGTTGGCCGGGATTCGTTGCGGGAGATCTGGGCCAGCTCGCCGGTGTTGGAAGCCTTGCGGGACAAAGGCCGCTACCGGGGCAAGTGCGGCGCCTGCGCCCGCTGGGCCGATTGCCGGGGTTGCCGGGCCATCGCCTATGAGTATGCCCGGGCCCAGGGTAATCCGGATTTCCTGGCCCCGGACCCCCAGTGTTTCATTGATGAGTGGCTGTCTGAGTAGCTGTCAGCGTTCAGCAGTCAGCCCAAAATGTATTAGTGGCGCAAGGCCTCTGGCCGGTGCGCACAGGCTGGAAGCCTGTGCCACTGACTGCATTTTAAGCTGATAGCTGATAGCTATCTGAAAGCTATTCTAGCCGCTGCGTCAGGTCCAGGGGACCCCGGCGCAATTCCGCGGGCGAGGGGACCCGGCCCAGGCGCAGCAGCTCCGCCAGGGCGCACATCTGCCGGTCGCGGTTCATGGCCGCGGCGGCCCGCACCTCCCCGTCCTTGACGTAAAAGCCCATGAAATCATGGTCTTCCGGCTGTCCGTGGAAGATGATCTCATCCCAACCCGCGGTGTACCCCACATACTGAAGGATGACCTCGAACTGCTCGCTCCAGAAAAAGGGCACGCCGGTGAATTCCCGGGGCTGGCCGGCCATGTTCCGGGCGGCCAGCCGGCCGTGCTGCAGCGCCAGGCGCCAGTGTTCGATGCGGATCAGCTCCCCGGTGCGCCAATCCGGAAAACGGGCCACGTCTCCGGCGACGTACAGGCCCGGGGCGGCCTGGAGGAACCGGTCCACGGTAATGCTGCCGTCGAGGTTCAGTTTTAGCCCCTGGAGGAAATCCGTGGCCGGTTTGATCCCCACCCCGGCAATCACCAGGTCCGCGGGGAGGCGCTCGCCATTATCCAACACCACGGTCTGGATCCGTCCGGCGCCCTCGAAGGAGGCCGCCCGGGCGGTCAGGATGAATCTCACCCCGTTGGCCTCGTGGACTTTTTGCAGGGCCCGGCCGATTTCCGGTCCCAGGAGACGATGGATGGGAACGGCTCCCGGGGCCACCACGGTGACCGCTATCCCTCGCTTGCTAAGGCTGGCCGCGGTTTCCAGGCCGATAAAACCGGCCCCGATGGCCACTGCGGTCTTGGCGGCGGCGGCCGCCGCGATGATGTTATCGGCGTCCTCCGGACTCCTCAGGGTAAAGACGTTGGCCAGATCGGCTCCGGGCGTCGCCGGGCGCAGGGCCACCCCACCGGTGGCCAGCAGGGCCGCGTCATAATTCAGAGAGGCGCCGCCGTCCAACTCCAGGCTGCGGGCGGTCGTATCCAGCCGGACGATCTTTCGACCCGAGAGGACCTCGATATCATGGTCGCGGTAGAACTCCGGGGTGCGCCAGGGGAGCCATTCCGCGCCGGCCTCGCCGGACAGATAGCCCTTGCTCAGCAGGGGGCGGTCATACGGCAGGGCGGACTCCCGGGTAATCAGCAAGATCTTCCCTGGAAAGCCCGCCTGCCGCAAGGTTTCCGCCGCGGCGCCGCCGGCCCCGCCGGCCCCCAGGATGGCGAAGGTGCGGCCATCGGCCTGGACGTTACCTTGGCACATCGCGGGGACCCGGCGCTCCAGCTTTTCAGCGGGGACCCGCACCAGCACCTGCTCTCCCTCCACCCGGACCTCAAACCTGGGCAGGGCGTCGAACGCCGGCGGCTCCTCCAGGTCGCCGCTGAGCGCGTTAAAGACCGACTGGTGCCAGGGGCAGTAGACCCGCTCGCCGCTCAGCAGACCCTCAGCCAAGGGGCCGCCGTAGTGGGTGCAAACCGCGCCCAGCGCCTGGAATTTGCCCCGGAGGCGGATGAGCAAGACCTTGGTCTCTCCCACCTGCACCTCTTTCATTTCCCCGTCCCGCAATTCCCCAACCCTGGCTACGATGGCTTCCATGGCGCCGTCCTCCGATGTAGTCCCAATATGTCTTACTAAAGCGGTTCTTTTTAAGGAATTGGGGGGCTCGAGCCCACCCTACATTTTTTGTCATGCTGAGCGAAGCAAAGCATCTCGATTTAGAGATTCTTCGGTCGCCTTCGGCTCCCTCAGAATGACAAAAGAAATGACTCCGCATCAGCTCCTGTGCTTAAGTGAACAGGATTAGATTTAGCCCAACTTATTTTTATAATTAGAGGGGCTTTTCTCACCTCAGAACAACGTTTCTCTGCTTTCAGCTATAAATTAAACTCCGCCGCCGCTCAGGGGCGACCCGCTGGGTCGCCCCTGTAGGGTGGGCACTGCCCACCATTTCGTTTATCTGGTGACACAGGCTTCCAGTCTGTGCCTCACAGGCCAGAGGCCTGTGCCACTAAAAGGAAAAATTCATGGACGGAATTTGGGGTGTGCCAGGCATGGGAGCGTACCCCCTAAAGGCACTCCGTCATCGGATGAAACCCGACCTTCGCCGGCTCTCACCCCGGGAATCATTATAAAAAAAGATAATGCCTAACTTCGGTTATGCAAGAGCCGCTGAAGGTATGAGGGGGAAGTGGCAGTGGTTTCCGGTCAGTCAATCAGAGGCAGGGAAGCGCCTTGCCGTTTCTGCTCCCAGGCCCGGCGGATGACCGCGGCGGTGGCCTCAGCCAGGTGGAAGGAGGGGAGCTGCGCCAAGGGAGTGAAGCGGGCGGCGGTGATATCCGAGGCGGGGCGCGGCTCTCCCCCCAGATAATCACACAGGTAATCCACCAGGACGTAATGGTAGGCGATCCGGCCGGCGGCATCGGGGAAGATGCGCTGCAACACCGCGGAGATCCCCAGGGGCCGCACCGTCAGGCCGGTTTCCTCGGCGATTTCCCGGGTGAGGGCCGCGGTCAGGGTCTCCCCCAGCTCTACCAGGCCGCCGGGGAGGCTCCATTCATCTTTGGCCGGTTCCTGGCCCCGGCGCACCAGGAGAACTTCCTCGCCCCGGAAGATCACCGCGCCGACGCCCACCAGGGGCTGGTCCGGATAGTGACGTTTCATGCGTTAATGAGCAGTGAGCAGTGAGCAGTGAAGCTTACTGGGTGAGCATCGACATTATTATTATTTAAGCTTGCTATGGATTGATTTTCTCAACCCGCAGGTTACGGCGAGGCATTCATCTAATAAGCAGCCGATCTGTTGAGGTTCATTTTAGAAATAAAACCTAAACGTAATGATAGTTCCAATTGGGTATCGATCTCATTTAAGGAACCGAGGGCGTTTGCCAGAAAGTTGGCAAATTGCGAAGGGGTGCGGTCAGCAGCTCCTTCAGCAATATTAGATGGCACGGAGAGGGCAGCACGCCGTAATTGCGCCCTTAGGCCATAAAGTTCACTATCGGGGAAATGCCGGGTCAAGCTATACACCGCACTGACTAAATCCATGCCTTTTCCCCAGGCAACCAGGTTCCGGTGTGGTTTCGGGTTTTTCTCTCGCATATCCCAACCCCTAATTTCAGCAATGTCTTCCCACTGCTTACTTCCCCCCGCTCACTGCTCACTGCTTACTGCTTACTGCTTACACCTCCATCCGGAGCGAGCGCTTCACCCGAATGGCCGCGGCGCCGCCCACCGGGCAGACGTGTTCGCATTGGCCGCAGCCGGTGCAGCGCTCCGGGTCCACCACCGGCACTTTGATCCTGGCCCGCTCTCCCTGGGGGGTGGTGCCCTCTTGTTCGAGGAAGAGGATGGCCTTGGGGGACACCGGGCAGTGCTCCTCGCATACCAGGCAATCGGTGGCCTCGGTGTAAGGGATGCAGCGGCTGGGGTTGATGAAGGCAACCCCCAGGTCGACGGCCTGTTTTGCCGGCAGGGGCAGGTGGGGGATGGCCCCCGTGGGGCAGACCTGGCCGCAGAGGTTGCAGGAATAGCTGCAGTATCCCATCCGGGGGATTAATCTCGGGGTATAAAATCCTTCCAGTCCCGCTTCCCAAAGCACCGGCTGGAGTCCGTTGGTGAGGCAGACCTTCATGCACTGGCCGCAACGGATGCAGCGGGAGAGGAACTCCCCTTCCTTCTGGGCTCCCGGGGGGCGGATGAGGAACTCGTCGGGCTGCCTGGCCAGGGAACCCAGGCGGACCATGGGCGCCAAGGCGGCTCCGGCCGCCACCGCGGTAATCACCTGGCGCCGGCCCAGGTCCAGGGGCGCCCGGGGCGCCCTGGAGCGCATCGTGAAGCTTACCCGATCATCTTTCTGACACTGGGCCAGGCAGCGGAGGCAGAGCTGGCACTCGGCGTTCTCATGGCGTGCCGGCATCCCTGGGGCAAAGGCGCCTATCTTGCAGGTCTCGGCGCATTCGCCGCAATCGGGGCACAGGGCGGTGGGCCGCCGGCGCAGCCGGCTGAAGCGGGCCAGCAGACCGTACAGCGCCCCCAGGGGGCAGAGGGCCCGGCACCAGAAACGCTGATCCACCCTTTCTGCGGCCACCACCAGGCCAAAGAGGGTCAGGGTCAGAAAGGGCAGAAGATAAACGAGCGGCTGGAAGGGCAGCAGGGTGGCTTTCAAGAACCAGTAAACGGGTTCGCTGAGGTAAGTGAAGGGCGGCCCCAGGTGATAGAAGGCCAGGGAGGTGCGTTCCACCCCGTAGCCGAAGGCCGGGTAGAGGACGATGGCCAGGGTGCGGTAAAGCAGCGACAAGGGGTCGAAGAAACCTATCAGGTTAACCGAGAGGAGGGCGCCGCTCAACAGGGACAGGAGCAGATAGTATTTGGCCCGGCGCCAGCGGGCCGCCACTCCCCGGTCGGGCCGGGGGCGGAACAGCAGCCGCCGGGCCCCGTCCAGGGTGGTCCCCAGGGGGCAGACCCAGCCGCAGAAGAAACGCCCCAATATCAGGGTCAGGGCCACGAAGGTTAGCGACCAGAAGAGCCCGGCCACCAAGGGGCTGAAGGTGATAAGGTTCGCCGCCAGGATTAAGGGATCGAAGCGGAAAAACAGGTCCACCGGCCAGGCCAGGGTGGACCGCTGCACAAATTCGGCCTTCAAAAACAAGAAGAAAAACAGGGCCAGAAAGATGATCTGAGAGAGGCGCCGCAGGGTCAGCCAGACGCGGGAATTCACCGAGAAATGTTTCCTTGCCATATTTAAGAAAGACTCAAACTTGAAATTTATTTTTAGCAGTATAACCCGAACGCCGATGGAAATCTCCGCAAAAAGCAGGAGGGTCCGGCAAGGTTTTTGCTAAAAGGCAGGCAGGAGGAAGCTGTTTAAGCAGGGTGAGGCGGGGTTGGATATAATCAGAAATCATGCACTTTTCGATTTGTCATCGACAGACTAAGGCGCGCCGGTATGGCACTCGCTGCACATGATTTCCGGGGGGATTTCTCCTCCAGGGTGGTCGAATTTCAACCCCCGCAGGCTCACAGTCTCCGGTTCTGGCTGACTGCCCTGGGCGGTGATTATATGACACGTGTTGCAGGCATTGGAGATGGCCCGGCCTGTCTTGTCGACATGGGAACCATCGTGGCAGCGAAAGCAACCCCGCCAAATATAATGCCCGATATTGTTTGGCCGCACTTTCCAGTCCGTTTTCATTTCCGGGAAGAAATTGTCTTGAAAGATCCTCTGAGTCTCGGAGATCGCCTGCCCGATCTTTGGCTGGTCCTGGTCATCAGAGTATTCTTTCGAGAGGTTTTGAGCAATCAGGGCAGTCCCAGCGGCCTGCGAAACGGCCCCGCCGGCCTTGACCAGAGCCTCGGCCGCCTTCATTTTTATGGAAGGAATGGAAGGATCGATACGACCCAGCCACATGGAAACATCCAGAGCGCGGTAGGGAGAATCGAAAATGTGGGTGGGACGATTGTGGCAGTCGACACAGTCGAGCACCCGCAAGGGCAGAGTTTTTTGTTGGGGGGTCAATGGGTTGTTTTTTGACTCGTAGACGTCGACGGCGCCTGTCTTTTGATTGGTCACGCGCACCCAGGGTATGGTTTGCCGGCTCTCGTCCGTGGCCAGGTACTCCATGCGGTTGGACACAATCATATGCCAGTGGATGCCTCCAACCGGGCCCGTGGTGGCATTTGCCCCTCCCACATGCACCAGCAGTCTTATGTTCCACGGAGTGTTTTGCTTGTCAGGCAGGAAGAATTGGCGACGCAGTTCCACCCATCCGTAAAAATTCTCCGGCCAATGGCACTCTTCGCAGGTTTCCCGCGCGGGCCGCAGGTTTTGGACCGGCACTGGAATAGGCCGTGGATATACGTTGGTAACGGTTGCATAGACCTGATAGAGGCCGGAGATCTTGTAGCGGACAAACCAGGAGGCGCCCGGGCCGATATGGCATTCCGTACAGCGTACCCTTGAGTGGGGAGAGATTTTGTACGTGGTGTATTCCGGCTTCATCACCGTGTGGCACAAAGCGCCGCAAAACTGCGGCGAGTCAGTCACCTGAAACACGCGGTAGCTTCCTAACGAGCTGAGCATAAGAAAAAGGAAGGCGCCGGCAAACGCCACGACAAGTTGGCGCGTGCGCCTCCCGGCACTTGCCTCAACGCGGGCCTCAGCCGCCGGTTTTTTGCGCCGGCGGAGTTCCAGCCATCCTCCCACTCCCGCGAACATGAGGCCGATCCAGATAAATGAGGGGAGAATCAGGAAGATCAGGATGCCCATGTAGGGCTGTCTGAAACCGTGAAAAACGTCAATTACTATTAGACAAAGATCGAAGAACAGGCTACACACGGCCACCACAAGGCCGAAGATGCCAACCCAGTTGCCGACCAGGGCGGAAACCAATGTGGGACGCGGGGCCTTATGCCCATTCATGAAGGGGTTCCAAATCGAAGCTGAAAGAGCGGATGCAGCCGGTCACAACCCTCAGTGTTTCGCGATGGAATGAAGATACGCGATAACGTCCTGCACTTCTGCATCGGTTAACTTTAGTTCCGGCATTTTTACTTGGGGCCCGAGGGTTTTCTTGGGGTCTGTGAGCGCCCCCTTGAGGTAAGCGTCATTATTGCTCCCGACAATCTGGTCCATGGGCTTGCCCAGGTTGCCGCCCTCCTTGTGGCACAGTGCGCAGTGTTTGCTCTCTACAACGGCTTTTCCCTTTTCCACGGAACCGCCTTGAGCCCATGCGGACGGCGCAATTCCCAGCAACAGCAAAAAAAGGACCGTCACTACAGATTTCATTTTTCCTCCTGTGGTTGGTGAACGGACAGCCGGCTCTAAGAAGAGATAAGCACACCGAGGCCTACCACATATTTGGCCACGGCAATCACGAACGGCGGAACACCGCCATGCCCAGTTTAGCCCCGGTGCACGCTAGAAGCAAGATTAAAACAATGAGGACCCGGTGAGAGCACTCTTGCCACCTAACTCATAAGCTCAGGCTAGAACTTATACTGTACAAATCCCTCAAACACGTTCGCCGTGGCGTTGCGGTAGAACCCGTCCAGGGTATTCAAACTCTGATTGGTCGGCGAAGGGGCGCCATTCTGGAAAAATTCCTGGTACGATTTGGTCATGTTGAAGATCTCGAACCGGTACAACGCTCGGCAACTCCAGTGCTCGTTGAACTTGTAGCTGAGACCGGCGTTGATATCGGCGAAGGCTTCGTTCAGGTGGGCCATTTGCGGATTGTCGAAATGCGAACTCGAAAAGGAGTAGCTGGCGCCGGCCGTGAGCTTCAGCTTGTTCGGAATGAGCTTGATGTCCGTTCTGACGGTGAAAGTGTCATAGGCATCCAGGGTGCTCACCAGGGGGCCATAATCAAAAAAGAGCGGTGAGAAAGGCGCGTTTGTCGGAGCTATGCCGGGCAAGCTTTCGACGCGTTCTTTGGTAATGTCTTCCTGGTGGTCGTAGCCCAGGGACAAGGCGATCCGGTCAGTGGGGGTCCAGCTCACATCCCCTCCGATCGACCAGCCTTGATCATTGTTCAAGCCATATCCATTTGAGTTATTAAAAGTGTCTTTGTAGAACGAGAAATTGGCGGAGAAGGTGACATTATTCAGGGGGAACGCCTCTGCCACGAAATTGGCGGCGTTCCGCCTGTCGTCTCCCGAGTAGAATTTGTAGGTCAGCATATTGTTAATCCCCGAATAAGTCAGGTTCAGAAAATCACTTCCCAGCCGCTGTGAGTAGGTATAGTTGGCTATCAGGTTCAGCCAGGAAGTGGGAAACAGCCTGATGCCGAACTGGGGCGAGTTACTCGTGGTATTGCCCTGGTTTTCGGTGCGGTCGGTTGCTGAAAAAGTATAGGCGGCATCCAAGGCCACCAGGTCGTTCACTTTATAGTCGACGCCGCCTTTGACAGTCTGCCGTAGATACGAATACTGCTCCTGAAGAAGCAGGTCGCGGCTCGTTAAGGCGAAGGCGTTTTGAAAAAGGGTATTATTCAGGTAGTTGGGATTCTGAAAATCATAAGCCTTGTACGAATACCTCAAGGATAATTGGTCAGTGGGACGGGTGACGCCCGAAATATCCCCCTCCACCGTCGCGGCGCTGAGACCCGTAGGGCCGTAGGGATAACCATTGGCAGCGTAGGCGTTACCACTCGAATTGTATACGTTCTCGTTCTGGGACAGCCAGCCGTAGGAAAACGAACCGGTGATCCTGGTCTTGTAGGCAGCCAGATTAGCTCCCCCCTCAGCGGTAATGTAGTTGGCCAAGTTGCTGGGGGGCGTGGATACAAAGGTGGCACTCCCGGTTGATCCCCTCACAGTTGGAGTATCATCTGCAAAGGTCGACAAATGATACCCCAGGCGGAACTGATACGTCTTCGAAGCATATTCCGCACCTATCTTCGCGTCGTTTTGCGAAAAGCCGATCGGCTCGGTATAGGTGGTATATTGGAAGGGGGTACCAGGGCCGGTCTCATAGGTCACTGGCCGCTGGCCGGTTCTTCGCAGCCACTGGTCCTCGATGAAAAGGTCGATCTCAGGCGTTACCGAGTAGTCGGCGCTGGCCCGCAGTCTCTGAATAAGTATCCCTAGATCGGAATTAATGGGATTTACTGTGGCGTACACGTGTTGGAACTGGTCATACTCAACTTGGGCATGGTAGACCCCGAGTTTGCCAATCTCGAGCAAGAAATCCTGATTTGCGCTAAATCCCGGATTGTTCATCCGGAATCTATAATACTCGAGTTCGTCCTTGCTCTTCAGCGATAAATCCACACCCCCCAGAGGCCCTACGGGGAAGGGAGTATACTTTACCAAATATCCCCGGTTCCTGGAGTTGGGATAATCGGAGAGAAAGCCGCCCCCCAATTCGAGATAGCCCCCCAACTCGTACTCACCCACGTTCAGGTCAGCGAATGCGCTCGCGCCGGTCAGAGGGAAAAGCAGGATTGCGAGAAAAACGGCCAGGATTTCTCTCTTAATCTTCATCCTCCCCCCCTTAATGGAAGAATAAGTTGCCGTTGAAATTGTTGCTGCCGTGGATGCTCCGGTGGCAGTTGAGGCACCCCCCGCCGACCATTAAACCTATCCTTCGATTCCAAGGCGACGCCGTTGCCCCGGAGGCGTGGAAGCTAATGTGGCACTCCCGGCATAGCCTTTCGGGAGGCGCTTTCAGCAGGGTGGGAAAGTTGCTGCCGTGGGGCTGATGGCAATTGAAGCAATCCTCCATAACGGGAGGGTGCTGAAATAGGAACGGGCCCCGGTACTGGGCGTGGCAATTGAAGCAAAGTTCTTTATTGGTAAGCCCCCTGATGAGATGGTCCGAGGTAGTCCCGTGGGGGTTGTGGCAACTGGCGCAGTCCATTTTTCCCTCCCGCAGGGGATGATGCGAAAACTTCATCTCGGCGCGCACTTGCTCTTTATGACAGGTGGCGCAGGTATCCTCTACGGTTAAACGGGCGAGCTGAGCCTTCTTCGCTATTCCCGGTCCCGTATGGACCGTGTGGCACTTTGCGCAAGTGAGGCCTTTGGTCTCATGAGGGCTGCCCGACCAGAAAAGCCTCTCCCTCTTTTGATGGCATTTGAGACAGACATCGTTTTGCACGGAAGCAGGCGTTGGGGTCCCTTGCGTAAATCGATTCATACCCGCGAAGGATTTGCCTCCGGAATTGACATGCGCGGTTCCTGGTCCATGACACGTTTCACACCCGAGTTTTTGACCAGCGTTTTGGGGGTGCTTCAAAAACAGGACCCCCATAGCCGTCTTTGACAGCTTATCGTACACTTCTTGGTGACAGGTTTGACAGATTTCCACGCCTACATACCCTGCATTGGCCTTGTCGGCCTTTTGGTCCTCCTCTTTTGCCTTTGCTGGTGCTTTTGAGAAACAGAGAAGGAAAACCAGGACTAGAAAGACAAGAGTCAGTGCGGGTATGAAAATTCTGCGCATCCCCTTCCCCCGTGATGTCCATCAACTAAGATTATGCGGCAACCTGGGCCACCGCAGTCAACAAATGGTTTGCGAGCACTCCAAACGAATTAACCCCGACAGTTTCTTCTTTGGGAGCCCAATTTCTCGTGGGCGCATGGTAGCACAAAATCCAATGTCTTTGTCAAGAGAAAATTTTGTCAATAAAAAAGGGATTATAGAGAGCTCTGTTTGAGCAGGGTGAGGGGGGTAGGGGTGGCCTTGTAGGGGCGCACCCAGGTGTGCGCCCTCTGCGAAATGGTGGGCAGCAGGGGCGGGTTTTAAAGCCGCCCCTCAGGGCGGACACCTGGGTCCACCCCTACGAAAAACCATGCGAAGCCATCCCTCAGCCGATCCCTTACAAAAAATCCCCTCGGCGGTGGGTGGGGCGGGCCTCCGTGCCCGCCAACCAGGGCAGGCAGGGACGCCTGCCCCACCGAAACCCCGCCCCTACGTGGGGGGAAGAGGGGATTTGGTTGTATCGGTATAATATGTTGATATCATTGTAATTATAATGCTCTTTATTTTAACTGCAACATAGTGGAAGCTTGCTGCCCGCGGCTAGCCCTCAAGCCGACAGGACCTTGATCTTACTCAGGTCCATCTCTCCCCGGCCCGCCTGGTGGGCCTTGACCACGTAGCCCAGATCCTCGGGCTTTAAGCCGAAGAGGCCGGCGCCGTAAGCGTCCAGGGCCACCGGATCGGTCCCGGCGAACAGCAGGTTTTTCACCGCCACGTCCTCCAGCCTGCCGCCCTTGGGGCCGTTGCGCAGCATGATGCGGGTGGCGTCCAGGACGTGCAGGTCCGGGCGCAAGAGCAGATTCATGTCGGCGATGTTCTGGTGCAGGCCCACATGAATGCGGCCCCGCCAGCCGCCGATGGCCCCCATCATGTTCTTCAGGCACATGGTGAGGCGGGACTCGGAGTGCTGCTTGGCCACCGGGATATTGATGAAGCGGTCGGCCTCCAGGATGTCCTTATAGAAATACCATTTCTTCAAGGCCCTGGCCTTTTCGATGTTGAGTTCCACAAAACGCCGCTCGTCCACGTACTCCACCACCGCCCGGGGGTCCTTGAGGCCCTCCACCGCGGCCTTGATCCCGGAAGACTCGTAAGCCCTGCGGGCGTCGTCGCAGCTGTTGTCCAGGACCTTTACCTGCTTGGCCCCGGCCTCCAGACAAAGCTCCACCACCTGGCGCACCACCAATGGATTGGCGTTGGCGGCCAGCTCCGGGGTCCGGTCCCAGGCCATGTTGGGCTTGACCACCACCACTTCCCCAGGGTTGACGAATTTTTTCATGCCCCCCAAGGCCTGGATGGCGTCTCCCACCAGATGGGCGTAATTGCTGCCCTGGGCCTTTACCAGCAGGGGCTCGGGGGTCTGGGGGGGGGCCATGGCCCAAACCTCCTCCGGCAACACCAGGCGGCGTCCGACCCCGGCCACCAGCCCCAAGGCCGCCATATACCTGAGAAAATCGCGGCGGTGCATCTTAAACCTCCGGCTTGCCTATAGATATTTTCTAGTCTAAGCGGGGGTCGGCGGGTTTGCAAGTTTTTCTTGACAAAAGGGAAGAGGGGAATTATTAATGACCGCATAGTCATTGTAATGACCCAAAAGTCATTTATGCAACCCAGCCCCCAGCCCACTAAAAAGGAGATTGTCACCGAGTTCCGCACCCGGGAGATCCTGGCTGCGGCCCACCGCTTGATGCAGAGCCGCGGGGTGGGGTCGGTGACCATGGGGGAGATCGCCGCCAGCGCCGGGGTGGCCAAGGGCACCGTCTATCTCTATTTTCCCGGCAAAGATCAGTTGGTCCAGGCCCTCATCTCCCAGGTGGGGGAATATATCCTGGCCGATACTGAGGCCGTGGTCAGCGGCAGCGGCGACCCCCTGGTGAAGGTCCAAAAAGTGGCCGCCTTGTTGTTGGATTACCTGATGCGGGAGAGGGACTTATTCCCGGTTTACGCCCGGGATTTGCTCCGGGGCGGCCGGGGCGCCGACCAGGGCTATTGGCTCCACTTACAGGAAATGGAAGAGAAATTCGTCGCCCTGGTTACCCGGCTATTTGCCGAAGGCATCGAAGCGGGAGAGTTTATCCCGGCAAACCCGCGGTTGCTCACTTTTATGCTGCGGGGCATGGTGCGGGCCGTAGGATACTACCAGTGGTCGGCAGGACAGGAAAAGGCCGTGAAGGAGGCCCTGCCGGTTCTGCTGACCTTGCTCTCCTCGGGTCTGATCCGGAAACCATTAGCAAATAAAGTCGAAGAGGCGGCCGCGGTATGAAGCCACCAAGTCCCTGGCGTCCCTGGCGTCTGATCCTGTTGGGATGGCTGACCTGGAGCCTGGCGATGGCGTCCCCTGGCATCGGGGCGGAGGCCCCTGCCACCCTGGATCTGAAGGCGGCCCTGGGCCTGGCCTGGAAGGCCAACCCCACCCTGCGGGTGAGCCGCCTGCAAGCGCTGATCGCCGGTGAAGAAGTGGTGCGGGCCCGCTCCGGGTTCCTGCCCACCCTGAAGTCGGAGGTGAGCCAGACCATTTACGATGACCAAATAAAGACGAGACTTCCCGCCGGAACCATACCCCAGTTTAACACGACCCTGTCTTTCCCCACGACCAACCGCAATTTCTGGAGCAGCAAGACCTACGTCGACCAGACCATCTTCGACTTTTGGCTTACTCCCTCCAAATATCAGGCCGCGGTGCTGGGCAAGTCGGCCAGTCTGCTGGACACCGCCAAGACCCGGGATGACCTCTTTCTCGGCGTGGCCAAGGGTTATTTCAGCACCCTGCAGGACCAGAAGCTGGAGGTGGTGGCCCAAGAGAATGTGGTGGATCTTAAGCAACATCTCAAGATCGCCGAGGACCAATATCATTTCGGGATAGTCACTTTCAATGACGTCCTCCAGGCGCAGGTCTCCCTGGCCGACGCCGAGCAGAGCCTGCTGGTGGCTAAAACCGACACCATCGACAGCCGCGCCGCCTTCAACAAGCTCCTGGCCCTGCCGGTGTCGGCCCCTACGGTGCTGAAGGATGAAAAGTTGGAGACCCGGCCCTGGGGCATGGAAGATGCCACCGAGGCGGCCCTGAAACAGCGGAGCGACCTCAAGGCCTCCGCCGAGCGTATCAACCAGCAGGAAAAAGTGGTGACCCAGACCAGGGCCCAATATTTCCCGCGGTTTTACGCCCAGGCCGGCCAGAACTATCAACAGAACGAATTCCTCCTGCATGATAACTCGTGGTTCGGCATCTTCGGCCTGCAGTGGACCCTGTTCTCCGGTCTGGATACCAAAGCCCAGGTGGCCCAGGCCAAACTGGGGGTGAATCAACTCCAAGCGCAGCACCAGGACCTGGACGAGCAGGTGCGCCTGGACGTGCAGAATGCTTACCTCAAGGTAAAGGAGACCGCCGACCGCATCAAGGTGACGGAAAAGGCCGTGACCCAGGCGGAAGAAAACCGGCGCCTCAACGAGGAGCGCTACAAAGAGCAGGTGGGCACCGCCACCGAGGTCATCGATGCCCAGACCCTGCTCACCCGGACCCGGGTCAACTACTGGTCCGCCCTTTACGACCATCAGATGGCCAAGGCCGAGCTGCTTTGGGCCATGGGGGCCATTAACACCCTGCTGTCCCAGGAGGAATCCAAGAGTGCTCCGTAAACCCTTGGTTCGGATCAGCGTCATCCTGCTGGTGCTTTTGATGATCGGGGCCGGCATCGGCTACTGGCATTACCTGCATATCTTTGTCTACACCGATGACGCCTATGTGTACGGCTATGTCGGCGAGGCCGCGTCCCGGGTGCCGGGCCGGGTAGCCAAGGTGATGGTGGATGATAATGATTTTGTCGAGCCCGGTCAGCTCCTCCTGACCCTGGAGCCCCAGGATTATGACGTAGCGCTGGCCCAAGCCGAGGGCAACCTGGGCCGCTTGCGCCAGGACCTGGCCCAAAATTATGTCAAGGTCTCCACCTCCCGGGCCAAACTCGCCGGAGCGGAGGCCAATTTCCAGCTGGCCGGCACCGACAAGGTCCGCTATACCGGCCTATACGAGCGCCGCACCGTTCCCAAGCAGACCCTGGACAATGTGGAAACCCGCTACCAGGTGAACCAGGCCCTGGTGGACCGGTATAAGCGGGAAATGGAAGAGGCTCTGGCCGCCATCGGCGGCTCCACCGGCATCCCCCTGGAAGAACAGCCGGCCATTAAGGAAGCCAAGGCGCGGCTGGAACAGGCCAGGCTCAATCTGGGCTATACCAAGATAACCGCCAAAATTTCCGGCTATGTCACTAAAAGGCAGGTAGAGGTGGGCAACTGGGTGCAGCCGGGGCAACCTTTAATGATGGTGGTGCCCCTGCATTATCCCCAGCTCTGGATCCAGGCAAACTACAAGGAAACGCAGCTCACCAACGTATATATTGGCCAGCCGGCAGAGGTGGATGTGGACACCTATCCCGGGGTCAAGTTCAAGGGGAGGGTGGACTCCATCATGTCCGGCACCGGTTCGGCCTTTTCCCTCCTGCCCCCGGAAAATGCCACGGGCAACTGGGTGAAGGTGGTGCAGCGCATTCCCGTCAAGATCGTGTTGCTGGCGCCCTTACCCGAAAGCCTGCCGTTGCGCCTGGGCATGTCCACCGAGGTCACCATCGATACCCGGAAGCGCAGCGGGCCCCGACTCTTAGCGGCAAAACCGTAAGAGTGCCGGGCGGCATTTTTATGGCTGAAGTTGTTTCCCCCCAAGGTCCCGAGGTCAACAAATGGCTGATCACCGTTGCGGTGATGGCCGGCACCTTCATGGAGATCGTGGACACCACGGTAGTGAACGTGGCCCTGCCCCACATCGCCGGCAGCCTGGCCTCTTCTACCGATGAAACCACCTGGGTGCTCACCGCCTACCTGGTCTCCAATGCCATCATCCTGCCCATCACCGGCTGGCTCGCCGCCCGGTTCGGGCGCAAGCGCTTTTTGCTCCTCTGCCTGGTCCTGTTCACCGTCAGTTCCATGTTGTGCGGCGCGGCCACCAGCCTGCAGGAACTCATCGTCTTCCGCATCATCCAGGGCCTCGGCGGCGGCGCCTTGCAGCCCATCTCCCAGGCCATCCTGCTGGAGACCTTCCCGGTCCAGGAGCGCGGCATGGCCATGGCCATTTGGGGCATCGGGGTGATCATCGCCCCCATCGTCGGTCCGGTCATGGGTGGCTGGGTCACGGACAACCTCACCTGGCGCTGGGCCTTTTACATCAACCTGCCCATCGGCATCTTCTCGGTGCTCCTCACCTGGATGTTCATCTTCGACCCGGCATATCTTCGGCGCCGGCGGGCCGGCGGTATCGACTACTGGGGCCTGGGGCTCCTGGTGCTGGGGCTGGCCGCCCTGCAGGTGGTCCTGGACAAGGGCGAACGGGATGACTGGTTCTCCTCGGCCTTCATTACCCGCCTGGCCATCATCGCGGCCGTGGCCCTGATTTGCCTGATCTGGCGAGAGTTGAAGACCGAGCACCCCGTGGTGGACCTGCGCCTTTTTAAGGAACGGAATTACGCCTCCGGGGTGACCATCATGTTCTTCTTCGGCTTCGTCCTTTACGGCACCATCATGCTCCTGCCCCTATATCTCCAGACCCTGATGGGCTATGACGCCACCCTGGCCGGCTGGGCCCTGGCCTTCGGCGGCATCGGCTCCATCATGATCATGCCGGTGGTGGGCCGCCTCACCACCGTCATGGACAGCCGCATCCTGGTCTTCGTGGGACTGCTGATCAACGCTCTGGCCGTTTATCTCATGAGCCAGTATAATACCCAGATCAATTTCGCCGCCGCCTGGTGGCCCCGGTTCATCCAGGGCTTCGGCCTGGGCTGCACCTTCGTGTCCCTCACCACCCTCACCATGTCCCGCATCTCCCAGGTGAAGATGGGCAACGCCACCGGCATCTTCAACCTGATGCGCAACCTGGGCGGCTCCTTCGGCATCGCCACCGCCACCACCCTGCTTTCCCGCCGCAGCCAGTTCCATCAGAGCCGTCTGGTGGAGCACCTCACCCCCCTGTCGCAGCCCTTCCTCGACTGGCAGCACCGCCTGGGGCACCTTCTGCCCGGCCTGGGGGCCAACTGGAATTGGTGGAACGCCCCCCAGGCCGTGGGCGGTCTCTACCAGGAGGTCCAGCGCCAGGCCCAAATGCTGGCCTTCAGCGACGATTACCATTTCTTCACCATCGTCTTTCTGCTGCTCCTGCCCCTGGTCTTTCTCATGCGCCGTCTCCCCCGCCACCCCCCAGCCTCCGCCGAACCCGAAGTGGAAGCCCTGCCTTAGCGCGAGCCGCGGTCAGCTTTTCAGCACTAATTCATGAGTCTTTGGCTCAGCCGTAAATCATGAAAATGTGGCGCCGCCGCCCCCGGCGGCGCGGGAACTCAGGAACTTTTCGGAACAGTTAGCCAGGGCCCCATAGAACCGCCGCCCGCGGCAGGTTCTTTTTCTGGCGTCCGGGCGGGAAGCATACATCCCCGCGAGCCTGGGAACTGGTTGGAGGTGCGGTGGCTGAACCCGTTGTCATGGATTACAAAAGCATAACCCGGTTTGGAATATCTGGCGGCTACAAGATAAATTTGATATGAGTGTCTGGAAGATCGTGATTAACCACCGCGGCTGGGAGCGCGGTTAACTGCGGAAGGACAATAGTTGCGCCGTCTCAACCTGATCCTGCTGGCCATCGCCGTTGGGTTTTTCTTTTGGATCCTCAATGAGGTGGGCTGGACCAACGTGGGGCATTACCTGCGGCAGGTTGGCTGGTACTGGCCGCTGCTGCTCTTGCCGTATGGGTTGGTGAACCTTCTGGAAGCCGTCTCCTGGAAATTCCTCATCGTTAAATTGCCCCGGACCATCTCCTTGCCCCGCCTCTTCTGGCTGCGACTGGGAGGGGAGGCCCTGAACCAACTCACCCCCACTGCCTCCCTGGGGGGTGAGCTCTTCAAGGCCGACCGGTTGCGGACCGCCGGGGTCCCTATGGACCAGGCCACCGCCTCAGTGATGATCCACAAAGGCATCCTGGTCTTGAGCCTGGTCCTTTATATTATTCTGGGTCTGGCCCTGGCCCCCCGCTACCTGCCCGCGGCCCTGTCGCATCTGGGGATCTTGAGCCTGGGCACCCTGGGGCTGGCCCTGGGTGGCGCCACTTTTGTCTTTCTCCAGCGCCGGGGCGCCTCCTGTAGCCAGGGGGTGCGCTTTCTGCACCGCCGGGGCTGGTGTCCCCGATTTCTTCAAGAAAAAGAGGACTTTTTCGCCAGGTTGGATAATAGTCTCTCTTCCTTCTATCGGGAATATCCGGGACGGGCCGTCCTGGCCTTCGTCCTCTTTTTCTTAAGCTGGGTGCTCCATGCGGTGGAGGTCTATCTGATCTTCTGGCTGGTGGGCCACCCCATCGGTTGGGGCCTGGCCATCTGCCTGGACTCCCTGGCCATGCTGTTCACCGCCCTGGGATTCTTCATCCCCGCGGCTGTCGGGGTCCAGGAGGGAGGCAACCTCCTGCTGGCCCTGGGCTTCAACCTGGGCCTCACCCTGGGGGCCACCTTCAGCATCCTGCGGCGCCTCCGGGAAGCCTTCTGGCTCAGCCTGGGGCTTCTGGTGGTCTGGCGGGAAAAGTGAGCAGTAAGCAGTGAGCAGTAAGCAGTAAGCGGTGGGAGGTAAGCAGTGAGCAGTGAGCAGTGAAGCTTACTGGGTGAGCATCGACATTATTATTATTTAAGCTTGCTATGGATTGATTTTCTCAACCCGTAGGTTACGGCGAGGCATTCATCTAATAAGCAGCCGATCTGTTGATGTTCATTTTTAGAAATAAAACCTAAACGTAATGATAGTTCCAATTGGGTATCGATCTCATTTAAGGAGCCGAGGGCGTTTGCCAGAAAGTTGGCAAATTGAGAAGGGGTGCGGTCAGCAGCTCCTTCAGCAATATTAGATGGCACGGAGAGGGCAGCACGCCGTAATTGCGCCCTTAGGCCATAAAGTTCACTATCGGGGAAAGGCTGGGTCAAGCTATACACCGCACTGACTAAATCCATGCCTTTTCCCCAGGCAACCAGGTTCCGGTGTGGTTTCGGGTTTTTCTCTCTCATATCCCCACCACTAATTTCCGCAACGTCTTCCCACTGCTTACTGCTTACTGCTTACTGCTCACCGCTCACTGCTCACTGAATCACAAACAACCGCACCTCCACCAACTCGCCCTTTAACAGCCCTTCCACCCCCAGGGGGATCATTGCCAGGCCGTCGCTGTTCACCAGGGGGGAGAGGAGCCCCGAGGGCCCCAGCACCGGGTCGGCCCATAGGGTTTCGCCCTCAGGCCGCAGACGCACCCGCACATAGTCCTCCCGGCCACTGGCCCCGGCCAGGTTGCGGGAGAGGGCCGCGGTGACGGTGCGGCCCCAGGGGGGCGCGGCCTTAAGGCCAGCCAGGTGAGCCAGTAGCGGCCTTCCCAAGACCTCCATGACCACCGCGGCGGAGGCCGGGTGTCCCGGCAGACCCATGAGTGGCTTGGCGCCGCTCCCTAACCCCAAACCCACCGCCGCCAGAATGGTGGGTTTCCCGGGGCGGATCGCCACCCCGTGGGCCAGGACCTCGGAGCCGGGGAGGTCGCGGATGGCCGCCAGGGTCAGGTCCCGGGCCCCCACCGAGGAGCCCCCGGAGATGAGAATCAGGTCGGCGTCGCTGATGGCCGCGGCCAGGGCTGCCCGCAGCGCGCTAAAATCGTCGGGGATGATCCCCAGGAGCAGGGGCAGGCCGCCCCCCTCCCGTACCTGGGCCGCGGTTAAATGGGCGTTGGCGTCCCGCACCTGGCCGGGGCCGGGCCGCCGCGCCACCGGGACGATCTCGTCGCCGGAGGAGAGGATGGCCACCCGGGGCCTTCGGTAAGCCGTTAACTGGGTGATTCCCAGGGCCGCCAATAACCCGAGGTCCTGAGGACGCAGCCGCGCCCCCGCTTCGAAGAGCAGCTTCCCGGCCGGCACATCTTGGCCGGGGGTGAGGAGGTTTTCCCCCGGGGCCACGGCCCGGCGCACCTCCAGGGTCTGGTCCGGGTGCTCGGCGGTATATTCCACCATGACCACCGCATCGGCGCCTTCCGGCAGCATGGCGCCGGTGGGCACCCGCAGGGTCTCGCCGGGGAGCAGGGGCCGGACCGGGGCGGCGCCCATGGGGACCTCGCCCTTGATCTCCAGGTACTGGGGCGCCCCGACGCAGGCTCCGAAGGTGTCCCGGGCACACACGGCGTAGCCATCCATGGTGGCCCGATTGAATCCGGGCGCGGCCTCCGGCGCGGCCAGCGGGGAAGCCAGCACCCGGCCCAGCGCGTCGTCCAGGTCCACCTCTTCGGCGCCCACCGTGGAGAAGCGGGAATACCGGGCCAGAAATTCCTCCCGGGTTTGCAGGTGGAAGAAATCTATACCAGTCATTTAGCTTTTATTATAGGCAGCCAGAAAATCCTCTCGGGAGATTCCAGCCTGGGTGCAGATAGTTCTCAAGGTGGAAGCCTTAATAAAGGGATGATTTGGCATGGTTAGCGGGGTCTTGCCGCCGCCGGGATTTTCCCTCAGCATTGAGATATGCTCCCGTTTCCGGATAAGCCGAAAGCCCAAAATCTCCAGGGTCTTAATCACTCTGCCATTCGGCGCATCTACGGGAAATCTGCTCATCAGACTTCGAATCCCGCCTCCGCTACGAAAGCTTCCAGGACCGGCGGCTCGATTTCCAGGACTTCCGGTCCGAAGGTTTCGATATGGAAGGTGATGGCAGATTTGACATCCGCCAGGGCCTCCTCATAAGTGTCCCCCTGTCCCAACGCGACTCCCTTTAAACCCAAGGGATAGGCCACATAACCGTCAGGATGTTTTTCCACAATAATTTTAAGCTGCATCATAACCCAGCCTCCCATTCTGAATTATACCGAAGTCCCCTGTTTGTTACTATCCAGGCCGCGGCCCCGGCCAGGTCCACCTCCTCGATCGCAACCGGGGAAAACCATGGTTATAGCGCCAGGACTTCTTCCCGGGTTTGGAGGCGGTAGAATTCTAACATCAAAACCCTATTTTTTTAGTGATTTCAATTTCCCATGGATCTGGTGGAAATTTAATTACTTCGGGGTCATATGGGCAGTCTAATGTAGTGTTGCCAGTATTCAAATTTATCTCTTGTTGAATCATATGTGGGTTTTGGTTTAGGGCTTCATGCGCATACCAATAAAGCACTTTAATGAGATCATCATTGCCGTAGCCACATCTGTTCCTCCATATGCTCTTTAAACTTCGTACGATTGTAATGACAACTTTATATTGTTTAGTAGTTGATTGAGCTTCGGGTGTGTCTTGTTTTTCTTTTGGTAAGCAGTTGAAATCAAAAGCATATGTTGATAAGTCCCCAGATTCAGATTGTAGGTAATTTATTAAGCTAAAAATTAGGATATTCATCATTCTCTCCTTAGATTGTAGGTGTAAAGACCAATTAAGATAAAAATAATTTGGGCGGGCAGTGACTGCCCTGCATTTTCCATCTTCTTTGCCGGGGAAGGTGGGGCCGCAGGCCCCGCTTCCCCGGCCTCCCCTTATGGGGGTTGGGGGATGGGGTTTGGGGAAGGGGGCAGGGGCCCTCGGCCCCTGGCCCCCTTCCCCAATGGTGCGCTCGAGCGCACCCTACACCCGCGAAAAGATGCGCACGTCCACGGCGAACAGGCCCTTTTCGTAGAGCAGCAGCGGGTTCAGTTCGATCTGGTCCAGTTCCGGGTGTTTCTGGGCGAAGCGCGCCAGGGCCTTCATGGCCGCCAGGAGCGCCGCGGTATCCCGGGGAGGTTGGCCCCGGTAGCCCGTAAGTAATGGGTAGCCCTTGATCTTTTTCGTCAGGTCCGCCAATTCCGCCGCGGTGGCTGGCAGGAGGCAGAAGGCCACGTCCCGGTAAATCTCGGTATTGACGCCTCCCAGGCCGAACATCAGGGTAGGGCCGTATTGGGGGTCGGTGATGATCCCCAGGATGACTTCCAGTCCCCCGGGTTTGGCCATGGGAGAGACGGTAACCCCGTCCACCTGCACCAGGGTGTCGAAGAGCTCGGTGGCCGCCATCAGGTCCTGGTAGCCCTGGGCCACTTCCGCATCATTTTCCAGGCCCAGGAGGACTCCGCCCATCGCGGTCTTGTGGGCGATGGACCGGGAGGCGATCTTCAGGGCCACCGGGTAGCCGAACTGGCGGGCCAGGGCCGCGGCCTCCCGGGGGTTCTGGGCCAGGGGCGCGGCGGCCGCCGGGATGCCGGCCTTGGCGATCAGGGCCGCGGCCTCGCCGGCCGGCAGGAGGTTGAGGCCCTTGGCCACGGAGAACTTGGGGAGGCTGGGGGCCGCGGCCGGGGGCTTCTCAAACCGGAAGAACTGGGACAGGGCGCGGACGCCCCGCTCCGGGGTGGGGAACACCGGAATCCCCGCCCGGTAAAGCTCCAGGCGCTCCTGCCGCTCCACTTCGGCGCCGCCCAGGAAGATGACCAGCTCGGAGGCGCCGGGGGTGACTTGCCGGGAGGCCCCGGGAATGGGGTCTCCGAAGATCACCACCTGGGTGTCGTAGTCGTCCCGGGTCTGGTCCATTACCTGGCGGTACAATTCCGGGCTGCTGATAGCGTCCCCGGTCAGGTCCACCGGGTTGCCCACGGCACAGTGGGCCGGCAGCATCGCCCGCAGCCGCTCTTTCAGGATGGGGTTGGGCTCGGGGACCGTGAGGCCGGATTTCTCCGCCTCGTCGATGGCCAGGATGGCGGCGCCGCCGGAGGAGGTGGTGATCATCAGCCGCCGCCCCCGCGGTGGGGGGAGGTAGGCCAGGGCCTTGGCAAAGTCGAAAAGTTCCTCCAGGGTGTCGGCCCGGTGGACCCGATACTTGCGAAAGAGGGCATCGTAGATGGCGTCGGTCCCGGCCATGGATTTGGTATGGGACTCGGCGGCGCGGCTTCCCGCCGCGGTGCGGCCCGCCTTGAGAATGACCACGGGCTTGGTGGCGGACGCCAGGGCGTCGATAAAATAGGAGGCCCGTTTCACCCCCTCGAGGTAGAGGGCGATGACCGCGGTATGGGGGTCCTGGTTGAAATAGCTGAGGACCTCGGCCTCGTCCACGTCCACCCGGTTGCCCAGCGACACAAAGCCGCTCACCCCCAGGTGTTCGGCCGCGGCCAGATCCAGGAAGGCGGCGCCCACGGTGCCGCTCTGGGAGGCGAAGGCGATCTTGCCCCGGGTGGTGATCAGCGGCCAGGAGGCGCACATCTGCCGGTGCGGCATATTGATCCCCTGGCAGTTGGGGCCCACCACCCGGAGGCCGGTGCGGCGCACCACTTGGGCCAGTTCGTCTTGCAAGCGCTCGCCCCCGGGCCCCGCCTCGGCGAAGCCGCCGGTGATGACGACCGCGGCCTTAACCCCCCGGGCGGCGCACTGCGTAAGGGTTTCCGCCACCAGCGCCGCCGGGATCACCACCACCGCCAGGTCCGGGGGTGCGGGGGTGTCCAGGATGGACTTATAGACCTTAAGGCCCAGGATTTCCTCGGCCTTGGGGTTGATGGGGTAGAGGGGGCCGGGGAAGCCGCCGTTTTTCAGATTGGCCAGGATATCGTGGCCCAGTTTTCCAGGGGCGCTGGAGGCGCCGATGACCGCCACGCTCCGGGGCGCGAAGAGGGAGTTAAGGGTGCTCAGGGTCTCCATGGGCTCTCCTGTAGCCGGATGATCTGCCGGTTTGATCATAGCACAGGGGGCGGCAGGGGGAAATGGGGAAGGGGGCGGAAAATAAACGCATTAAACCCCGGATGATCCGGGCTAGATAAAGGAAAACCGGGGACCCGGATGCCCTCTTGCCGCTGATCAGCGGAAGATCATCCAGGTTCCCCGGCTTCCCCGGGATCTCGAAACCGCCCCACCTTAAAATTAGGGCCGACGTCCATCAGGTTTCGGGATCACTGCCCGTAACTGCTTCAGCGCGGAGCGGGCATCTGCTGCCACCTCTGGCCGCACGCGCCCAGGCGGCTCATCTGAGTCCCATCTTCAGAAAGCGGCCTTCCTCGGGGCCGAAACAGTCAACCTGGGATTCTGCCTGCGGGGCGGCCCTTCCTCGGGGGGTCGGGCCGGGACATCACCCCTTTCCTAACGGTACTCAGGCGTCCCTTGGCGCATATCTAGGTAATTATCAGCCGGAGGGAAGTCAAGTGCCCTGGGGAAATTTTTTAAAGGGGCGATGGTCCGTTGTCAGTTTCGATCTTCGGGTTTTGGGTCAAGGGTCAAGACAGATAGCTTGGCTTGGGCGGGATGGTCTATCCAAATATGCAATCTGAAAAATCTGGTCTGTGCATACACTAAATTTCTTGACAAAGAATTTGATTGTACATACAATTTATTTGTGGAATTCGAATGGGACCCAGCTAAAGCGGAAGAAAATCTAAGGATTCATGGAGTTAATTTTGCCGTAGCGGTGGGAGTCTTCGATAACCCATATTTATCGTGGGAAGACCATGATTCGGAGAGAGAACAAAGATTTCGGGCGCTTGGAATGGATGGCTTAGGAAGGCTGTTGGTGGTGGTTTACACTTATCGGCCGGGCAAAATAAGAATGATATCAGCCCGCAAAGCTACCAGGAAAGAAGGGAAACAATATGCGCAAAGAATACGATTTCAGTAAGGCAGAACTCGTGGTTCCTGCAATAGACCCGAGAAAGACGCGGATTACCATCCGCCTGGATACGGAAATATTAAAATGGTTTTGGCGGCAGGTGGATGAGGCCGGGGGCGGCAACTATCAGACCATGATCAACGAGGCCCTGAAGAGCTACATCGAGAGCGAGGATTCGAAGACCATTCGTTATCCCGGCATGCCCCATGTTGAGCTTGATGAAAGATATCAAAGGGAATATGAGGATAAAGGTTTGGAGTTTCAAGGCCGGGGCTATTATGTCAGAAAAAAAATCAGAGACTTGAGCTTCACCGGGAAAAAAGCGGCCTAGCCGTTGGAGGAGGAAACCATGGGCATCAAGACGGTCAAATACAACAAGCAAGGCATTAACCAGCTTCCCAATGACAAGCCGGTTCTCTATCGGATAAAAACAGAGTCCGGGAATCTGAATTACGTGGGCATCGCGCAAAGGGGACGGGTGCGGGAGAGAATCTCCGAACATCTGAAAGAAATTCCCGGAGCTAAGGTCCAGATCGAGCAGTTCAGCAGTATCAACGACGCCGGGAAGAAAGAAATTAATGTGATCCGGAGGACCCAGGCGAAACATAACAAACAAGGGAAGTAATTCGTGTCCAAGTGGAAGTGAGCGCCATTGGTCATCAGTGGGAAGCTTATCGGTAGGATTGATATGGCGGAGAGAG
This sequence comes from uncultured delta proteobacterium, assembly GCA_963812655.1. Lineage (GTDB taxonomy): Bacteria > Desulfobacterota > Desulfobaccia > Desulfobaccales > 0-14-0-80-60-11 > JAPLJC01. The sequence goes on along the minus strand of CAWEWX010000012.1, from coordinate 6,748 downwards.
GGCCTCAGATTCGCTTGCTTGGTAAAGAATATTCATTTTGCGGAACCAAAATAAAAATCAATGGACAAATCTTTTCTTGACTTATTGGCTTTCTTACGCAAGCGTCTTTTCTTTTATGATGGTCTTGTTGTTCTTCTTGTTCTTACCTCGTGGCTCTATTATTGTTTCGCAAAGATAATTGGACGTCACATCTTGCAGGTTGCAAGAGCATGTGGGGAACCTATAGGCACTGGACTTGCGCATTCAAGCCTTCTCCTGGGATTCGTCGTTGTATTGTTTCTGGCTTTCATGTTCTGGCGTCAATATCGCTCGGTCCCAAAATTTTCCAAGGATCAACTAGGTATTCTCTTCGCACCGGATTTCGATGAGGAAGTTGAAAAGGAAGTCAACAGGCTGTTCATCCACCTGAGACAGGAAATTAAGTTACACGAAATAGGAAACCGTCTTAGCCTAAAACGAGTGCCGCCGAATTTGTCAATTAGTTCTGCCGCAGAGGCTGCTGCAATGCTGAATGGTGCTGGTGGTGCAGTAGCCGTTTGGGGACCAATGGAACAGCAGTCTAGCGACAAAGGGAGGACTACGGGTTTCTCCAAGTTTTCTATAACATTAATCCATCGTCCTGCTCAGCTTTCTATGGCGCGCTATGCAACTCTAGCCATGTCTCTGGTAGGCAGACAATTTCATATTCATGACGGAACCCAGATTATCGATAGAAATATCGTGGCACGCGACATTGGCTTAGTTGTTAGGAATGCGCTGGGCGTTAAGCTATTGATTGACCTCAAATATCAAGAAGCAGTCAAGATCCTTGGACCGCTTTATGTTAACCTGCAATCGATCTTTCCAGGGAAGCGGCCTATTCCATTGCAACGTTTCTGTTTACAAGTCCAGTATGATTTCGCTTATTCTTTGACAATGACAATATCAAAACAATATAGAGAGTTCTTGGATAATGGCAATCTTTATGATATTCCTTTGCCTATTCTAGAAGGATGGTTGAATAATACCAACCAAGCCATAGCACTAGACCCGCAAAATTCCGCCCACTATGTCTCCAAAGGGATTTACCTGTTTCTTATGGGTGATGTTGATGGGGCAATAAAAGCCGAGAAGAAAGCGGAACAGATCGCACCCAAAGCCGTTTCGGGTCCGAACTTCTCGCTGGCATATCTATATAACTTCAAAGGGTTACTTAAACTCTCGCGGAATCAATACCGTATAGGGTTAGCGAAGAAGACTTCATACGAAGAAGAAATGATTTTTCAATGCTTAACGTTCATCCGGCAATCAATTCCACGATTTCTGGAGAAAAAACAACTCCGCATAGCCCTTGCAATACTCGAACTGCGTAGGGGTAGCAAAGAGCAGGCAAGACGAGCGCTTGAAGAATTCTTGGCAGATAGTCCTCATGAGTCTGAATTGGAGGATTTCATAACTGAGGCAAATAATTTGCTAATATTGGCCAAGTCAAATGAAGCATAGCAAATGGGGAATTCAGGGATGGCGGGCGGGACGCCTGCCCTGGAAATAGGCAGGGGCAAGAAGCCTGTCCACAAAAAACTCGAAATTGGGCGACCCGATCACAGGCTGGAAGCCTGTGCCACTAAAAACACAAAACACAAAACTCGAGACTAGAAATTGGGCGACCCGCCGGGTCGCCCCTACTAATCCCTTAGCCAATTTTTTCTGAAAAAATAACTTGCGCCGAAAATTTGCCATGATAAACTAGCTAGGTTAAACAAGGGATGGGCGGGGCAGCGCCCCTGGGGCGAAAAAAGCCTGGCCGCACCCCTTGACAGGAACTGGCGGATCGGTTACATACTCAAGTGCCGCAGGGCAGGGCGCGGATGGAGAGCGGGGCCTTGACAGCGGCGGAAAGATTCCTATAATTTAACTGTGGGAATTTGCTCTTTGAAAACTAAATAGTGAGCCCGAGTGCGAAAACTCCAAGTAAAACTGGAGAGTTTGATCCTGGCTCAGAATTAACGCTGGCGGCATGCGTAACACATGCAAGTCGTACGAGAAAGCCCGGTTCGCCGGGCGAGTAAAGTGGCGCACGGGTGAGTAACGCGTGGGTAATCTACCCCGGTCTGGGGGATAACGCACCGAAAGGTGCGCTAATACCGCATGATCCGACGGGTCCCTGGACCCATCGGCAAAGGTGGCCTCTGCATGCAAGCTACCGAACCGGGATGAGCCCGCGTCCTATTAGCTTGTTGGTGGGGTAATGGCCCACCAAGGCGACGATGGGTAGCTGGTCTGAGAGGACGGCCAGCCACACTGGAACTGGTACACGGTCCAGACTCCTACGGGAGGCAGCAGTGAGGAATATTGCGCAATGGGGGAAACCCTGACGCAGCGATGCCGCGTGGGTGAAGAAGGCCTTCGGGTCGTAAAGCCCTGTCAAGCGGGAAGAATAGCCCCGGGGCTAATATCTCCGGGGCATGACGGTACCGCTGAAGGAAGCACCGGCTAACTCCGTGCCAGCAGCCGCGGTAAGACGGAGGGTGCGAGCGTTATTCGGAATTATTGGGCGTAAAGGGCGTGTAGGCGGCCGGCCAAGTCTGATGTGAAAGCCCGGGGCTTAACCTCGGAAGGGCGTTGGAAACTGGTTGGCTTGAGTTCGGGAGAGGAAAGTGGAATTTCGGGTGTAGAGGTGAAATTCGTAGATATCCGGAGGAACACCGGTGGCGAAGGCGACTTTCTGGACCGAAACTGACGCTGAGACGCGAAAGCGTGGGGAGCAAACAGGATTAGATACCCTGGTAGTCCACGCTGTAAACGATGGGCACTAGGTGTGGGGGGTTTTTAATCCCTCCGTGCCGCAGCTAACGCATTAAGTGCCCCGCCTGGGGAGTACGGCCGCAAGGTTAAAACTCAAAGGAATTGACGGGGGCCCGCACAAGCGGTGGAGCATGTGGTTCAATTCGACGCAACGCGAAGAACCTTACCTGGGCTTGACATGTGAGGAATCCCATGGAAACATGGGAGTGCGTAGCAATACGAGCCTCAACACAGGTGCTGCATGGCTGTCGTCAGCTCGTGTCGTGAGATGTTGGGTTAAGTCCCGCAACGAGCGCAACCCTTGTCTCTAGTTGCCACCATTCAGTTGGGCACTCTAGAGAGACTGCCGGTGATAAACCGGAGGAAGGTGGGGACGACGTCAAGTCCTCATGGCCTTTATGCCCAGGGCTACACACGTGCTACAATGGGCGGTACAAAGGGTTGCAAACCCGCGAGGGGGAGCCAATCCCAAAAAGCCGTCCTCAGTTCGGATTGGAGTCTGCAACTCGACTCCATGAAGTTGGAATCGCTAGTAATCGCGGATCAGCACGCCGCGGTGAATACGTTCCCGGGCCTTGTACACACCGCCCGTCACACCACGAAAGCCGGTTGTACCAGAAGTCGCTGGCCCAACCCTTCGGGGAGGGAGGCGCCCAAGGTGTGTTCGGTGATTGGGGTGAAGTCGTAACAAGGTAGCCGTAGGGGAACCTGCGGCTGGATCACCTCCTTTCTAAGGTGCTACCAAGCACAAAGCAAACGGACTCGGGTCTCACTATTTAGTTTTGAAGGAGCAAGCGCCGACAGCAGGCCAGCAAAGGAGCTCTATGCCTCAGTCTGAGGCCCTCGCCTCCAGGCTGATTTTCTTTCTCTGCGGAGGGCCTATAGCTCAGTCTCGGTTAGAGCGCACGCCTGATAAGCGTGAGGTCGTTGGTTCAACTCCAACTAGGCCCACCATCTCCATGGGGGTGTAGCTCAGCCGGAAGAGCGCCTGCTTTGCACGCAGGAGGTCATCGGTTCGAATCCGTTCACCTCCACCAAACAAGCTTTCCGGGATCAGCAGTCAACTGGCAGCCTTAAAGTAAGGATGATTTGGCAGGTGGCTGAAGTTGAGGAGACTGCTCCCCAAGATTTCCCGGGGTTTTGGTTAAGACCCTGGTGCTCTTTGACAACTGAATCTGGAAGTAAAAGAGAAGTTCCTTAGGAGTTTCCAAAGGCAAGAGGGCTTATGGTCAAGCTACTAAGGGCGATCGGTGGATGCCTTGGCGTTGAGAGGCGATGAAGGACGTGGCTAGCTGCGATAAGCTTCGGGGAGCCGCTAAACAGGCTGTGATCCGGAGACCTCCGAATGGGGCAACCCGGCCCGGGTAATGCCGGGTCATCGTACACTGAATCCATAGGTGTACGAGGCGAACGGGGTGAAGTGAAACATCTCAGTAACCCCAGGAAAAGAAATCAAAGAGATTCCCTCAGTAGCGGCGAGCGAACGGGGAAGAGCCTAAACCGTGGTCGTGTAAGCCGGCAAGCGTTGCGGCCGCGGGGTTGTGGGGCCAGTTTGGAGGCGGTTGCCGCCGCCTCGGAAAGTTACCAACCTCCTGTCTAGTCGAAGGGCCTGGAAAGGCCCACCATAGAGGGTGATAGTCCTGTAGGCGAAAGGCAGGCGGCTTTCTGAAACTGGTTCCCAAGTACCACGGGACACGTGGAACCCCGTGGGAAGCCGGGAGGACCATCTTCCAAGGCTAAATACTACTCAACGACCGATAGTGAACTAGTACCGTGAGGGAAAGGCGAAAAGAACCGCGGGAGCGGAGTGAAATAGAACCTGAAACCGATCGCTTACAAGCTGTGGAAGGACCATAGCAGGTTTCGGCCTGCTGGTCTGACTGCGTGCCTTTTGCATAATGAGTCAGCGACTTACTCTTGGTGGCGAGGTTAAGCCGTGAGGCGAAGCCGGAGCGAAAGCGAGTCTGAATAGGGCGTATTAGTCGCCAGGAGTAGACCCGAAGCCGGGTGATCTATCCATGGCCAGGGTGAAGGTCGGTTAACACCGACTGGAGGCCCGAACCAGTTAACGTTGAAAAGTTATTGGATGAGCTGTGGATAGGAGTGAAAGGCTAATCAAACTCGGTGATAGCTGGTTCTCCCCGAAATATATTGAGGTATAGCCTCCCGTGATGAGCCTCGGAGGTAGAGCACTGGATGGACTAGGGGTCTCACAAGATTACCAAACCCAACCAAACTCCGAATGCCGAGGTCTTTAGCGGGGGAGTCAGACTGCGGGTGATAAGATCCGTGGTCGAGAGGGAAACAACCCAGACCGCCATCTAAGGTCCCCAAATCTAGGCTAAGTGGGAAAGGATGTGGATCCGCCCAGACAACCAGGAGGTTGGCTTAGAAGCAGCCACCCTTTAAAGAATGCGTAATAGCTCACTGGTCGAGTGGGTCTGCGCCGAAAATGTAACGGGGCTCAAGCCTAGTACCGAAGCTGCGGGTGTCAGGTTTTCCTGGCGCGGTAGGGGAGCGTTGTCGTAGCCTGTGAAGGCGTACCGTAAGGAGCGCTGGAGGTCCGACAAGTGCTTATGCTGACATGAGTAACGATAAACGGGGCGAGAAACCCCGTCGCCGTAAGCCTAAGGTTTCCTGGGTAAAGTTAATCTTCCCAGGGTTAGTCGATCCCTAAGCCGAGGCCGAAAGGCGTAGGTGATGGAAAACAGGTTGATATTCCTGTACCACCTGGTGCGCGTTGACCGATGGGGGGACGCAGGAGGGTAGGCCATCCGGGTGTTGGACGTCCCGGTTCAAGGTCGTAGGGGGGGGTGCCAGGCAAATCCGGCGCTCCTTAACCCCGAGAGCTGATGAGGAGAGGCTCTGCCTCATAAACTGGTTGATCCCACGCTGCCAAGAAAAGCCTCTAGGTAGTTCACCAGGTGATCGTACTGCAAACCGACTCAGGTAGGCGAGGAGAAAATCCTAAGGCGCTCGAGAGAACCCTGGTTAAGGAACTCGGCAAAATGACACCGTAACTTCGGGAGAAGGTGTGCCCCCATCAGGTGAAAGGACTTGCTCCTGGAGCCGAAGGGGGTTGCAGAGAAATGGGGGTGGCGACTGTTTACTAAAAACACAGGACTCTGCTAAGTCGCAAGACGACGTATAGGGTCTGACGCCTGCCCGGTGCCGGAACGTTAAGGGGAGGGGTCATTCGGGGCAACCCGGAGAAGCTCTAAACCGAAGCGCCGGTAAACGGCGGCCGTAACTATAACGGTCCTAAGGTAGCGAAATTCCTTGTCGGGTAAGTTCCGACCTGCACGAATGGCGTAACGATTGCCCCGCTGTCTCGACCAGGGACTCGGTGAAATTGTATTCGCGGTGAAGATGCCGTGTACCCGCAACAAGACGGAAAGACCCCGTGCACCTTTACTATAGCTTGGCATTGGATTTTGGGATAACTTGTGTAGGATAGGTGGGAGGCGACGATCTCCGGATGCTAGTTCGGAGGGAGCCAACCTTGAAATACCACCCTAGTTATTCTAGAATTCTAACCCAGTCCCGTGATCCGGGACGGGGACATTGCCTGGTGGGTAGTTTGACTGGGGCGGTCGCCTCCTAAAGCGTAACGGAGGCGCGCGAAGGTTCCCTCAGGCTGATTGGAAACCAGCCGTTGAGTGTAAAGGCATAAGGGAGCTTGACTGCGAGACCTACAAGTCGAGCAGGTACGAAAGTAGGCCTTAGTGATCCGGCGGTCCCGTATGGAAGGGCCGTCGCTCATCGGATAAAAGGTACGCCGGGGATAACAGGCTGATCTTCCCCAAGAGTTCACATCGACGGGAAGGTTTGGCACCTCGATGTCGGCTCATCGCATCCTGGGGCTGAAGAAGGTCCCAAGGGTTTGGCTGTTCGCCAATTAAAGCGGTACGTGAGCTGGGTTTAAAACGTCGTGAGACAGTTTGGTCCCTATCTGTTGTGGGCG
>CAWEWX010000011.1:0-13642 GCA_963812655.1 uncultured delta proteobacterium | reverse complement strand
TTTGGCATAAGGGATGCATAAAAGGTAAAGGATGGAGAAGCTGACCGATAAGATCACCACCATCGTCCTGGCCGCGGGGCAGGGCACCCGCATGAAGTCGGCCCGGCCCAAGGTGCTCCATGAAATCCTGGGCCGCCCCATGATCGCCTACCTGCTGGATACCCTGAAGGCCGTCGGGATGGAGGACATCGCGATGGTGGTGGGCTACCGGGCGGAAGAGGTCCGGGGGGCCATACAAGATTCCGGGGTGCGCTTTGTGGTCCAGGAGCCCCAGAATGGCACCGGCCACGCGGTGCAGGCGGCCCTGGCCGCGGATATACCGGCGGCGGCCCGGACGGTCCTGGTGCTCTGCGGCGATGCCCCGCTGATTGCCGGGGAGAGCATCCTGGCGCTCCACCGGCTGCATCAGGCAACCGGGGCGGCGGTCACCGTGCAGACCATCGAACTTGACGACGGGGTCCATTATGGCCGGGTGGTGCGGGACCAGGAGGGGCGGGTCATGGCGGTGGTGCAGGCCAAAGACGCCCGGGAGCACCCGGAAATCCTGGCGATCCGGGAGATTAATACCGGCGCCTATTTTTTTGACGCCGCCTTCCTGGGAGCAGCCCTGCAACGGCTGCGGCCCAGCCCGGTGACCGGCGAAATCTATCTCACCGACCTGATCCAGATCGCCCGGGAGCAGGGCCGGTTCGTTGCGGCCCTGGTGGACCCGGACCGGGAAAGCCTCCTGGGCATCAACAGCCGGGCCGAACTGGCCGCGGCCACCCAGACCGTGAAACGCAGCATCAACGCCAGGCACCTGGACCAGGGGGTCACCCTGGTCGACCCCGAGTCCGCCTTTATCGAACCCGGGGTAAGCATCGGCCGGGACACGGTCATCTACCCCAACGTCTATCTCCAGGGAGCCACCGTCATCGGCGAGGATTGCGTCATTGAGCCTTCAGTCAAGATCGTCGATTCCATCTTGGAAAATAACGTCCATATTAAAATGGGCTGCGTCATTACCAAGAGCCACATCGGGGCCGGTGCGGACACCGGACCCTTTGCCCATCTTCGGCCCGGCGCCGACCTGCGGCAAAGGGTGCACGTCGGCAATTTCGTGGAGGTGAAGAAATCGGTGCTCCATGAAGGGGTCAAGGCCGGGCACCTCACCTACCTGGGGGACGCCGACGTCGGCCCCGGGACCAACGTGGGCGCCGGCACCATCACCTGCAACTATGACGGGGTTAAAAAGCACCCCACCATCATCGGGGAGGGGGTCTTCATCGGCAGCAACACCGCATTGGTGGCGCCGGTGACCGTGGGCGCCGGGGCCTACGTCGGGGCCGGCTCCACCATCACCCAAGACGTGCCGCCGGGCAAGCTGGCCATCTCCCGGGCCCGGCAGGTGAACCTGGAGCGCCGGCCCGTCGCCAATAAAAAGAAAAAGTAGCGGTTAGCAAGTGGCGGTTATTATTATCCTGCTCTTACCTCATGAGGTGTGCAAACAGATCTTGGGAAAAAGATGCGTTCCAAAGCAAGAAAGGAATATTCAGTTTTGTAAGGCTGTTAGAAAAAATAAGAAATAGAATAATGAGTAATAAACTTGAATTAGCCGGTGGAGTTGTCTTTGTTGCTTTATTTCTATGGTATATTTGGCATTCGTGGATTTTTGTTATCTGTGTCACCATTCTTGTATTTGGTTTACCCACATTTATTATATATCTTGAAAAAGCAAAAAAAGATGCTTATTACAAAGGGCTTGAAGAAGGTCTTGATGAAAATAAAAAAATGGTAAACAAAGATAGAGAAAATGACTAAAGAAAAACTATACGATATTGATGAAAAGCATTTCTTGGGAACGAGAAGAAGGAGCAAGGACCGGTTAAGTGATGATATAGTGGTTTTTTTACTGGCAACTGACTACTGACTACTGGCTACTTCAGAGAGGTGAATATGTGCGGCATCATCGGTTATCTGGGGCCCCGGGAGGCCATGCCCATCATCCTGGACGGCCTCAAGCGCCTGGAGTATCGAGGCTACGATTCCGCCGGGATGGCGGTGATCAGCGATCACGCCTTAGAGATTCGCCGCAGCCTGGGTAAACTGGCGGAACTGGAAAAATTGTTAAGCCAGCATCCCCTGGCGGGCCAGGTGGGCATCGGCCACACGCGCTGGGCCACCCATGGCCGCCCCTCCGAGGCCAACGCCCATCCCCACCTGGTGGACTCCATCGCAGTGGTTCACAATGGCATCATCGAGAACTATCTGGAGCTTAAGGAAGAGCTAATCAAGGAAGGCCACCGCTTCTCATCGGAAACGGATACGGAGATCGTCTCGCACCTCATCGTCAAGAATTTGCGCCAGGGGGCGGAATATTTGGAGGCGGTGCGTCTCTCCCTGGAGGCCATCCGGGGATCTTACGCCCTGGTCATAGTCAACGCCAATAAGCCCCGGATGCTGGTGGCGGCCCGCAAGGAGAGCCCCCTGATCCTGGGGCTGGGGGAGGGGGAATATTTTCTAGCCTCCGATATCCCCGCCATCCTGCCGTACACCCGGCGGGTGATCTTTCTGGAAGATTACGACCTGGTGGTTCTCAAAGAGGGTGACTTTTCCCTGCTGGGGCGGGACGGGCAGCCAGTTAGCCGCGAGGTGCACCACATCTCCTGGAGCCCGGCCATGGCGGAGAAGGCGGGCTACAAACACTTCATGAAAAAGGAGATCTTCGAGCAGCCCCAAGCCTTGATCGACACCTTTAGGGGCCGGATCAACCCCGACGTGGGAGAGGTGATCCTGGAGGAGATCGCCCTCTCCCAGGGGGATATCCGGAAGCTGCGCAAGATCTTTCTGGTAGCCTGCGGCACCTCCTACCATGCCGCCATGGTGGGTAAGCTTCTGATCGAGAGCCTGAGCCGCCTGCCGGTGGAGGTGGACCTGGGCTCCGAGTTTCGTTACCGCCAGCCCCTGGTAGATTCCCGGACCCTGTTGATTCCCATCTCCCAATCCGGGGAGACCGCGGACACCCGGGCCGGACTCATCGCCGGCAAGGAACTGGGGGCCAAGACCCTGGCCATTGTCAACGCGGTGGGTTCCAGCATCGCCCGGGAGGCCGATGCGGTCCTTTACACCCACGCCGGCCCGGAGATCGGGGTGGCCTCCACCAAGGCCTTCACCACCCAGTTGGTGGCTCTCTACCTCATCGCCCTGTTTCTGGCCAGCCGCACCGGAAGGATCACCCGAGACCAGGTGCGGCCGCGCCTCCAGGAGTTATTGAAGTTGCCCACCTGGATCCAGGAGACCCTGGACCTGGACCAACAGATCCGGGAGACCGCCCGGCGCTACATGGAGGCCCGCAACTTCCTCTACCTGGGGCGGGGCCTCCATTATCCCATCGCCCTGGAAGGGGCCTTGAAACTCAAGGAAATCTCCTATATCCACGCCGAGGGTTACGCCGCCGGGGAGATGAAACACGGCCCCATTGCCCTCATCGACCGGGAGATGCCGGTGGTGGTCCTGGCCACCCGGAGCCCGGTGCTGGAAAAGGTTAGGGGAAACATCGAGGAGGTGACGGCCCGGGGCGGGCGCATCATCGCCCTCACGGAAACCGACAATTACCAGGTCCAGGAACGGGTGGAGAGCGTGATTCCGGTGCCCCCGGTGCCCCTGGATCTCTCCCCCAGCGTCTTGGTGACCCCCCTGCAACTGCTGGCCTATCACATTGCCGACCTGCGGGGCACCGACGTGGACCAACCCCGCAATCTGGCCAAGAGCGTCACGGTGGAATAATAAAGGGCAGGGGTTAGGGATTAGGGATGAGGGGTTAGGAATCATAACCTAGCCCCTGTATTATTCGCGCCGCAAAGCGAAGCGCGGCCGGCGGATGGATTCGTGGTGGCAGAGAGGGCAGCGGGAGGGGGTGGTGAGGCGCTCGCGTTTCTTAAAGGCAAAGCCGCAGTGGTTGCAGACCGCCGGGGTGGTGCGGAACCGGCAACCGGGCCCCGGGGCCAGGGCGATGTGAGCCAGGTGGTCCAGCACCTCCTTCTCCGGCAAGGAGAGGCGCTGGGAGAGTTCCAGGCTGGAAAATACGCCCTCCAGCAACAATTCTTTGATCATTTGACGCTGGGTCTGCATTGAGCTTTGGTGCGCCGCAGGTGCGGCCCCCGCCGGGTTTTTTTAAATTGCCGCAAACCCTTCCCTCCCCCCCTGCCGCCAGATCTGGGGCTACTACTGTCTGGTGATCGGGCCGCAAGCGATACGGGGTCCGGCGTTGCCCGCCGGCTCGGTGACCTCGTCATCGGGGTTGGCGTGGATCACCAGGGAAGTCCCGCCGGGTTGAAACAAGGAATTTATTTCCCCATCCTTCAGGGTGACCAGATTGGCCACCACCGAGACAGTGGCGCGGCCATCCGGGCCCACCGTGATGTTGGGAAGATCCCCGGCGTGGGGCCCCAAGGGATTTTTTAAGCCATGCTGCTTGTGGTACGGGTTAAAATGACCCCCGGCGCTCATGAAGTCCATACCCTGGCAGGCCGCTTTATCGTGGATATGAAAGGCGTGCACCCCGGGAGGCAGATTCTCCACGGTGAGGTCGATCTTCACCCCCTGGGGGGTCTCGCTCAACCTGGCTTCCCCCACCTTCTGCCCCTGGGCGCCGACCAGGGTCGCCTTGGCCGCCGGCGCCTTGGATTCACCGCAGCCCCAGATCAGCACTGCTGCCAAAACCATTGCCGCTGCTACGACTCTTGATCTCATCTGACCTCTCCTTTGGATGATTTCTTGCGGGTTCCCCTAAATTTAAGACGTTCCTGACAAGAATCCACCCGGAAGGGTAATTTCCTCAAATGCCTTTCCGCATGGCCGCGGCAATCAGGCTAACATTATTCTTGAACATCTCCAGATAGGTTGCCGCCGGCCCATCCGGCTTGGACAAGGCATCAGAATAGAGCGTTCCCCCCAAGGTTACGCCGCTTTCTTTGGCGATCTGCTCCATCAGGCGCGGATCGGTGACGTTTTCCAAAAAGACCGTGGTGATTTTTTCCCGGCGGATCTGTTTGATGAGATTGGCGATATCGCCGGCGGAGGCTTCGCTCTCGGTGCTGAAGCCCACGGGTGAGATAATGGTAATGCCGTAGGCCGCGCCGAAATAGCCGAAGGCGTCATGGGTAGTGATCATACGCCGCTTCGGTTGGGGGATGCCGGAAAATTCCTTCCTTACCCATTGGTCGAGTTCGCTAAGCTTCGCGGTATAGGCTTCGGCATTGGCCCGATAGACGGAGGCGCTTGCGGGATCCACCGTTTCCAGCCCCTTGGCGATATTTTGGACATAAAGCCGACCGTTGCCCACATCCTGCCAAGCATGGGGGTCAGTCATTAAAGGCCCGTGCTTGGCGCCCTGCTCGAGTTCCTCTGCTGCCATCTCGCGGGGTTTAACCCCCTGACTGGCCACCACCACCGGGCCCTGGTAGCCGGAAGTCTTAATCAGACGATCCACCCATCCTTCCAGACCGAGGCCATTGACCAGGACCACGTCGGCGTTCCCCACGGCCTTGGCGTCCGCCGGAGTCGGCTCGTAGACGTGGACGTCTCCATTGGGACCGACCAGGGTGGTCACCTCGATCCGGTCGCCGCCGACGTTTTTGGTCAGGTCGCCCAGGATGCTGAAGGTGGCGACCACGTTGAGCTTTTTCTCGGCGCCGGCCGCGGTTCCGCCTCCACCAATGAAGAGTGCCAAAACCACGGTGAAAACCCTGAGGCTTACTGACATAATTTTCCCCTTGTTAGTTCAACCGGTAAGATGTTGGGCGGCCCGGTAACGGCTGTAGATGCTGCCATGCGCTCCACAAACTACCGAAAAGGCGTAGCAAAGGCCGGCAGTCAGAATGATCGAAGGCCCGGAGGGGACGTTGCCGTGGTAGGAAAGGAGCAGGCCGGCATAGCCGGACAACGTGGCGATGACCATCGCGGCCAGGGCCGTGGACCAGACCTGTCTGGCCCAGAAGCGGGCGGAAACCGCCGGCAGCATCATCATCCCCACTGCCATCAAGGTTCCCAAAGCCTGGAATCCGGCCACCAGGTTGAGGACCACCAGGACCAGGAAAATTAGATGCATTAGCACCCCTTTGCCGCTGACGGATCTCAGGTAACCGGGATCGACGCATTCAACGATGAGGGGTCGGTAGATAAACGCCACGATCAGCAGAGTGGCGGTGGTAATGGAGGCCACCATAACCAGGGCGGCGTCATCCACCGCCAGAATGGTGCCAAAAAGCACGTGAATCAGATCCATACTGCTGCCACGCCAGGAAATCAGCAGAACCCCCAAGGCCAGGGAAACCAGGTACAGGGCCGCAAAACTGGCATCCTCCCGCAGCAGGGTGACGCGGCTGACCGCCCCGGACAACAGGGCCACGGCGAGACCGGCGACGATGCCTCCCAGGGTCATGGAGTAGAGGGATAGGCCGGAAACCAGGAAGCCCAGGGCCACCCCGGGTAGAACCGCATGGGAAAGGGCGTCTCCCACCAGGCTCATGCGCCTTAAGACCAACAGCACTCCGATGGGACCGCATCCCAGGGCGAGGGCCAGGCAGGCCACCAGGGCGTGGCGCATGAAGATGAAATCCTGGAAGGGCGCCAGGAAAATGGCCCAGAGATGGCTCAACATACCTCCCCCAGAAGACAGGCCTCCGCGGTTTCGTCCCAGGCCTCGGACATCAGCTGGGCGCGTTGCAAATTCTCCGGATTAAGGACCGCCGCGGTGTCTCCCCAGGCGATGGGCTCCCGGGCCAGCAGCAAGGTTCTGGGGAAATAGGAGCGCACCTGCTCGTAATTGTGAAGCACCGCAATAATGGTCCGGTTCTCGGCGTGCCAGCGGTTCACTATCTGGAGGAGATCGGCCGTGGTCCGGTTATCCATGGCGTTGAAGGGCTCATCGAGGAGGATGACGGGAGCGTCCTGGAGCAGCAGGCGGGCGAAAAGGACCCGCTGGAACTGGCCCACCGAGAGATCGCTGATGGGCCGGCGCTCAAAACCCTCCAGCCCCACGGCGGCTAAAGCCTGCCGGACCTTCCTCCACAGTTCGTCCCTCATGCCGGCGAACATGCCGATGCGCTCCCAGAGGCCCAGGGCCACGAGGTCCAGAACCGTTATGGGGAAACTCCGGTCAATCTCCGCCTGTTGCGGCAGGTAGGCAATCCGGAAGATCTTCAGGCCCCCCAGGTCGATCCGACCGGTAAAGGGCCGTAGGGTCCCGGCAATTCCCTTTAACAGGGTGCTTTTCCCCGAGCCGTTGGGCCCCACCACCGCGGTCATCGACCCCGGCTCGAAGGTTCCGGAAAGATGATGGACCGCGGGATGGCCGTCATAACCCAGGGTGAGATCGTAGATCACAATGGAGGCCATGGCAACTCTCTTTTATTAAAGCCAGCCGACGGCCCAGGCCACCGCCAGCCACAGGAGGGCGGCGGCTGCCCCGGCGCAGAGCAGACGGCCCCCGATACTCCAACCCAGGGGAGAAACGGGAGCCGGGACGGCGGCAGGCTCAACGGGTTCCGCAGCCCTCGAGCTGCCGCTGATAACTTTCTCGTCGGGATGGCCCATAGTTGGTAATCCAGCGTTAGGAGTAGATCTCCGATCAGCGCAGGTGCAAGCGGGTTGCTTTAAATTCAGCGATTCCTGGGAAGCAATCATGTTGATTTACCGGCAGATGCCTGGGCTACCGACCGGCTCAGGTGGCCTCCCGGCACTTATGGCAAACCCCGGCCAGCCGGATTTCGATGTGATCAGTCCGGTTCCCCAGCGGCCCTTGCAGCTCGGTCCAGGCGCGGGTCATCGGCGCCGGGTCCAGGCACTGGATTTCCCGGCAGGTCTGGCACTGGAAATGGGGGTGGGGCGGCCGGTGCTCGCAAGCCAGTTCATAGTGATTCACCCGGCTTTGCAGGGATAGGCGGCGCACCAGGCCGCGGCGGCTGAAATCCTCCAGGATGCGGTAAATCGTCACCTTGTTCACCGGGCGGCGGGCCCGGATGGCCGTCAGGATCTCCTGGGCCCGCAGGGCCCGGGAAGCGTCCCCGAGCACCTCCAAGACCGCCAGGCGCACTGCGGTGAGCTTTAACCCCTGGGAAGCCAGACACTGGCGGAAATTGCAACTATCACTCATGCCGTGGACTCCAAAAGCAACCTAGTTGCAAATATAATAATGGCTGGCGCCCAAAAAGTCAAGTTGGTAATTTAAACCATCTTTTCCTTTTTATCCGGGCCTGGCGCAGCAACCCCGGCGGCGCCGGGCTTCTCCGGGAGAGGGAATTTTTCCCCCGCCGGAGGCAGTCGTCGCAAAATTGCGGCTCGATTCCCGAGGCCCCGGAAATGGAACAAAAATTTGAATCGCGCCCTAAATATCATTAATTAAAGTAAATCTAAATAGATAATCAATATGGCGTCTTAAATCTGGTCGGCGTGGTAAAAATTATTGAACCAGGGAGTTTGCGGGCTTAGGTTTATATTATTGATATTTCTGTTAAAATTACTTATCAGGCTTTTGGCATAGTTACTGCATGTCTATTAGTTCAGTATATGGACCCAATTAAGGTACCCACATCCCCCCCTTAATCAAAGTTCATATACCATTTTCTCCTTTTACCGAACTGGCCGGGTACCTCCCCCACCCGGCCAGTTATTTTTTTGGGTTGGGGTTTAGGAGCGCCTCGGCAAGGAGAAAGCCCCGCCGCGGAAAGCCGGTCCATTGGTTTACCAGGGAGCAGGTTGGGAAATATCTGGGGCGGAACCCTGAGCCTCGGGAAAATCGGCGTTATAGTCTCAGAAGACGGGAGGGCCCCTCATGTCGAAAGAAACCTTTCCTGCGTGGTACAATCTGATAAAAGAGAAACATGGGAAATTCGTCAAGGCCCTGGAGCAGTTGGGAGAGACGGTACGCCAGGAAGGGCCTTTGGACGAAAAGACTATGCAACTGGTGCAATTGGCGGCCGCCGCCGCCATCCGTTCGGAAGGCGCGGTGCACAGCCACCTGCGCCGGGCCATGCAAGCCGGCGCCACCCCCGAGGAGATCTATCACACCATCATCCTGCTTACCAGCACCATCGGTTTTCCCAATACCTCCGCGGCCATGAGTTGGGTCTATACCGCCCTGGAGAAGAAGCGGGTGGTGGGATAAAGGGCCTGCAGGAGGAGGCTATTCCCGCGCCTGCCTCTAGGTGTTGACCTCATTTTCGTCCTTACTGGTGCTCTTCAGCACATAATCAAAGAACCTCTGGGTTATGCCGTCGTCAGAGGTCCATTCGGCACGAAGCCTGGTCCTATTGCCATTGGATGTGATACCCTGCCACCCGCCATTTACCATCTTTTTCAAGCTGTGGAGTTACAGTCTCAATTCCAGATTTTCCTTTTTCAAAGGAGGTCTCAAACTGAATGACGACATAGTTCCCCTCAGGGGTATTGGGCAAAGAGGTCTTCGGAGTCAGGCTTTTTACTTTTCTCGAAATTAGTTTACCCAGCGGTTCCCGTACTGTCTGCATCGATTGCACCCACTCCGCTTCCGGGATTACCGTCTTAAAATATGCAGCCGCTTGCTGCCAACTTTTCGCATATTCTCCCTGGTCGATCATGGTAAGCCAATTTTCTGCGGCAGCCAGGGCATCTTTCTTCTGGCTGGTATCCGCCCCGAAGGCGACACTTACCAATATCATGGCTATTAACCCAAACCCGATTAAGGCGTTTCTCAGCAAATCGATTTTCCTCCAAATTTTGAACGACCCGAAGCTGTAAGCCATAAGCTACCGGGTGATGGGTCTAATTTCCTTTGACCGCCTTCTTCCTGCCTGCCTTTATTCCAAATCCTCTATCCTTGGCCAAATGTTCTTGTGGGAGGCAGGATAGCATAAATTTCTCACCGAGGCAAAAGCCCGGCTCCTAGAACAGGGTAAGGCTCACCGATTCTTGCCCCAAAAACGTGGGGTAGAGACCCCAGAAACGGCCCAATATTGAATGGAAGGGGGGCAGGACCTATAAACCCTCCCTAGGCTGGGAATGGTTCCTTGCAATTCTCGCCGTTAGGTGTTTAAATGAAACAAGATCAACACCCGCTGGTGATTCTTGCTCCCCTATAAAGAATGTCTGTCCAGTGATGTAATTAAAGCGATGTAGTTCCCAAAAGTGGTCGAGAAATGGAATGGCCGATCTATTTAGATAAGTTTCTTTATTGGATTACGCAATATGGGAATTTTGCTATTTTTGGTTTGTTGATGTTGGGCATTGCGGGAGTGCCAGTGCCCGATGAAGTTATTTTAGTCTTTGTGGGATATCTCATCTTTAAAGGAATATTGCAGCCCTTTCCCACAATAATCACCGTCTTCTTGGGGAGCGTCTGCGGCATCAGCCTCAGTTATTTCCTAGGGCGCACCGTGGGCCTTACTCTGGTTGAGAGATATGGTCGAGTCATTCACCTTGACCAAGATAGAATCAATCAGGTACACGACTGGTTTAACCAAATAGGTAAATGGACCCTGGTTATTGGTTATTTTATCCCCGGGGTCAGACATTTTACCGGATTTGTGGCAGGAACTTCGCAATTGGAGTTACGGGTGTTCGCCAGGTATGCCTATGCGGGGGCCTTCTTCTGGTCTATGAGCTTTCTCTCTATCGGCTTCTACTTAGGTAAACAGTGGTTTCGGATCCACTCCCATCTTTATCTTATTTCCATTCTCGGGCTCATTTTATTTCTATCTTTAATCTTAGGTTATCTTTTTATGCAGCAAAGAAATAACCGCCCCAGAAATAATATCTTATAAAGCTGGACGCGATATCGATGGGGCAAGCTTCTGAGTTAGAACCCTACCCAACAAAAAAGCGCCGGCAACCTTCGGGTTACCAGCGCCTATCTGCAACCTATCCGCAACCAATTCCCTAAAAATGCCAGCTAAGCCTTATGATAATTGGGGTGAGCGACGGGACTTGAACCCGCGACCACCGGGGCCACAACCCGGAGCTCTGCCGACTGAGCTACGCCCACCATCTGTCTCCTATTTAACACAGGATTCTTCTCCTGGCAAGGGTGAGGGCTTGCGGAAAGAGGCGCGCCTGGCGCTCCTAGCGGCCCGTTGCCGCGCCCGACCGGATCCGCTTTCAGCGGCGGCGGCCCGCGTCTTAAGCCCTGGAAGCCCTTTACATCCCGGGCCGCAGGTTATAATTTAAAGAAGAAGCCACCCCCGAGGAGGGCCTATGATTCCGGCGAGAATGTGGGAAAGCCTGGAGGACCGCAAGGTTCAATGCCATTTGTGCGCCCATCAATGCAAGATCGACCCGGGGAAACGGGGCCTCTGCCACGTCCGGGAAAACCAGGACGGCAGCCTCTTCAGCCTCAATTACGGCCGGATCATCGCCGAACACATCGACCCCATCGAGAAGAAGCCTCTCTTCCACTTCCTCCCCGGCACCCGCTCTTACTCCATCGCCACGGTGGGCTGCAATTTCATGTGCCTTCATTGTCAGAACTACGACATTTCCCAGTATCCCCGGGTCCACGGCGGCCTGATGCAGGGGGAGGAGCGGGAGCCGGAGGCCATCGTGGCCTACGCCCTGGCCTCCCATTCGGCCAGCATCGCTTACACCTACACCGAGCCCACCATCTTTCTGGAGTACGCCCAGGACGTGGGGAAACTGGCCCGGGAGCAGGGCCTGAAAAACGTCTTCGTGTCCAACGGCTTCATGACGGAGCAGTCCGCCACCGCGCTGGCGGCCTTCGTCGACGCCGACAACGTCGATCTGAAGAGCATGAAGGACGACTTCTACCGCAAGGTCTGCAAGGCCCGGCTGCAGCCGGTGCTGGACACCATTGTGCGCCTCAAACAGTTGGGGGTCTGGCTGGAGGTCACCACCCTGATCATTCCCGGCCACAACGATTCGGTGGCAGAACTCAGCGAAATCGCCCAGTTCATCAGGGGAGTGGGCCCGGAGGTGCCCTGGCACGTCACCGCCTTTCACCCCACCTTCAAGATGATGGACAGCCCCGCCACCCCGGTGGCCACCCTGCGCCGGGCCCGGGAAATCGGGCTCCAGGCCGGGTTGCGCTACGTCTACACCGGCAACATACCCCCCGGGGAGGGTGGGGAGAACACCTATTGCTACGGCTGCCAGGAACTCCTCATCGAACGCCAGGGCTATACTATCCGGCGCTACCTGCTGAAAGACGGCAAATGCCCCAAGTGCCAGACCCCCGTGGACGGGGTGTGGAAGTAGCAGGGGCGACCCGATGGGTCGCCCGTGCAGGGCGCGTCTTAGGCGCCATTATTGGTGCGTGAGACGCACCCTGCAGGGTTCCTCCAGGTCTTCGGCTTTAAGGCGGATGGGCGGCCCAGCGAGTCGCCCCTTCAGCAGGTATCTCTGATCCCCCACCCCTTCCCTCGAATAACTTAATGAAAATTATTCAACTTTTCTTCAATCTCCTTCAGCTTGCCCTCCCGGTCCGCCACGTGTACCAGGTTGTCCTTCAGGATCTCCCGGGAAACCAGCAGGCTCGCCAGGCGCTCGCCTTTGAAGCTGAAATGGGAATTGGACCGCCAATAAAGGTCTTTTTTCGAATCCAGGCGCTTTCGGGGAGTCTCGTCGGCATATTTCCGGAAAAAGGGTAGGAGGTCCAGGTAGCGGATCTGCTCTCTCTGGAGAAAGTCGCCCAGGATGCGGTTGGGGCGCTCCAGGTCGATCTGCCGGCCTCCGGTGAGAAAGGGATAGACCTGAGTATTGGTAGGAATCAGCACCACCAGCAGCTCGGCCCCCTGGGCCGCGGCCAGGTCCTTAAAGGCCGCCAGGTTCTTTTCGTGCTTGACCCATTCCTGCGCCACCCAGGGCTCCTGGGAAAAGGCCAAAAAATCCAAGGGATCGGCGTACGAGAATTTGGGGGAAATCAGCCGCACCGTGGCATCATTGATCAGGTTAACCAGAATGAAGTGCTGATCCAGAAAGAGGTCAACCAACTGCCGGAGGCCCAGGGGGTAGTTCCCGGTCAGTTTATCCCAGAAGCTGTAAGGCCCTTCCAAGGCCTTGATGTTGAGCAGGTGCCCGGTCCGGTCCTTATATTTGGTGGCCACCACCAGAAAGCCGTCCACCACGGTCATGTCGGGAAAGGCGCGGTCGCGGTCCAAGGCGGCCCAGAAGTAGCCCACAATGATCAGGCGGGGGCTGTGATGGATGCGGGCGATGATTTCCCGGGCCTTCAATAGCTCCTGTTTGGTGCCGTAGCCGCTGACTCCCGCCTTGATGACCCGGTAGTCCAGGAGTCTTTGCACGCGGGTGCCCCATTTGTCCTTAAAAGGGGCGTACATATGGGTGAAGCTGTCCCCCACCAGGAGGATGAAGTCTGGCTCCCCCCGGTAGGGTTCATCGAAACAGCCCAGCTCGTTGGACCAGATGTCGTAATCCACGCTCAGGTCCACCGAGGTGCGCATCTTGCCCACGTTGGGGCGGATGTCGTAGCCTTTGGCGGCGTCGAACTGGTAATAGTAGCGCATCTGCCGTTCCCGGAGCAGCAGGCGGCGGTATGGGGTGAAGTGCAGGGCGACCTCGAGGACAGAGCGCCACCGCCAGCAGGCTGGCCAGGATCAGGGTCAGGTTCGCCAGGAATCTTTTAAGCTTTCCAGGGGCCATAATTGCACCGCGA
>CAWEWX010000010.1:0-53903 GCA_963812655.1 uncultured delta proteobacterium | reverse complement strand
CTCATCTGCAGATGCCTTTTCTTTTCGACGATGTCCCGCACCGTGGCGCGCAGCTCTTCCAATTTGATGGGCTTGGAGAGATAATGGGCCGCCCCCTTCTTCAGGGCGTCCACCGCGGTGCCCACCGAGGGGTAGCCGGTGACCATGATGATCTCAGTGTGCGGCGACACCTGCTTCACCGATTCCAGGAGCTGGATGCCGTCCATCTTCTCCATCTTCAGGTCGGTGAGGATGATGTCGAACTCCTGGACCTTCACCTTTTCCAGGGCTTCCAGGCCGTTGGCCGCGGTGGCCACCTGGTGCCCTTCCTTCCGCAATATGTACCCGAGATTGGTGCGGGCGATCTCTTCGTCGTCCACCACCAGCACCTGGGAGGCCTGGAGGCTGCAGAGGGTGCGCATCGCCAGGTATTCCAGGATGCGCTCCTTGACCTGCTTCAGCCCATAGAGTTGGGACTCCAGGAGGCGTTCGGCTCGTTTCAGGTCCAGATTGTCTTCGGTGACCCGGTTCCAGGGCAGGGAGATCAGGAAGTCCAGGTAATTGAGGCCGAGGTTATATTCCGCCACCGCCGGGTCGGTCTTCTCCAGCCGTTCCAGTTCCTTCAGCGCCGCGGCGGCCACGGCCTCGGGCAACCTGGCCTTCTCCACCGCGGCCCTCAGCTCCAGCAACTCCTGAGGTGCCTTGGGGGGGCGCTCCTCTTCACTCTTCCGAAAAAAGGGCATGTCTGAGAGCCTTCCCGAACGTAATGATCTCCGGGGACCAGTATAAAGGAAAACCGCGCCTGGGGCAATCTTAGCCCGACGGCAGCATAATTTCAATTTAATGATTTTCTTAAGAAAATTTGGTGGCCGGCCCTCACCGGGGACCGGGCTTCTGGGCTTTTGGCCGAAAATCGAAAACCGTCTTTAACCCGCGGCCTCCTCCGGCCGCAGGCACGAGAGGCTGTAGTCTTCCTTTTTGAAGGCCTGAAGGCAGCGTTCCAGCACGGTATCGGAAGATAGGGCCAGATCGAGCTGGCGGCAGAAGGCCATGAGCAGGCCGGCCATTTCCAGGGTCTCTTCGGTTTCCAGGAGGGAATACTTCACCAGGCGGCCCTGCACCAGGTCGCTCTTGGCCTGGGCCTTGAAGCCCAGGTCGTCCAGGATCCGCTTCAGGAGGCGGGCCCGGCGCTCCCGGCGCTCTATGGCGGCGGCCCCGCCCTTGAACTGGAAGCTGATGTAGTTGTCGTTGCGCTCTTCGGAGATGTAGGCGTCCACCAGGCCGAAGTGGTAGCCCAGGCGGGAGTTGAAGTTGAGGTAGGAGTCGGTGATGATGGCGAAGCTCTTGCCCCCCAGACCCCGCTCCGTCTTGCCCATATCGTACATGGTGTTGGCGAACACCGAAATGAAGCCCTTCATGTCCGGGGCCACCTGTCCGGCCCAGCTCACCCTGGGGTGGTGGAAGCCCCGGAGCAGGGCCTTGAAGGGCCGGGAGACGATGTCGTCTTCGGTCACCTGCGCCTGGCCGCTCACCTTCAGGCCGCCGCCCAGGTCCAGGATGAACAGGTTGAGGGGCAGGTCGGTGACCAGGCGGCTGACCCGGTTCGAATCCAATACCCGCTCCACGTCCGGGGTGAACATGGCGTCCATGGCCTTTTCATGGCAGAAGCGGGTGAGATCGTGCAGGGTCCGGCAGTTGCCCGCCAGAAAATCCGCACTCTCCGGGTCGATGAGGTTGAGGGGGTTGGTCAGCTTCAGGATGCGCCCCAATTTCTGGAAGACCGGGGAGGAGCGCAGATCTGCGGTGGTCTCTGGCTGGCGCTCCAGCACTTCGGTGACGATGCCGGGATAGACCCGGGCCGCGTCCGCGTCCACGGTGACGATCTGGCCGGGGCGCAGCACCCGGGTGGCGCTGCCCACGTCCACCAGGGTGGGGATGCGGAATTCCCGGGCCAGGATGGTCATATGGTCCGTGGGGCTACCCACTTCGGTGATGATGGCGGCGATGCGATCCATGGCCAGGACCAGGCGGGCCGAAGGCTGGCGGGCCACCACCACCGCGCCGGGGGGAATGTCGGCCACATCTTCGTCGTGCAGGAAGAGGTGGACCCGGCCGGCCACGGCGCCGCCCACCGCCCGCACCCCGAAGCTGAGGAGCGGCGGCGTCGCCGGTTCCGCCGGGTGCTCCCGGGGGGCGGCGGCGAAGCGAGGGGTGTTCACCCTGAGGGGCCGGGACTGGAGGATCACCAGGTTGCCGGCCTCGCCCCAGGTCCATTCAATGTCCTGGGGCCCGCCGAAATGCTTCTCCAGGGTAAGGGCGATCTCCGTCAGGGTCCGGGCCTGGAGATCGGTGAGGGAAGGGGAGTTGCCCTGTTTCACAGGCAGGGCCGCGGCCGCCACCCCGCCTCCGGGCTGGCAGACCAGGGCCGCGGGCTTCTGCGTCACCCGCCGCTCTTTGATGGGGTGGCCCTCCTGGCGGGAAACCACGTAAAGGTCCGGGGAGATGGCGCCGTCCACCGCGTAGGGGCCCAGGCCCCAGACCGAGCTGATTAAGACGCGGTCCGCTTCCGGGGCCTGGGGGTCCTGGGAGAACATCACCCCGCTGGCCCGGGCCGGCACCATGGCCAGGACGCCCACCGCCATGGGAAGTTCCGAGACGGAGAAGTGCTGGTATTTCCAATAGAAGATGGCCCGAGAGGTGAACTTGCTGGCGACGATCCGCTTGTAGTGTTCCGGCAGCCCGGCGGCGGCGACGTTGAGCAGGGTGGCGAACTGTCCGGCAAAGGAGAATTCGCTGTCCTCCCCCACGGCGCTGGAGCGCACCGCCAGCCAGGGGGTCGGCAGGTTTTGGACCGCCTGCGCCAGGGCCTCCTCCAGGTCCGGGGGCAGTGGCGCCCGGAGAATCAGCTCCTGGATCTCCAGGCTGATCGCCTCCAGGCTTTCCAGGTCGTGGATGGGAGCCCGGGCCAGCCTGGTCTCAAGTTCGCCGGTGAGCTGGGCCCCCTCCAGGAAGCGCTTATAGGCCGTGGCGGTGATGGCAAATCCCTGGGGCACCGGCAGGCCGATGCGGTTGCCGATCTCCCCCAGGTTGGCCATCTTGCTGCCCACCGCGGGCGCCAGTTCCCGGTTCAAGGCCGATAACGGCAGGACATAAGGGGTTTCCGGGATGCTGGGGAGCGCCGCCAGCTCCAGGCGGATCTCCTCCGCCAGCCGATGGTAAACCGAGGTCAATTCCGGATAGCGGTTTCCGCCGAGCATTAGATCGAGCTCGGTCACCACCCCCCAGACGCTGCCCAGCAGGCCCACCGTCTGGGTCTTCAGGTAGCCCATGTCGAAGAGGAATTCCCCGGAGAGCTTTTCCTCCATATCGGCCATGATTTCCAGGGCCTGGTTGTTTCCCGTCAACAGGCGGCGGAAATGGCCGAACTGCTCCCGCAGGAGGGACATTTCGTCCACTTCCTCTTTTAAAAAGCGTCGCAGGAACTTGAACACCAGGTACCCTCAATGAGCAGTAAGCAGTCAGCAGCAAGCAGTGAGCAGTAAGCAGTGAGCAGTAATCAGTATGGTTAGCCTGCTTCGGCTTACGGCTCAGTGCTCGGCCCCCGCTGGTTCTTCAACGCCTGCAATTCCTCTTGCATCCGCCTCCACTCCAGGGCCCGCCGGATGGTGATGAGGATGGTCTCCTTGCGGAAGGGCTTGGTGATGAAATCGTAGGCCCCTTTCTGGACGGCCTCCTCCGCGGTCTCTATGGTGCCGTAGGCGGTGATGATGATGATGGGCAGGTTCCGGTCGATTTTCTTGATGATCTCAATGAGGTCCATGCCGTCCACCAGGGGCATTTTCAGGTCGCTGATCACCACGTGGTAGTGGTCCTCCTGGAGCATTTTGCTCACCTCCAGGGGGTTGTTGGTGGTGGTCACCTCGTAGCCGGTCTTATCCATCAGGATGGTCTTTAATAACCTGAGCATATTGGGTTCGTCGTCCACCACTAAGATCCGTTCCGGCATATCGTCCTCCTGGGGGTTGGGGCCTTAACTTCATGAATGGCTGCTGCCGCTACTTCTTTCGTTTCTGCTTCGGCGGTCCCTCCCCGGTTTCCTGCTCCGCGGCGATGGGCAGGTAAACGGTAAAGGTGGTCCCGTGTTTTTCAGGATATTCCTCCGCCGGGAAGGTGGTAAAGATGATGTTGCCGCCGAATTTGGTGATGATGCCGTGGCTCATGGACAGGCCCAGGCCGGTGCCTTCGCCGGTCTTCTTGGTGGTGAAGAAGGGGTCGAAGATCTTGGTCTGGGCCTCCCGGGGGATGCCGTTGCCGGTATCGCTGAATTCAATGGCCACCCGCTTGCCGTCCGGGGCCGGCTTGGTCTCCACCTTCAGCACTCCCCCGCCCTTCATGGCGTCCCGGGCGTTGTTGATCAGGTTGATGAAAACCTGTTGCAGCTCCTGGGGGTCGCCCGCGGCAATGGGCAGGTTGGGGCTGAATTGGGATTCCAGGCGAATCTTTTTGGTCAACAGGGTGTTTTTCACCACCGCCAGAGTCTTTTCCAGGAGCGGGTTGAGGTCCGCGGCGTTCTCGGTGCGCTCCGGGGCCCGGGCAAAGGTGAGGAGATTCTCCACGATCTTCTTGCAGCGCAGGCCCTCCTCCTCGATGATCTTCAGGGTTTCGTGGACGGCGGGCAGCTCCTCGGTCTGCTCCAGCAGGTGCTCGGTAAACCCGAGGATCACGGTCATGGGATTGTTGATTTCATGGGCTACCCCGGCGGCCAGGGTGCCGATGGAGGCCAGCTTCTCCATGTTGATCAAACGGTCTTCCATGGATTTGCGGCCGGTGATGTTTCGGGAGATGATCTCGAAGGCGAAGATCTGCCCCTGTTCGTCCCTGATCCCCACGATGTTGGTGGAAAACCAGAACTCCCGCGGGCCGATGGTCACCTGGTGGCGCAGGCTCCGGCTCCGGCCGGTCGCTTTCGTTTCCCGCAGCCATTCCATCTGGAAGTCCGCGGATTTTTGGGCAAAGACCTCGTAGAGGGTGCGGCCCAGGAAGTCTTCGGCGCGGCCCTCCACCGCTCCGGAAGCCGGTCTTCCGGGGGCGTCGGCCAGGGCGGTGGCGAAGAGGTTGGCGGCGTAGCGGTTGATGGAGAGGATCCGGCCCTGTTCGTCCACGGTGTAGATGAGGTCGGCGGCATTTTCCACCAGGCCCTGGTAGCGGGCCTCGGACTTCTGCAATTTCTCTTTCTGGCGGCTGACTTCCTGCTCCAGGTTTTCGGAAAATTGCCGCTCATAACGGAAGTTCAACACCACGATGGCGCTGGAGATGACCAACAGGCCGATAAGCACCTGCATGAAGAACTGGCGCAGATAGAGAGAATGGACCACGCCCTCCACTTCGCTGGCCGGGGCCGCCACCGCCACCGACCAGATGGGCGCCGGGTTGGCGGTTGGCCCCAAGGCCGGGTCTGCCAGTCTCACCGGCGCATAGGCGATGAGCTTCCGGATCTCGCCGGTGAGACCGCGATGCCAGCCGGAGATGTAAGTGCCCCAGCCCTCCTGGCCCTGCAGCATCTTCTCCTTCTGGATCCGGTTGATGGCGTCAAAGGAGATGGCCGGCGCCCGTTGCTTGCGGACGGTGAAGGCGTTTTTGCCGACGAAGTCGGGCTCCGGATGGCTCAAAAAAGTCCCCTGGTTGTCCATGACCCAGGCATAGCCGGTCTTGCCGCTCCTGATCTGCCGGGTAAACTTGTCGGCCAGGTGCTGGGCGTCAATATAAAAGACCAGAACCCCGGCGAAGACCCCAGCGGGGTGGGGATGGTTCTCGTCCACCGATACCTCATAGGTGGGCACGGCCATTACCGCGATGAGGCGCCCCCCATAATCGGCGACCTGGGTGGACGCCGGGCCTACGTAGACCCGGCCCCGGTTTTCCGGGTTGGCGGCCCAATCCAGGTAAGGGGCGTCCTGGAAAGAGCCGCTAATGATATGATCCAGACCCCGGCCGTCCACCAGGAAGGCCCGGCGGTCCTTGGCGTCGATGCGGAAAATCTCCACCACCCCTTCCTCCCGGACGCTGGCCAGGGTGGCCCGCATGCGGTTGGCCCAGGTGAGGGGCTCCAGGTACTGAATGGCAGGGGAGTAGTTAAGGGTGTTCAACTCCCGCTTCAGGAAGTTGATGTCCTGTTCCAGGAGGCTGGCGGTGTGCCGGGCCAGCACCAGTTGCTGCTGGTTGAAGTCATCCTTGACGATTTCCAGCATCTGTTTGGCGCTCATGAGCCCCAGGTAGATGCTGATCCCCAGGAGGGCCACGTTCAGCGCCAGCAGCAGGGCCAGGGCGTGCCGGGTGATGAGGAAGGGGAAGCGCCGCATGTGGCCGTCATCCTCAGGTGTCAGGCGGCAACCGGACCAAGTGGTCCATCGCCGGGGTAAATTGCAGTTTATCCTTAAATTTTAGCTTAATCCGGGGCATCCGGCAAGCAAACTCCCAGAGACTCCCGCGCCGCCGGACGACTTCATCCCTGACCGTGACCTAAAATCCGCGGACCGCTACCGGGGCCTGGTTCATTCGCGCTGACACCACGGATAAGGCGAACCCCTCGATGAGTCATGGGGTGGGGTGGGCGCCGGGTTCACCTGCGAACTGGTAGTTTTCTGCCAGGAAAGCCTCTACGTACCAGTCAACCTGCGTACCATCCGCCATGACCATATCCCGCTGGCGGGCGCAGCCCATGAGCCGGCCCACCAGGTCGAGTTTTTCTTCCATGAGGGGACGGGGATACTTCCAAAGCTTGGCGACCACCAGGTCTCCGGTGACTTCCACCTCAAAATCGAGCCGGGCCATAACCGCGCCCAGAAATTGGGCGCGGAGCCCTCGCCGGGCCTGGTCCGCGGCGCCGCCCTGGAACCGGAAACTGATGTAGTTATCGTTGCGCACCTCGCTGATAAAGGCGTTCAGGGTGGCAAAGTGATAGCCCAGGCGGGAGTTGTAATTGAGATAGTTCCGGGAAACAATGGCTAAGGTCCGGGCCCAGAAGTCGGGCATGGGGGCGGTTAGGGAACGGGAGACTACGGAATAAAGTCCCCTCACATCGATGGGGATGGGTCCGGCCCACGAAATCCCGGGATAGCTGATCCCTCGCCACAGGGCCTTCATGGGGATGGAGGTAATGGCGTCGGGAGAAACGAACTTGGCCCGCCGGTCTGCGTCAATGCCGCCTCCCAGATCAATCAAATGGAGATTCAAGGGGATGGTGGTCTTGAGTTGGACCATGTTCACCTGGTCCCGGCCGACGCGTTCCCCCAGATCAAACATCTCGTTTATGGCCATCTGGTGGGCGAAGCGGGCGATGTCGTGGAGGGTCTTGCAGGATGCCGGTGTAAAGTTACTCAAGGTCGGATCGGTTAAATTAAGTGGGGTGATCCAGCGCAAGACCCGGCGCAGGGTGGCGTAGATCGGGGTTTCCGCCAGCAGGGAAGGTTTTTCTCTTTTGGCGGCCAGCAGTGATTCTACCCGCCCCTGGTACACCCGCAGGTGATCGGCGTCTATCGTGACTTCCTGCCCGTTTTGCAGGACCTGGGTGGCCTTTTGCGTATCCACCAGAGATGGGACTTTAAATTCCCGGGCCAGGATGGCCAGATGTGAAGTGGCGCTGCCAATGTCCACGACCAGGGCGGACGCTTTATGGAGCACCACGCCGTAGCGGGAGGAAGTGTGGCGGGCCACCAGCACCGCGCCTGGGGGAAACCGGGCCAGATCTTCATCCTGGCGGATGATGAACACCGGGCCGGCGGCCACGCCGAAGCAGGCCGCGCTGCCGTGGTCAATCAAGACGGGGTGGCGCTCCTGAATTTCCGGCGGCAGCTCGGGTTCGCCTTCGGGCTTCAGCAACGTTAAGGGGCGGGATTGCAGGAGCAGTAACCGTCCCTCCGAATCCACCGCAAATTCAATATCCTGGGGCCCTCCGAAATGTTCTTCCAGTTGCACCCCATAGCGTCCCAGCTGCAGCAGTTCCTCCGTGGTCAGGGCCGGTTGGGAATGGTCCGCTGCCGGCACCGCTTCCGAGGTAAGCCCCCTTTTATCCAGGGCCGCGATCAGACGGGTGGGTTTGTTGCCGAGGCGCCGCTCTAAAATCTTAATTTCCGGTTTTTTGGCCAGGGCATAGTGGTCCGGGGTCACGGCGCCTTCCACCACGGAGGGCCCCAAACCCCAGGCGGCGTCAAGGACCATGGCTTCGGCGCGGCCCCCCAGGGGATCGACCGTAAACAGGACGCCGCTGGCCCGGGCCGGCACCATTGCCAGACACCCCACACTCATGGCCAACTCCTGGCGGATCAACCCTTTCTCGTGCAGATACACCAGTGCGGAAGGCGAGAATTGACTTGCCAGGACCTTGAGATAATTGGGGAAGAAATCGGCGACCGCCACATTTAAAACCGTCAGGAACTGCCCGGCAAAGGAAAGCTCCTGGTCTTCATATAAACCGCTGCTCCGCAAGGCCAATTGAGGTTCGTAACCCAGTCTCTCCGCTAACTGGAGATACTGTTCCTGCACTGCCGCGGAGAGTTGCGCCGGGATTTGCGCCGCGAGGACCAATTCCCGCAGCAGCCGGCTTTGGTCCATCAACTGCGCGACATCATTTACCTCCACTTTTTCGAGAATCCGGCCTACCCGTTCGGCTAATTGATTTTCGGCCAGAACCAGATGGTAGGCCTCGGTAGTTAGCACAAACCCATCCGGGGTCGGCAGGCGCAAGCGGTTTTTGATCTCCCCCAGGTTGGCATTTTTCCCGCCCACGGCCATCAGCAGCCGCCGGTCAACCCGGCTTAAGGGGAGCACCAGCGGTATTTTCTCACCGGAGGTTGTGCCGGCCTGAATTTCATTCTGTATCCTGGTTTTGATATTTTCCAAAACGGGGTGCAATTCAGCATAACGATTGTCCCCCAGGGCATTTAACTGCTCAACCAGGGTCTGACTGGCATGGAAAATTATCTCACTTCGAGAACGGATGTACTCCATATCGAAAACAAAGTCGCCCGCCAATTTGGCTTCCATGCGCGACATGACCCGGAGCGCGGCGTTGTTGGCTTCTAACAGGTCCTTAAAGCTCTGGTGTTTGTTTTTTAAAAAATTTTCCCACCCCTCGGGTGGGGGCGATTTCTTTCTTTTTAAAAAATTCAAGATTTTCAAAAGATTACCCCAAAACCACGGCAGCTTGAGCGGGTCAGGCCGGAAGTTGGGCCTCCCGCCATTTCAAAGCCTTCGCCACCGTCGTCAAGATCTGCTCTTTGCGGAAGGGCTTGGTGATATAGTCAAAGGCTTTATGGCGCATGGCTTCCACCGCGGACTCCACCGTTCCGAAGGCGGTGATGATAATTAAAGCTAAGTTCGGATCGATTTCTTTGACTATCTTTAATAATTCGATGCCTCCGATCTGCCGGCATTCTCAAATCACTGATCAATAGATCGGCATGATATTCTCGACACCAGTCTATGGCCTGGTGGGGGTCGCTGGTGGTAAGCACTTTGTAATCCGTTTTTTCTGTAAGGATAATTCTTAGCAACAGCAACAAATCCGGTTCGTCGTCCACGATTACGATAGTCGCCGGCATTTTGACGCTCCTTTCAGAAGGTGCTGAACTCGTGCGAAAAATGGTCCAGGCATTTTTGCAAGCTGATTCCAGACCTGCTTTTTGGGGATGTATTGGTTAGAGAAGTGAAGAATCTAAGTTGAGACCTTCATTTTGTTTGGATGACAGGTACAGCCGCTCCTGAAATTCCTGAAATGGCCTGGAGTAAAATGGCCCGTCGGGTTAAGCGGGCGTGGCTGGTTACCTCAACACCTTCAAGAACATTGTTATGATAATGGCACAAATAATACCGGCAAACAAGAGTTGGAGCCTGGGGCCGGGCAATTTTTTCCGCAGCCACACCCCGCATTGAGAGCCCGGTATCGTGGCGGCCAAAAGAATAACCATCAGCAAGAGATCGACATTCCCTTTGACGCTGTGAGTCAAGGCCCCGTACAGAGCCAGGATCAGGTAATTAAAGAGATTGGTGTCTATGGAGACCACGGTGGGGATGCCCAGGATGTAGATCAAAGCCGGCATGCGTATGAAACTGCCGCTCACCCCCAATAATCCGGTTAACAGGCCGGTCATGGCGCCGACCCCCAGGATCACCCATAAAGAGACGGCCTCAACCCCGGACACCGGCAGCGATACCAGCGGCGGCAGGGCTACCCGCTGCAACCGGGAGGTTATTGAAATCGGGGGAACACCCGGAGTTCCACCCGAGGGTTCAACCTGGTGGACGCTCCTGGCTTCTCGATAAACCTGACTCCCGATCCAGGCCAGCAAGCCGCCGTAAACCATAGTCATGACCAGCTGCACCAGGCTGATTGTCCGGCCCCACAGGGTGACCCCCCCGGCATAAGTGAGAAACTCCAGTAGTTGGGCGCCTATTTCTAAGCCGATGACACTTCCCAGAAAAAGGAGGATTCCCAGCTTATAATCAACGTACCCTAGACCCCGTTGCCGTAAATTGGCGAGGGTGGCGGTGCCCACCATCATGGAAAGTTCGGTCCCCACGGCCACATTGTAAGGGATGTTGCCCACGAGATTGAGCAGCGGCGCCATTAAGAAACCGCTGGCGCCCCCGAACAAGCCGCCTAGCAAACCCAGACAGAACCCCAAGATGAGCAGGGTAGCCAGGCTGATGGCAAGATCCCCATTGGTCTGGATGGCATAAAACCAGCCATGCATAGGCTCAGCCAGCCGGCCTAAATCAGGATTAAGGATTTTCTGCCAATAGCTGGCGATAGGGAGGGTGATGGCCATGAATAACTCAGGATGAGTGAAGCTAAACGTCGCCTCCGCCGAGTTTAATGCCGAAAATATTTTCGATGCCCTTCAGGATCAAGGCCAGAATGAGTCCGAGGGCCACCGGCAGCACCAGGGCCAGGGCCACGTAAGCCCAGTGGGGAGCAAAAGGCTCCCCGGCTGGCGTCGTGCTTTGGGAAATCGCCGTCAACCAATGCCAAAAGGTCATGGTTTCACCTGGGAAAAATGAATGAAGGCGCCTTTCAATAAATAGATAAAGTCCTTCCTTCTGTCAAGGGATAGGAATCCTTGACAAACTGTAAAAGGATTTTCTAGGGGATATTCTACCTTAAAAATCGACCATGCATCTAAACTTCTTATAATTTTGAATAGATAGCTAATTAGCCACCTCCGGCATAGAACTTGTAAAGATATGCAGCGAATGCGGCCAGACCCTCGAGATGCCTCCCTAACCAAAACCACTTATATGGAGGTTTAACGATTATGAAGTTTGGGAAAAAATTATTCACCATGATGCGGGCGGCGGCTGAGTCCCAGGCCCGCTGGGAGATCGAGTCTTCCCGCGATATCCTCCAGAATCGGAAAAAGCTGCTGCTCTTGCTGGCTTTTTTTCTGCCGATCCTCGGCGTTATCGGCGCCGCCTGGGCTGCCCCCGACGTCTTGGGAGGCAAGGAGGCCTATGCCCCGGCCTTTTATTCCTCTTCGGTTTTGCTGGTTTCCATCCTCATCGGTCTGGCCGCGGGTTTGATAACCGGCTGCATCGGCGCCGGCGGCGGCTTTGTCATTACCCCGGCCCTGATGAGTATGGGGGTCAAAGGCATTCTGGCGGTGGGCACCGACCTTTTCCATATTTTCGCCAAGTCGATTATGGGAACGGTGATCCATCGAAAGTTGGGTAACGTTTCAGGCAAATTGGCGCTGGCCTTTGTGGTCGGCTCGACGGGCGGCGTCGTGGTCGGCGGCACTATAAACCGGGCCATTTATGAGTTTAATCCGGTCGTGAGCGATCTCTTTATCAGCCTGGTCTATGTTTTTCTCCTGGGTTTTTTGGGAATCTACGCCATGATAGATTTTCTCAAACTTTGGCGGGCCGGCCGGGCCCACCGGACCCTGGCCCCCGAGGAACAACAGGTAGCCGGCGGCCCTGTGGTAACCACTACCGGTCTGGCTCAGAAGCTGCAATCCGTCCAAATTCCCCCCATGATCACCTTCGATGAGGACCTGGTTCCCGGCGGCAACCGGATTTCCGGCGTCTTCGTCGCCATCTGCGGCGCCATCGTGGGCCTGGTGGCGGCTATTATGGGGGTGGGCGGCGGCTTCTTGACCTTCCCCATGTTCGTTTACATGCTGGGGGTGTCGTCCTTCACCACGGTGGGCACCGACATCCTGCAGATTATCTATACCGGCGGGTTCGCCTCCATTTCGCAATATGCCATTTATGGCTTTATTTTTTATACCCTGGCAATGGGCTTGCTCCTGGGCTCTCTGGTGGGAATCCAGATAGGCGCGCTGACCACCAAGGTCGTTAAGGGCATGTACATCCGGGGCTTCTATGCCATCACCATCATTGCCGGGTTTCTCGACCGGCTTTTCGCCCTGCCGAGAAAACTCAATCAGATGGAAATTGTCTCAATCCCGACTGAAATCACCAAGGTTTTGGATCTTATCGGCACCATCGTATTCTTTGCGATAATGGCCTGTTTCGGCTTCTGGGTATTCTTCATGTTCTTTAAGAACCTTAATAAATTAAGGGGGATGGAATCCCCCGGCCAACCGGGCGTGGAGGGGGCTTAAATCATGCAATCCATGAAACTCGCTCTAGGAATAATCCTCCTGGCAGTTTTTGCGGTTATCCTGGTTCTGATCTTCCTGCCGATATTCGGCGGTGGCCAAAATGGGCTGGCATATTCGGATAACTTCTTCAACTCCCTGGCCAAAGGCTCCAGCAATCACCTCGCCGACATACGGCAGCTGGCCCAAACCATGGTGGGCGCCCCATTTGTCGCGGAAATCAAAATGACCAGCCCGGCCCAGGCCAAAGAGACCGAGACCCTTTACAGTCAGGCCGGAGCCCAGGCTGAGGCGGCGGGGCCAAACTTAAAGATCAGCGGCGATCTCGGTAAGGTTCTGCTACAAGCGGTGGAGGACGCCGACGCCCTGTTCAACGAACAGGGGGGAAAACTCGAGGCGCAATACCACTACGACCCCAAAAAGGTATTGAAAAACTGGTGGTACTCGTTTAGTAAGCTGGGCGCCGCCATGACCAAACAGAAGAAATTTAATCTGGCCAAGGCGATTGCGGAAGTCCAGGCCCAGGCTTTGGAGCCCGGCTACAACTTCGCCGGCATCGCTCCGTACAAAGTGAGCGATAAAGCGTTTTTGCTTAGCGTAATGCTGGTATTTTATGTCTTCTACACCCTGTTTTATGGCTTCGGCATCTATGAGCTGTTCGAGGGCCTTGGCCTGCAAATGGAAAAATCCACCAAAGAAGAAGTCTGAGCGGGGGAGGCGGCAAGAACTTCCTGGGGAGCGGTCGGCCAGTGGTCTGCCAGCGCCGGAGCCTCTGGCCGACTTCCTCTCCATATGATATGTCACAAAATAACCCGACTTTAGATCCTTCGATTACCTGTCACATCCTGGCCTCTGGAGTGTGACCTTGCCTATTTGGCGCCGCTTTTTTCGGAGAAGTCCTTCCCAGCCGCCGGCCTCTAAGCCGCTGAGCCTTAGAGAACAATATCAGCGCAAAGTAGAGCGCTATATGGGTATTGTCGCGGCCGGCAACGCCGCCCTCAGAACCCTGGCCCAGTTGCAGGCAGACCTGGCGGAGGACGTCTATATTACTCCGGCGTACGTGCAGCTCCAAATCGAAAGCGTTCTCTACCATACCCGCCGCGCCGTCTCCGGGTTAAATGAGTTCAGCAAAGGGAAAGACCAAAATCTGGCGGAGATTTTTATTGCCCGGGAACAATACCTGAGGGAGGCCTTATCTCAAACCCTCGGCGCCGAAATTCCCACTTTTCCTCTCCCCTTCGAAAGGCATATGCTCCCCCAGGTGGAACTTCTAGCCAGTGGGGTGGCTTGTCCGGCTGAGGGACCGGAGGTCCCTGAGCAGATCATCATCGAGGGCGTATGGGGGTTGGGGGCGGCGGTCGGGGAGATTGAGGCGCGGCCGTGGAAATATAAAGTGTTCCCGGGGAAGGGGCCGGAGATATCTTCTTCAGATTCCGGGGTCCAGGCTTCCTGGCTCACCTGGGACCTTCAAGACGGGTTTAAACGGGAACCTTTGCCGGCAAACCTCCAGGGCCGGTCATGCCTTCAGGAAGAAGAGCTGCGGACCATAACCGAATATGTGGGATTATTGTCCGCCGGATTGCCTGGTCCTCAAAGAGTTGTCTGGGGGTTGCGGCCGGATAAAAAAATTATCATCCTCAGAAGCGCCCTCATCGGCGAGCCTTCCTTACCTGGATTCCCCAGGCCTGAAAATCAGAGGGGACTGCTCATTTCCAGAGGGATGAAGATTTATCCTGGCCGGGCCTCGGGACCGGCCCTCCGGGTTGATGTTAATCGGGTGCCCGATCCTCAGAATGTGCCTGCCGGGACGGTACTCCTGGCTGACCGGCCGGCACTCTCCCTGGCGCCGCTTTTGAGCCAGGCTGCGGCCCTGGTAGTGGGCGCCGGTGAAGCGCGCAACCATCTGGCTTTTTTAGCCAGAGAGGCTCGGGTGCCCACGATCTTTCACTATGGCGGGGATGGAGCTCTTTCCCTCGTGCCGCCTGGCGCCTGGGTTGGCGTAGATGCATGCAGCCTCATGGTATTCGAAACCAACCCTGAAATTCCGTTGCCCAAAGCCGAGCCCAGTCCCGGCTCCCAGCAACCGGTGGCGAAAAAGATTCTCCTGAGACTCAGCCCCTATCTGTTTCCCTTGGAAGCGCCGGTTTTGCCAGACAAGCCTCTCACCCCTGATGCTTGCCGCAGCCTCCACGAAATTCTCTTCTGCGCGGCGGCGGGCCGCCTGCGGGAAATGTTCACTCTCAGCCTGCGAGCCCAGGTGACCCCCAAAGACGCCGTTAGCCTGGTAACCGGGCGCATGGTCCCAATTTTGGTAATTGATGCCGGAGGCGGGTTGTCTGAGCAAACCCCGAATGTTAATTTCGAGGCGGTGAGCTCCCTGCCTTTCCGAACCTTTCTCAACGGCTTGATGTCGATCCCCTGGCCCAAGGCCCGCCCCTTGGATCTCAAGGGGTTTATTTCGGTCATTGGCGTAACCTCCACCACTCCCCGGGCCGAAGATCAACTGCGGAAGGTCAGTTTTGCCCTCATCTCGAAGGATTACATGAATTTTAGTCTGTGCCTGGGCTACCACGCCTCCACTATCGAGGCCTTTGTCGGGGAAAATCTGGACGACAATTACATCCGTTTCCATTACCAAGGCGGCGCCGCGGCTCTGGAGCGGCGGTTGCGAAGGCTGCAGTTGATCGGCGGGATTCTGTCCCGGCTCGGCTTTACGGTGACCCTGAAAGGCGATTTGCTTGACGCTATGGCGATTGGCGATCCACTTCCGGCGCTGCTGGAAAAATTGGAAATCTTGGGGCGCCTGGAAGTTTACACCAAACAGATGGACATGGTGATGTCCGCTGATGAGCTGACCTATGGATATATCGAGGATTTTTTCAAAAAGCACGTAATGGTTTGGTCTAAAAATCCTTTGGACCCCGATTTGGGTCCCATCCCGGGTGGTGGCTAAGCGGTACGCCGGGAACCGCGTAACGCCTTGCCTCCGGCCGCCTGATTTAATCCCCCCCTGGGTCCAACCTGGCAATAATCCGGGATTAATCTGCAATTTTTCACCGGTTAATAAAATTTATCTGTCAGGAAACATTTTTCATCTATCCGTTTTTTAAGAAATTTAAGATAGTTAAAATGATGAGGACCGGACTGCCCGGATGATGCCGCGAATCATAAATTACTAGATGCATCAAAGTTTTCTGGCTTCGGGAAAATTGTTTCCATCTTGAGCAAGACGCGGTAAATTTTGGGCAGGAAATTCTATGGGCCTGCGTAACCCCTTGCGGCGGAAAAAGAAGGCGGCGACGCCCTTGCCTCCTTCCCTGAAGGACATCTGGCGGGGCTTTCAACTGGTTCTGGCCCTCAATCACGAGGTTCTGGCCCGGATGGGGGACCTGGAGGAGAATCTGTCCTCCCCTGAGGGGCTGGACCTGAACTCCTGGCGTTCCCAAATCGACCTCCTGGGCGGTAACTTTGCCAGGCTGGTGGCCGCGCTGCAAAGCATGTCCGGCGGGCGCTGGCCGGAGCTGGAGGCCTCCCGGCTTCGCATCCGGGATGCCATCCTGCGGCGTCTGGACGAAAGACCTGCGATTGCCGGCCCCATGCTGGTGAGCCTGCAAAAGGCCGGCCCGGAGCTCCAGGCGGCCCTGGGCGGCAAGGCCGGCAACCTGGCCCGGGTCAAGAACCAGTTGGGACTGCCGGTGCCCGACGGGCTGGTGGCCACCCTCACGGCCTATCGGGTCTTCATGGAGCAGGGGCCACAGGATGAGGGCGGCCCTCTGGCGGACCGGATCAGGGCCCGGCTGGCCGCCATGGATCCATCCGATCCGGCGGCGGTGGCGGACGCCTCCCGGGAGATCAAAGCCATGGTGGTGGCCCAACCCCTTCCTGCCGCCTTGCAGCAGGGCTTGCTGGAAGAATCCCAGAGGTTGGCGGCGGGCCCGGAGTCCCGGCTGGCAGTGCGCAGCAGCGGCGGCCGCGAAGACCTGGGCCTCACCTTTGCCGGGCAGTACGACAGCTTTCTGGGGGTAGCCCCGGAGGAGGCGCCTCGGCGCTGGCGCCAGGTGGTGGCCAGCCAGTTCGGGGAGCGGGCCTTGATCTATTTCAAGATCCAGGGCCTCTCGCTGGAGGAGGCGGCCATGGGGGTGCTGGTGCAGCGCCTGGTTGAGGCCCGGGCTGCCGGGGTGATGTTCACCACCGATCCCGGAGGCTGCGACCCGGACCAGGTCTTGGTCAATGCCGTTTGGGGGTTGGCCGCCGACCTGGTGGGCGGCCTGGTGAGCGCCGACGAATTCATCATCTCCAAAAAGAGCGGCCGGCTGCGGCAATCCCGTCTGGGACGCCAGGAACAGTGCCTCACCCTGATCGAGGGACGGCTCACCCGGCTGCCGGTGGCCCCGGAGCAGGAGTCGGCCCCGGCATTGGATCAGGGCGATCTGGAGCGGCTGGCCGAACTGGCCCGCATCCTGGAGGGCGCCTTCGGCTGCCCCCAGGCGGTGGAATGGGCCCAGGACCGGGAAGGACGGCTCTATGTCATCCAGTCCCGGCGCTTGCAGCCCCAGGAGGCCGGGGCCTCGTGCCGGCTCGATGCTCCGGCGCCGGTAGCCGGCGCCGAAATCCTCTTGGCCGGCGGCCGCAGTGGTTCGCCGGGGGTGGCGGCTGGCCCGGTATTTCACCTCCCCGCAGGAGGCGACCTCTCCCAGGCGCCCCGGGGCGCAGTGCTGGTGGCCCCCCGGACCACGCCGCTTCTGGCTCCGGCGCTGCCCCGGCTGGCCGCCCTAATCACCGAGGTGGGCTCGGTCACGGGCCACCTGGCCCTGGTGGCCCGGGAATACGGGGTGCCGGCCCTGGTGGACCTCCCGGGGGCCGGCCAGGCCTTGCCGGAAGGCCAGGTGGTGACCGTGGACGCCGTGCATGGCCTGGTTTACCGGGGGCAAGTGGAGGAACTCCTGGGCCGTCAGTGGCGGTGGACCCCTAAACCCCCGGTGCCGCCGGTCCTGGAGAGGTTCCGGGCGGTGCTGGACCTCATCAACTCCCTGACCCTGGTGGACCGTCGCAGCTCCTGCTTCCGCCCGGAGAACTGCCAAACCTACCGCGACCTCAGCCGCTTTGTCCACGAAAAGGCGATCCAGGTCTTGGCGCAGCGCTTCCTGGCCGGCCATTATGAGAGCCCCGGTTCCGGGAAGAGACGGAGCCGGCGGAAATCGAGCCGCTAAAGCTCTAAATCAGGTTTTTTAAATTTTCCTTGCAGAACTTATGGTTAAACCAGCCCCAAGGCCTTATCTTGTGGTTTAAAGAGGCGACGCCATCATGGTGGAAAATACCTTAAACTGTCCCGGCCCCTGGGAGCGGCTGCTGGCCTGCACCGACGGCTCCGAGGAAGGGCAGCACGCCGTGACTCAGGCCCTGGCCCTGGGCCGGGCTTGCGCGGGCAAGGTCTACGTGCTGCAGGTGGTGAAGATCATCCCGGAATTCGAGGCGGTGGCCCCGGACCTGCGGGCCTGCCTGGAAGAGGAGATCGAGCGGCAGCAGGCGACTACCGCCGCCGCGGCTGCCCAGCGGGGGGTGGAGTTGGAGTACCGGGTACTCCACAGTATCTCGCCCTTTGCCGCCATCGTGGCCGAAGCCGAAAAGCTCAGGCCCCAGCTCATCATCATCGGCCGCTACGGCCGCACCGCGATGGAGCGCCTCTTTATGGGCTCCATCACCGCCCGGGTCATCGGCTTGAGTCCCATCAACGTCCTGGTGGTCCCCCGGGAGGCCTCCCTGGCCTTCCAGCGATTGCTCATCGCTTCGGACGGCTCTTCCTACAGCGACGCGGCCCTGCTGGAGGCCACCGCCATGGCGGCCCGGGCCGGCAGCGAGCTCCTGGGGGTGGCGGTGGCCCGGGAAGAAGGAGAAATCTCCGAGACCCGGGAAATCCTGCACCGGATGCTGACCGCGGCCAACCGGGAAGGGGTTTCCTTTCAAGGCATCTCGCCCCAGGGACTGGCGGCCGACGAGGGCATCATCCAGGTAGCCCTGGAAAACCGGGTTGACCTGATCATCATGGGCAGCCACGGCCGCACCGGGTTTAAGAGGCTGCTCATGGGCAGCGTCACCGAGCGGGTCATCGGGCAGGCTCCCTGTCCGGTCCTGGTGGTGAAGAAGCAATGAAGGTTTCCGAATTCCGGTTTTCTGTGTTAAGAAAAAATAAAGGTATCAGGGCTTATAAGGCAGAACCCATACGGAAGACCTGAAGTCAACTTTTAAATCTGAGGATATCTTTTCAACCGAAAACCGCAAACCAACCATCTGGAGTCCCCCATGGCCACCCCCGCCCATCTGGAGAAATTGCTGGTGTGCACCGATGAGTCCCCGGACAGCCAGGGGGCGGTCACCGCTGCCCTGGACCTGGCCAAAGCCGCCGGTTGCCAGGTCTTCCTCCTGCAGGTGCTCAGCTTCATCCCCTTATATGAATTGCAGGCCCCGGACCTGCTGCCGCCGCCCATGGTCAATCTGGAGTTGCAGGCGGCTCAGGAAGCCGCGGTGCGAAGCCGTCTGGAGTCCTGGCAGGAAAAGGCCGCAGAAATGGGGGTGCGCCTGGAGCCCCGCCTCCGCACCAGCGTCTCCGCCTATGAAGGCATCCTGGAGGAGGCCGAGGCGGTCCAACCCGACTGGATCATCATGGGCCGCCACGGCCTCACCGGCCTGCCCCGGCTGCTCCTCGGCAGCGTTACCGCCCGGGTCATCGGCCACAGTGCCTTCAGCGTCCTGGTGGTGCCCCGGGGTGCGGCCCTGGAATTCAAGCGGGTCCTCATCGCGGCCGACGACTCGCCCTTCAGCGCCGCGGCCTGGGAGGAGGCCTTGAGCATTACCCAGAGGATGGAGAGCCACTTGACGGCCATTGCCGTGGCCGCCAGCGACGGCGAGGTCAAGGCCGCCCACCAGTTGGTGCAACGGATGGAGGCTGAGGCCCTTCTGCGGGGGGTGCCCCTGGAGGCCGCGGTGCCCTCCGGCCGTCCCTTCGAGGCCATCCTGCAGGTGGCCCAGGCCAAGAAGGTGAACCTCATCGTCCTGGGGAGCCACGGCCGCACCGGCCTCCGCAAACTGCTGCTGGGCTCCACCGCCGAACGGGTCATCGGCCAGGCCCCCTGCCCGGTCCTGGTGGTGAAGAAGAAGTAAAGACTCCGCCGGGTGGTCTTATTAGCATGAATGAAAATCCGATTAAAGTGCTGCTGGTAGATGACTCTGCAGACGATGCCTTTCTGGTCCGCAACATGCTGGAAAGTCAAGGGGATTTTCTTATCGACCACTGCTGGACTCTCTCGGAGACGTTTGCTTATCTTGCCTCGGAAAATCCCGAGGTCATCTTGCTGGATTTAGGACTTCCGGACAGCCTTGGCGGTCTGCAAACCTTAGAACAAGTCTTGGAGGTGACCTCCCAGCTGCCTATTGTCGTATTAACCGGCCTGTCAAACGAGGATTCGGGCATCAGTGCGGTTCAAAAAGGAGCCCAAGACTATCTGGTAAAGGACCAGGTAAATTTGTATTCAATGGTGCGTTCCCTGCGTTACGCCATCGAGCGCCAACGCTTGGCCAGCGATCTCCAAAAGGCCCTGTTGCAGGTCAAGATTTTGAGCGGACTTTTGCCCATTTGCGCCAGTTGCAAGAAAATCCGTGATGGTCAAGGGCATTGGAGCCAAATTGAATCATATATTAAAGAACATTCAGAAGCTGACTTTAGTCACGGTATCTGTCCGGATTGTGCTAAAGAACTTTATGGGGAGTATCACCGTGATGATAAATAACCTGGGGGGCCGGTAAATATTTGCTGAAAGCTGACGGCTACTAGATATTTCCAGACAATTAAGCGGAGAACCTAAGGAAGATAGAAACCGTAGGGCGGGAAAGCGAAGCTCATCCCGCCATTAGCATTGCTTTATCGGATTTTAGTGAAGGTTGTCAATGTTGTTCGGTCAAGAGTTTCCGGGGGCGTTGCAGCAGCGTGACCGTGAAGAAGAAGGTACCGCCAAGAACAAAGGCGCGAATATATTGCGGCATAAGTTAGGCATAACCCAGTTGACCAAGGCGGGAGGCGTTCCACTTTCCCGCCCTGCGACTACTGAAGGCGGGATGCGCTTCGCTTTCCCGCCCTACGGCATAAAATAGGGACCAGTAAGTTTAAAGAATATCTAGATAACAAAAATCGCCCGCTGTAAACTCACTGCTAGATATCTTGAACTCTTCAATTTGAGACCCGGTTTCACTTCTGCTGAGATAAGGCGCTTTTAAGGCTCTCCGGCAGGTCCCTGGCCCGCCAGGCTGCATCAATGGCCACCAGGTGGGCGGTGCCTTCCGCCAGCAACTCCTGCCCCGTCTCGGGATAAAATTCGAACCGGAAGATCATGGCCTTGGACCTGACCTCCTGGACCCGGGTCTCGAGGCGCAGCAGCTCGCCGTAGCGGGCCGGGCGCCGGAAGTGGCACCAGGCCTCCACTATGGGCAGGCCGAAGCCTTCCCGGAGGTTCTTGAAGGTCTCTTCGGGCTTGAGGCCGCAGGCCCGCAGATACTCCTCGATAGCCCGATGGCAGTAGCGGAAGTAGCTGACGAAATAGACGATGCCGTAGGGATCGGTATCCCCGAAGCGTACCCGCACCGTGGTGCGGTGCACTCCATCCCTGAGATCATCATGTTGGTGGCGCGGTTGGGCCATGTTCCCTCTCCCTGGTCTCGTGTCTCGGGACTATCTTTAATATCATTATTTACGGCGCCAGGCACGATCAGTGGCCTGGACCCTTTCCAGGGCGGATTAATTTTTTTCCGGCGCCCCAGGATTTTTTATTTCCCACCTCAGAAAATCCCTTAACTTTCCCCCCCGTTCCTGGTCTAAATGTCAGGAAAGAGAACCATACCTTTATGGGGAGGATCGGGTTGTGGATAAATTACAGCTCTTTAAGAGATTTTTCGTAAGGGTGAAGGCATCCCATCTCCTGGTGGGAGTGGTGCTGGTGAGTTTTCTGGGGGGCTGTGCGGGCACCAGCATGGGGCAACAGAACCCCTACCTGCTCACCGGTGCGGGTTTAGGGGCCGCCACGGGTGCGGCTCTGGGGATCGCCGCCAGTCCCGGCAATGCCTGGAGGGGCGCCGCCATCGGCGGTTTGCTAGGGACCGCCGTGGGTGGCGTGGCCGGGGAAGTCTATGGGCGCTCGGTCACCCCTTCTCAGCCCTGTTATCAGTCGCCGCCGCCCCAGGCTTATTATCAGGGGCCGCCTCCGGCTGGCTATCCGCCTACGCAACAGGGTTATAGCTACGCGCCGCCCCCTCGGGCCTATTGATTGCCGGCGGGAGCCGGGGAGAACTGGTTATGAAGGTACGGACCGGCCTAATCG
The DNA here is from genome assembly GCA_963812655.1 of uncultured delta proteobacterium. Classification (GTDB taxonomy): domain Bacteria; phylum Desulfobacterota; class Desulfobaccia; order Desulfobaccales; family 0-14-0-80-60-11; genus JAPLJC01. The sequence continues at coordinate 31,939 of CAWEWX010000010.1, read as the reverse complement.
TGGCCTTGATGACGCTTAGCCTGATCATGGGCTGCGCCTCCAGTCCTTACGTGGGTACCGGCGCACTCCTGGGGGGCGGGCTGGGGGCCATCGCCGGAGCGGCCATCGGCCATAATAGCAACCCCTGGGCCGGGGCCGCCATTGGCGGTCTGGCAGGCTCCGCCCTGGGGGCCGCGGGCGGCTATGTGTTGCAGCAGGGGCAAACCAGCCAGCCACCGCCCGGCCAGCCGCAGCAGGGGTATTACTACCCGGCCCAGCCGGATCCCGGCGCGGCGGCCCCACCCGGCTATGGCTACGGCGCCCCGCCCCCTGGCGCCGCCCCCGGTCCGGCTTACGGTGACAACCGCGGATACCCGGCGGCCCCTCAGGGGCCCCAGGAGAGCGCCCCACCGCCGCCGGAGTCTTACGGCCAGGCGCCGCCTCCTCAGACCCCCGGGATCGCTGAGGCCCCGCCCGGCTATGGCTACGGCGCTCCGGCGCCTGACGCCGCCCCCGCCTCGGCTTACAGCAACACCTGGACCTCGGTGGACCCTCAGGGGCCCCAGGGGAGCGCCGCGCTGCCGCCGGAATCTTACAGCCAGACGCCGCCTCCACGGGACCCCGGGATGCGGGCGCCCCAGACCAATGGCCCGTATTACCCTCAGGAGTAAATATCGCCTGCCTGCGGGCGGGCCCCGCCGCTCCTCGTCCCTGCCTCGGCAGCGGAAAGGGCAGGGAGCGGCTGAGTTAAGCAGGGGACGGCGAGCCGTACCCTTATTGTTCCTCTGCTATCCCACCCCGGCAACGAGGGAAAATTAGAAGCTGTGGCAAAGCCCGGGTCTCCCCAAAAATGTCATTCTGAGCGCCGCGAAGCATCTCGTTTTTTAGTGGCTGGAGATCCTTCACTTCGTTCAGGATGACAGTGAAATCAGGTTTTGCCATAGCTTCTAGTGTGATGTCCCACAATTACCTTAACAAAAGATTTGAGATACCCCCCCCCTCCCTTGAGGGGAGGGGGTTGGGGGGAGGGTGGCAACCTAGGGTAAATGAAAGAAAAATTACCCACCACCCGGTGTCGCCCCTTCAAGGGGGAGGGGAAAGGGCCAAGCATTTATGCAACGTTTCCATGTGACGCAATAATAGTATTAGTTAGCCTCTCGTCCGGCGCCCAGCCTTGATACCCGATTTCATAAATCCGCTAATGTATTTATTAACGGCAGGGAACCAGTGATTAATTCCCCCTCACCCTAACCCTCTCCCCCATTGGGGGAGAGGGAATAAAGAAGGAACTCCTGTAATACTCCCTACCCCCCCTTCGCTGGTTGGGGCGGTGCCTTAGTGGCGCAGGCCTCTGGCCTGTGGGTTTGCCGGGCGGGGAAACCCGCCCCAAGGCGGGGGTAGAGGGGATAAAGAAGGAACTCCTGCAATACTCCCTCTCCCCTGGTGGCGCAGGCGTCCCCGCCTGCGGAAGCGGGGGGAGAGGGCTGGGGTGAGGGGGGGCCGACAAGAAACGTTACCGGAGTTAAGAAATCATGTCCTCAGGCAAGCGAGACGCCTGCCTTGCCCCCACCTGCAGCGGAAATTAGTTAACCGCTTACCTCCCGGCTGTGTTATGATCCTTTCCGGCCATCGGCCCAACAAACGTCTCATCCCCGGGAATGACCTTGGCTGCGCCGATCCTCTTCCAGGAAATCCCCCTGGCCGCGGTGGACCTGAAGGACCATACCTTCGTGGTCCCCGACGGCTCCGATTTGACCAGGCTTCTCGCCTCCATGGGGGAGGTGGGCCTGCTGGCCCCGCCCTGGCTGCGGGCCCGGGCGGATGGCCGCTGGCAGGTGGTGGCCGGCCTGAAGCGCCTGCAGGCCGCGGCCCAACTAGACAAAGAAGACCAAAAAGGTTGGGAGAGACTGCCGGCCCGGACCCTGCCCGCCTCGACCCCGGAGTCCCACTGCTTGCTGGTGGGGCTCTACGACAACGCCTTCACCCGGGGGTTCAACCTGTGGGAGCAGGCTACCCTGGCCCGGCGACTCCTGGACCATTGGGACCGGGCCACGGTGGCGGGCAAATTTCTGCCATACCTGGGATTGCCGGCCTCCAGGGCTCATCTGGAGCGGCTCCTTCAAGTAAGCGCACTGGAGCCGCCTTTCCAGGAATTGTGCGCCCGAGGCCGCCTGGCCCTCACGGCCGCGGCCTCGCTGTCTCAGTGGCCGGCCGCGGACCGGGCCGCGGCCCTAGCCTTTTTTGCCGGGCTGCCCTTCAGCCAGAGCAAGCAGGAGCAATTCCTCGAGGACGTGGAGCTCCTGGCCCGGCGGGGGGACACCTCACCCGGGGTGATCCTGTCCCGGAAGCTCCTGCGGCAACCTCTGGATGACCCGGCCCTCACCCCGTTGGAACGGGCGGAGGCAGTGCGGCGGCTCCTGCGGGGCTGGGTCAACCCCCTTCTTAACGCCGCGCTCACCGCCTTTCAGCAGGCCTTGGGCCGCCTGGGCCTCAAAGGCCACCCCCGGGTTCGCCTGCAGCCGCCCCCCGCGTTTGAGGGCCCCGATTTCCATCTGGAAATCAAATTTCGCGATCCCCCGGAGCTGCAAGGGCTGCTAGCAGAAATCGTCCGTCTCAGCGCGCGGCAAGAGTTTAGCGACCTGACCCGTCTATAAGAACGCGGGATTTGCTTGGTTCAGTTTCCCTTCTCGCTCATTCTGGGCGTTAAAGCTAGCTGGAATGACTGGAAATTTATCAAATCCTTGCAAACCTTCCTTATCCAGCCCATATCTGCATTTTTCCCTGGTACACCGATAAGTCTCCCAGATGGCAAGTGATCTTGAATTTCCAAAACAGCAATTAATGCTGGATCTATTGGTGAAAACATAACAAAAAATGGTACCTTTTGCATTTCGTGGGGGCAATAATGCTGTTCATTTCGGAAAAAGTAATGTGTTTATTGGGTATTCTTGTCTAGAGTTTTGGATTGTTGGCCTGGGGATATTGTGTAATAATTCACAATTAGTGCGATTTAGAATCACAGCAAAATAATTTTTCCCATTGAAAAGGTAATATTTTTACTGTATAATATTATACAAGTTTTTTACCGTCTCTTGCGGCGGGTCGCTTGTCGAAGCCGACCGTATAGAAGAGGGTGGCAGTGTAGCGAGTAGCGACACTGGCTCAGTCGCCTTCAAGCCACTGAGGGAAACGGATGCAGGACGCACGCCAAAGAATGAGACCGTAACTCGCTCAATCCACGAGTCTCAGCGGACGGTTATCACCATTTCTTTGAAGGCGGGCGGCCTGCGGGCGGCCGTCACTTTCGGGTTGACAAAAACCCAAAAAGGTTACACTCGCCTTGGAGGTGCCGATGAAAGTTGCCGCATGCAAAAACGTGCCAAGTTCAACTTGGTGCGGGCAGGTCTTGGGCTATTGCTCTGGATCGTCCTTCTTACCGTCTCTTGCGGCGGGTCGCTTGTCGAAGCCGACCGTATAGAAGAGGGTGGCAGTGTAGCGAGTAGCGACACTGGCTCAGTCGCCTTCAAGCCACTGAGGGAAACGGAGACTCTTTGGCGAGTAGAGTGAACCGCTGAGACTAAAGCCAGAATGACACGTCAATATAGATTATACGAAAACATTAAAAAGAAAGAATCCCTTAGGAAATCATGGGCAAAGATATACGAGAACGGTAAACAATCGGATTCCAAAGATACACTCAGACTTGTTAATGAGTATAAGCAAAATGAGGAAGAGAATCTCAGAAAGTTAGCTAACAAGTTACGTAAGAAAAATTTCAACTTTGGTAGTGCAAAGGGTGTACCATATAAAAAGAAGAATAGCACAAAGCGACGGCCTATTGTTTCCGCCACAATAGAAGCACGGGTTGTCCAACGTGCTATTTTAGACGAGCTATCCCGCCGCAAAAAAATCAAAGAATACTTCTCCATACCTACAAGTTTCGGCGCAATTCCAGGCAAGGGCGTTCCAGGAGCCATAAAAGCAACAGTGGCGGCTATTCAGGGTGGTGCGAAGTATTACATCAGGTCAGACATAGCTGATTTTTTCGCAAATATTCCACGCCCCAAGGTTGTGAAACAAATAAGTGGTTTCTGGAACGATAACGACTTCAGCCAACTGCTTGAGCAAACTACGAACATTGAAATCGTCAATCTTGCCGACCTTGAGCGTAGGTATGGTGCGGAGTTCAGGGATAAATTTATATTTGATAAAACTGGCACCCCCCAAGGGTGCTGCCTATCGCCGTTAATTGGAAATGTTTTATTGCACGAATTTGATGTGCAAATGAACAGTCAGGACATTACATGCCTGAGATACCTTGATGATTTCATTATTATGGGACCGACCTACGGGGCAGTGCGCGGTGCATACAGGAAGGCGCAGAGGCTATTGGGCAAGCATGGATTAGAGGCATACGATCTTGAAGCGCAGTCAAATAAGGCCTCTCAGGGCACTGTAGATAAGCCGTTCGAGTTCTTAGGGATTGAATTTAAAGGCAGGCTTATTCGACCATCGTCTGCATCGAGGAAAAGGCTGATTATATCAATCAGTGACACCCTCGGTGCTGTTCTGAAAACTAATGATAACAATGAGAAAGCACAAACACTGATTAATGCGCTCTACTATATCAGCAACAGAATAAGAGGATGGGGGAACCAATACAAATTCTGCAATGATGCAGCGATTATGGGGTCAATAGATATAGAGATAAACCAACTGATAGTTCCATATTTCTTTAAATTCGCTAAATATCTCACGAGGGAAAAAGACCAAGATACCCAGCGAAGACTTATAGGCATATGGTCATTGAAGGATTGCAAAAAAGATCCCATCAATTTCTAAAATGTAGTTTGAATACTTTCGAAGTCACTATCCATGACCGGCTTTTCAAATCATTTAACTTCTGATGCAAAGTGGTAATAGCTGCTATATATCACCTACTTGTTCACCGCATACATTGCCTTTGATAGGCAAATCATCTATTTAAATCCAATCCCGGGCCTCAAGAAAGGTCTGCATCGGGGTTCTTTTTTCCCCCGGCTGCGTCCTCAGGTTATGCCAAGGCCACTCAGAAGGCCTCCGGGTCCGCCGGCAACGACTCTCCCCGGTAAATCTTTTTTCGGAAGTCGTTATTAAGGGGAGCGGAAAAGAGATTAAATTCCCCCTCACCCTAGCCCTCTCCCCCAGCGGGGGAGAGGGGATTAAATAAAACCTCCGTAGTTAATCAATTTTTCGTCCCGAGTAATAGAATGAGAGGGTGAAATTATTCGAGATAAAGGCTCGCGACCCCCCCCCGGCCCCCTGACCCCGCCTTGCTCACCGGCGCCGCAGTAATTAACTTAATAAAATATTCCGGGTAAGCCCCGGGAGCCAGCGCCAGCCGGCGCGCTTACCCGGACCATTTTTGGGCAAAGGAATCCCCGCATGGCAGAACCACGCCCCAACCGTTTGCTCGAGAGCGCCAGCCCCTATCTGCAGCAGCACGCCCATAACCCGGTGGATTGGCACCCCTGGGGTCCCGAGGCCCTGGAAAGGGCTCGCCGGGAGGACCGGCCCATCTTCCTGAGCATCGGCTATTCCACCTGCCACTGGTGCCATGTCATGGCCCACGAATGTTTCGAAGACCAGGCCATTGCTGCGGTCTTGAACGAACACTTTGTGTCCATCAAGGTGGACCGGGAAGAGCGCCCCGACCTGGACGAGACTTATATGAACGTGGTCACCGCCCTCACCGGCCGGGGCGGTTGGCCCTTGAGCGTCTTCCTCACCCCGGACCTGAAGCCCTTTTACGGCGGCACCTATTTCCCCCCGGCGGACCGGGGCGGCCTGCCGGGGTTTCCCCGGCTGCTCCTGGCCCTGAGCCAGGCTTACCGCAAGAACCAGGAACAGATCCAGGAGCTGGCCCGCCGGGTCATCGCGCACCTGCAAACCCTGGGAGAGCTTCCCGCGGCGGCGGCCGAGCCCTCCCGGGAAGTGGCGGATCAGGCGGTGCGCCGCTTGCTGCAGGAGTACGACCCGGTCCACGGCGGTCTGGGCGGCGCCCCCAAGTTTCCCCGCGCCCTGGAGTTAGGCCTTATCCTCTACTATTACCACCTTTCCCGGGACCCCCAGGCGCTGGAGAAGCTGGGCTTTACCCTGGAGAAGATGGCCCGGGGCGGCATTTACGACCAGTTGGGGGGCGGTTTTCACCGCTACTCCGTGGACGCCGCCTGGGTGGTGCCCCACTTTGAAAAGATGCTTTACGACAACGCCCTGCTGGCCCCCCTTTACCTGGCGCACTTTCAGCTCAGCGGCAGCCCCCTGAGCCGGCGGGTCGCCGCCGAAACCCTGGATTTCGCCCTGCGCGATATGGAGGCTGCCGACGGGGGCTTCTATACCGCCTGGGATGCCGACAGCGAAGGGGTGGAAGGCAAGTACCACGTCTGGAGTCTCCAGGAAGTGGCCGCGGTGGTGGGATCAGACCTGGGACCGGACCAGGCGTCCCTGGCCATCGCGGCCCTGGGGGTGACCGCGACCGGGAATTTTGAGGGGACTAACGTCCTGACCCGGCCCCGCTCCCTGGAGGAGCTGGCCGCGGCCTTCTCCCTCAGTCGCCCGGAAGTGGAGCAGCGCCTGACCGCGGCCCTGGAGGCCTTGCGCTGGGCCCGGGCCAGGCGGACGCCGCCTCACCGGGATGACAAGATCGTGGCCTCCTGGAACGGTCTGATGCTGGCGGCCCTGGCCCAGGGATTCCAGGTTCTGGGGGAACCGCGCTATTACGAGGCCGCGGCCCGGGCGGGCCGCTTCTTACTGGCGGAGCTATTCCGGGAAGAGCGGCTCCAGCGGAGCTGGCGGCAGGGCCGGGTGAGCGTCCCCGGTTTTTCTGAGGATTACGCCCACCTGGCTTACGGGCTGCTGGAGCTTTACGAAGCCGACTTCGACCCGTCCTGGCTGGCGGCCGCCCGGCGTCTGGTGGATCTGCTGGATGAGTTGTTCCTGGACCCGGTTTCCGGGGTCTATTTCCTGGTGGCTCGCGATCAGGAGGCGCCATTGCTGCGCGCCAGGAGCATTTATGACCAGACCCTGCCTTCCGGCAGTTCCATGGCCGCCAGGGTTTGCCTCAAGCTGCACCGCCTTACCGACGAAGACCGCTACCGGGAGCGGGCCCTGGCAATCCTCCGGGTCCTCCAGGATCAGGCCCGGGAGACCCCCTGGGCCTTTGCCCACCTGCTCTCCGTGCAAATCCTGGATCTCATCCCGCCGTTGGACCTGACCCTGGTGGGCGCTCCCGGGGACCCGGCCATTCAGGAGATGCTCAAGGCAGCTTACCGTATCTTTCTCCCGGAGCGGCGCCTGCTCCTGAAGAACCCGGCGGACGCCGCCGCCCTGGAGGCGGTGGCGCCCGCGGTCGGCCCTTACAGTTCTCTCGACGGCGCCCCGGTGGCCTATCTCTGCCACCGGTTCACCTGTCTGCCGGGGATCCGGGAGGCCCAAGAGCTGGCGCGGCAGTTGGCCCAGATCGGCGCCGGTCTCTAAAGTGACGGCGATCTTCCCCAAAAGTTGAAGGCTGACTGGGGAAAGCTGAGAGCTATAAGGGAGGTCACACCGACCGGAGAAACGCCAAAGCCACCGCCGCCGCCAGGCAGATGACCATTACCAGGGCGGTCACCCGGTTAAGCATCTTAAATTCCATGGCTCAGGCCTCTCACTTATAGAGAAAAATATTCAAAATGGATGCGGGAGTCGGCCACTGCCAGATCCCGCAAGGTCGGCACCAGACTATGGATCAGCGGCGGCGGACAGCAGAGAAAGAAGGAGGCCGTCCCCAGGCGCTCGCCGCAGAGGCGGGCCAGCTTTTCCCGGTCCAAATGGCCGTGTTCGCCAGGCCAGGCCTCTGCCGGCCGGCTCAGGACATGGACCACCTGAAGTTCGGGTCGCCTCCCCTCCTCCTCCATCCGGGCCAGTTCCTCCCGAAAGACGATGCCGCTCTCGGTCCGGTTGGCGTAGAGCAGCAGGACCCGCCTCTGCGCCTGGGTATCCCGCATGTGGCGCAGGTTGCTCATCAAGGGGGTGATGCCGATCCCCCCGGCGATAAAGACCAGATCCCGCGATTGGGGATACAGCAGGTAAGAGAAGCGTCCGAAGGGGGCGTGAAGGGCGGCGGTATCGCCAACCCTGGTCTGGCCGATGGTACTGGTGAAATCCCCCGACTCCTTGATGGTGGAAGCATGGTAGCCGGGCTCGCTGGGGCTGGAGGAGATGGTGAAATGGTGTTCCTCCACCGGCAGCCCCCGGCCCCGGAACAGGGTGGCGAATTGGAACTGGCCCGGCAGGAAATCGAACCGCCGCTCCCCCGGGGGCGGGGCGAATTTGATGGTCCAGACCCTGGGGTTCTCCTCGCGGACCTCCTGGACCCGGTAAAGATGATCCCGGAGCAGCCGCGGCCTGACCAGGCGGTGATAGCCGAAAAGCAGGAGGGCCACCGCCAGGAACACCAGCCACAGGACCTGCATGGGCCGCACCCTGAGATCGTCACTGGCGTTCCAACTGTGCAGAAAGACCAGGACCAACACCAGGGGCGCCAGGGTGTCATGGACCAGGCGCCAGGTTTCGTACTTGATCCCCAGCCGCGCCCGCCAGAGGCTTAGCGCCACATGGATGAGCAGCAGCAGGAGCGCCACCTTGGCAATCAGGATGTACCATTCGACGTCGAGTCCATAGAGCAAGTGCCAGCCCCCGCCGCCCAGGGCCATTAACGGGGGATGCAGGATCAGGAGGATGGCGGCCGCGGTCCCCATGCGGCGGTGGAACGGGAAGGTGAGATTGAGGCCGAAGGGCGCCTCCACCCAATGGAGGCGGGCGGCCAGGACCACCTGCATGATGAGAATCGCAAAAGCCAGTTGGGCAAAGCCGCGGCCAACATTATAATAGAATACGTCGTCGGTCTTCAGGTGGAAGGCCGCCACCACCAGTAAAGGCGAAAGGATAACGGCCAGGTACAGGATGATCCGGGAGCGGGCGCCATTCACGGAAGGTCCGGGGAATAATCCGAGTGCAGGCCGTGCAGGTAATCATTTGAGTAGTAATCGGGGTAGTTGTGCGCGGGTTGAGGAGGAGAAAAATTTGCGGAGGAAGGCCCATAACCCCCACCCGGGGCGCAGGCCGCCACCAGCCACAGGCTGCTCAGTATGAGGCAGGCGATCGTTCTCTTTAATTTCGAAGCCACAGTAAGCCGGTTCTCCGCCTTCATAAAAACCCCCACTCTCCCATAAAGGGCAGGCTAAGGATTGTTGAACCAGTTGCAGAGCTTGCAGATATTTTCTGGACCGAAGATAAGTACCAGAGGCGCCAATGTCAATCCCCGCCAGGATTCGCCCCTACCTCCTGATGCAGATGTTTCCTTACCGGCTAAGACGGTCTTGCCCCTTTGGGCAGTTATGCCTTATAATCGGGCCGAGCCAGGGAGGGCTTACTAATGGACCGGGAGGGCGTTCTGGGTTTAGTGCGGGTCCTGACGGAGCAGGTCATCACCGCGGCCTGTCCCGAGAAGTTGGCCGATTTCGCCGACGATTTCGGGGAGTTCACCTTGCAGGCCGGGGCCTTGCAGGTCTGCGACCGGCTGGCCTCTCAGCCGCCCCCGGGCTCGGGCCTGGACACCACCCTGGTGGCCGGCATGTTTTTCGAGGTCTTGCTGGACGCCACCCGATTGCCCGCCGGGCGCCGGGAGCGGGTCTCCTTTGTGCGGAAAAGGGCCAAGGATTACCTGGTCAACCGCCTGTCCGGGCAGATCACCCTGTCCCAGTTCTACCGTCTCCTGAACCTCATCGAAGAGCAGGTGGAGCATTATTTCGAGCACTTGACGGATGACTGGACCGCCCCGCCCCGGGACCGGGAAGCCGCGGCGCCCTCCCCGGAGCCGCAGGCCGTTGACGGCGAGGCCTTGCGCCGGGCCCTGTCTTGCCTGTCCCTGCCTCTGGAGGGCAGGCGCAAGCTTACTTTCGAAACCCTGTGGGACTTTCTTCGCCGCAACGGTGGCCGCTGGTTCCGGCTGCTGGATTTTGAGGAGCACTTCCGGATCAATAAAAAGACCGCCTGGGGCTATCTGAACCTGCTGCAAAAGGAGGGCGTCCTGGAACACAATGGCGAGAAGGCCAACCGGGTGCGCTACGCCGTGGCTCCGGCCTTTCGGGCCGAACCGGAGAAGATTTTCCCCAGCTAACACTTCTAGGGTTTCGAGTTGTAGGGGCGACAGTGGCACAGGCTTCCAGCCGGTGATCGGGCCGCCCAGTTTCGAGTTTTGTTTCTATTTTTGGAGAACAATGCCTCCTAATTCTTAAAGGCCTGAGTCACGTCCTGGTAAGGCGCGCCACCGTAGATTTCGACGGTCTTGACGGAATTCCCTTCTTTGAAATCGAGTTTCTTAAGGTCGATCATCCGGAGATTCGGGTTTTCATAGGTCCGGTAATAAAAGCGCAAGTTGCGATGGTCGAAGAAGCTGTGCCATGGCGTAAACTGCACATGTCCGGTCTGGCCGGCGATCCATAGCTGCGGGCCGTAAGGAATATCCACCGTGTTGATCAGGTGGATGCCCAGGTTCAGGGCTTCATCCGCGTCTTTAGGCTGTTGGGAAAAAAACTTCAAGGCCGAAATCTTCACGAACCTGCTGGCATTGGTGTAGTCGCCGGGGAGTCCCTTCATATCCGAGCCCAGCGCCCAACGATCGTCCTTGAGTTCGGGCACCGGGAAGGCAAAGGCCTTGAGATTGGAGTAGAACCGCAGATTATCCAGGTGCCATCCCAGGTTAGGGTCATTGGTCAGGACGCCGTTCTGGCGATTGTCCCAGATCTTCATTTGCCCATCCAGGTATTCAAGCACGACGGAATTGCCGCTGGCATCGGTGACCGGCCAGTGTAGAGGAACCACTTCCCCCTGGTTGAAGCCCTTATCGGCGCGCCCATAGACCTTCACCCTGCCAAGCGCCTCCTTCAGTTCATCAACCGTGGCGAAGTTTCCGGCGACCCAGGCGAGAAAATTCTCAGTATCGATCACGGCATCGCCGGGCTTGATCTCAGGATACTTGACATCATCAAACCACAAGGTCGAGATGTAAAGGCCCTTCTCGTTGGCCGCGTCGGCCAGCAGGTTGTTCTTACCCAACACCGAGATGGCGACCACCCCATACTTGGATTTCCAATGCAACCCCCTGGCGCCCTTGGGAGCCTCACTGGCGTAAGCGGTTCCCCGGGGGATCATTTGCAGCTGGGCGCCGAGATCGCTGTAGAATTCCATGGAGCGGACCGAGACGATGCTGCCATCCTTGGCCTTCAGGAAGACATAGGTGCAAGCCCTGGTTACCCCTGGAAGGGCAAGAAACAGGGGGGCAATTACCACTATTGCTAAGAGCGGATACCTTTTCATGGAGATCCTCCTCCGCCGGCATTGTTTCCTTATCGGCATTGGTTTCCGTATCCTATAGCACCTCTACCGGGGCCGGACAAGAATCTTTCTCTTCAGGGTCTTGCGGCGGGGCAAGGGTATCGGTCAGCGCGCCAACTTATAAAAAGTATGGCGAAAGCCGCCACCAGGAGTTACATTAAACAATTGGGGATAGTAATTTAGCAAGCGCCGTTGGCCAGCCGCCCACCTCAAGCTCGTGAGCCCCTCTTGCGCCAATTTAGATAACCAAGGAAGATTTTCATGCCCAGAGGAAAAGAACCCCCCAAAATGGGGCTGAAATTGGAAGTCACCGTGATTCCGGCTAAATATTTGGGATGCACCCTGGCCGAGATTGTGCGGCAGTTGGGAAACGGCCCCCTGCTTTGGGCCGGCGGGGCCGGCCGGGCCCAGGGGATCAAGTTTGTCTCCTATGAGACCAAAAAGAAGCGGGGCCGCAAACCCAAGCCCAAGGAACAGCAGCAGCTCACCGCAGCGCCCGCCCGGGGAGGCGCCGCCCTGACCTCGATTTGACCCCGCACCCCTGGGGTTAAGCAACTACCGATGCCCACCAGCAAGATCATCATCCGGGGCGCCCGGGAGCATAATCTCAAGAACATCGACGTGGAGCTGCCCAGGAACCGGTTCATCGTGATTACCGGGGTCAGCGGCTCCGGCAAGTCCACCCTGGCCTTCGACATCCTCTACGCCGAGGGCCAACGGCGCTACGTCGAAAGTTTATCGGCTTACGCCCGGCAGTTCCTGGAACTCATGGACAAGCCGGACGTGGAGTATATCGAGGGGCTGTCGCCCGCCATCGCCATCGAGCAGCGCAGCGCCTCCCGCAACCCCCGCTCCACCGTGGCCACCTCCACCGAGATTTACGATTATCTGCGGGTCCTGTTCGCCCGGGTGGGGACCCCCTATTGCTACCGCTGCGGCCGGGCCATCTCTTCTTTGAGCGTCCCCCAGATGGTGGACCAGGTCATGGGTCTGGCGGAGGGCAGCCGGATCACCGTTTTGGCCCCGGTGGTGGTGGACCGCAAGGGTGAGCATCACAAGCTCCTGGAGCGCCTGCGCCAGGAGGGCTACAGCCGGGTGCGCCTCAACGGCGACATCCTGGAGCTGGAAGAATTGCCGCCCCTGGACAAGAACCGCCGGAACACCATCGAAGCGGTGGTGGACCGGTTGGTGATCAAGCCCGACCTGGGGGCCCGCCTCACCGACTCCCTGGAGTTGGCCCTGAAGCTGGGCGACGGCCTGGTGCGGATCATTGTCCAGGGGGGCGAGGAACTATTGTTCTCCGAACGCTTCGCCTGCGACCACTGCGGGGTTTCCTTGCCGGAACTCACCCCCCGGCTCTTTTCCTTCAACAGCCCCCAGGGGGCCTGCCCGGGCTGTAGCGGCCTGGGCACCAGGCTGATCATCGACCCCGACCTGGTGGTCCCCAACCGCTCGCTGAGCCTCCGGGAGGGGGCGGTGCGCCCCTGGGCCCAGCGCCACTCCCTGCGCCACCAGCAAATGCTGGAGGCCCTGGAACAGCATTACCGCTTCTCCATTCACACCCCCTTCCAAGACCTGGCCCCGGAAGTCCGGGAGGCCGTTCTCTACGGCTCCCGGGGAGTCCCCATCAACTTCTTCCATGAGCGAGGCGGGCGGCGCTTCTATGAGGCCAAGAGCTTCCCCGGGGTGATCCCCCTGCTCCAGGAGCGCTATCGGGAGACCGATTCCCCCCTGGTGCGGGGAGAGATCGAGCAGTACATGGGGGTGCGCCCCTGCCCGGACTGCGGCGGGGCCCGCCTGCGGCGCGAAGCCCTGGCGGTGCGGATTAACGGGACCAACATCAGCGAGGTCACCGGCTTCACCGTTTCCCGGGCCTTGCGCTGGTTCGTCAGTCTGGACCTCACCCCCCGCCAGGCGGAGATCGCCCGCCGCATCCTCAAAGAGATCACCGAGCGTCTGGGGTTCCTGGAGGAAGTGGGCCTGGACTACCTCACCCTGGACCGGACCACCGGCACCCTGGCCGGCGGCGAGGCCCAGCGCATCCGGCTGGCCACCCAGATCGGCTCCAAGTTGAGCGGGGTCCTGTACATCCTGGATGAGCCCAGCATCGGCCTCCACCCCCGGGACACCCAGAGGCTGCTGCGCACCCTAAAGGCCCTGCGGGACCTGGGCAACACCGTGATAGTGGTGGAGCACGACCCCGAGACCATTCTCCAGGCGGACTACGTGGTGGATATGGGCCCGGGCGCCGGCCGGGAAGGGGGCCGGCTGGTCTTCGGCGGCACCCCGGAGCAACTGCTGCGGAGCGAACGTTCCCTCACCGGCCTGTTTCTCTCGGGCCAGCGCCGCATCCACCTGCCCCGCGGCCGCCGGCTGCCCCAAAATTTTTTGCACCTGAAAGGCGCCGCCGGCCACAACCTCAAGAATCTGGACCTGGACATCCCCCTGGGCGTCTTCATCTGCGTCACCGGGGTCTCCGGCTCCGGCAAGTCCACCCTGATCATGGACACCCTGTACCAGGCCCTGCGCCAGAAGCTCTATGGGGCCAAGATCGCCGCGGCGCCCTATGCCGGGCTCCTGGGCGCCGAACACCTGGACAAGGTGATCAACATCGACCAGAGCCCCATCGGCCGCACTCCCCGCTCCAATTCCGCCACCTACTCGGGGCTGTTCACCATCGTCCGGGAGCTCTTCGCCCAGGTGCCCGAGGCGCGCCTTAGGGGTTACCGGCCCGGGCGCTTCAGCTTCAACGTCAAGGGCGGGCGTTGCCAGGCCTGCCGGGGCGAGGGCATCAATAAGATCGAGATGCATTTCCTGGCGGACGTCTACGTTCGCTGCGAGGTCTGCAAGGGGCTGCGCTACAATCAGAGCAGCCTGGAGATTCGCTACAAAGGGAAGACCATTGCCGAGGTCCTGGAGATGACGGTGGACCAGGCCCTGGAGTTCTTCGGGCCGGTGCCGGCCCTGCGGGATAAGCTGCGCACCCTGGCGGACGTGGGCCTGGGCTATATCCAATTGGGGCAGTCGGCCACCACCCTCTCAGGCGGCGAGGCCCAGCGCCTCAAGCTCTCCCGGGAGCTGAGCAAACGGGCCACCGGCCGCACCCTCTACATCCTGGATGAGCCCACCACCGGACTCCACCTGGCGGATATCGAAAAGCTGCTCCAGGTGCTGAACCGTCTGGTGGAGGACGGCAACACCGTCATCGTCATCGAACACAACCTGGAGGTCATCAAGACCGCGGATTGCCTCATTGACCTGGGCCCCGAAGGGGGCGACCGCGGCGGCCACCTGGTGGCCGCCGGCTCCCCGGAGGAACTGGCCCGCCACCCCGAGTCGCACACCGGCCGGTTTCTGCGGAACCTGTTGCACGAACCCTCTGAGGGTTTGCTTTCCAACAAATAGACGGGTGATTTTAGAAAGCGGGTCTGCAGATGTCTTTAAGCGTCCTGAACCGATTGGAGCTAGATGATTTGCCTATCAAAACCATTGTATGCGGTGAACAGGTAGGCGATATATAGCAGTTATCAAGCCTCTGCCTGATCAAAATCTGGTCAGGTTTTTCCCCAAAAAATTTCTCCACGATTTTTGACATGCAAATTTAGCGAAGGGATTTTTTCATAATATTCGCTTACAGCGGAAACGGCCCTAAAAAATATTGCAACTAAGTTGCATTTGTGTCTATACTCCTCGATGAGGACCTCTTGATGGGCCGGGGCCAAGATCATCACGGCCCTGGCCCATTTTACCTCATTTAAAGGTGCTGGCTTGTGACATAAAGGCAGGCTGGCAGGTCGAATTGAAAATGTACTTCTTTGCATTAGGAGAAGGCAATGCGATCAATGAAGGTTTTGACGGCCTCCGCACTGGCGTTCGCTTTTTCCATCATAATGGCGGCGGTGGTTTATGCCGCCCCTGGGGCTAACGACCAAATCCAGGGAACGATCAAGGACGCCCTGGGAAGACCCCTGTCCGGGGCCAGCCTGGTGCTGAAATCACCCGATGATACTATTAAAGGCAGGACTGAGAGTGATGCCAACGGCAACTTCGTGTTTTCGAACGTCAAGCCGGGCACCTATGCGGTCCTGGGGGAAAAATCCGGCTTCCAGGCAGGCACCGCCATCGTGACGCTTACGGCCGGAACCACAGCCACTACGGCGCTAACTCTGGCCGCCCAGGAAGCACTGGAGCTGAAAGTCCAGGCGGAGCGCTTGAACCGGGCTCAAAACAGCCTGTCACCGAAGACGGGAGGCAGCATCTACAATTTCACCCAGCAGGATATAACCGCTTTGCCTCAGGGGGAAAACACGCCCTTCAACCAGGTGTTGCTCCAGGCGCCCGGGGTGGCCAATGACTCGTTCGGCCAGTTGCATGTTCGGGGTGACCACGCTAATCTTCAGTACCGCATTGACGGTATTATCATGCCCGAGGGGATTACCGGTTTCGGCCAGGTGCTGCAGACCCGGTTTGCCAGTAACATCGACCTTCTGACCGGCGCCCTGCCGGCCCAATACGGCCAGCGCGAGGCGGGAGTGATCGAAATACAAACCACGACCAGGTATGAGACCGGCGGGGATGTCGATTTCTACGGAGGAAGCCACGCCACCGTGCAGCCGAGCTTTGAGTACGGAGGGTCGGCTGGGAAACTGACCTACTTTATGACCGGTTCCTACCTGGAGAACAACCTGGGCATCGAAAACCCCACCTCCAGCCCCAACGCCATTCATGACAATACGGACCAATTAACGGGCTTCGCGTACGCCTCGTACCTCCTTGATCCCACGTCGCGGGTATTCGTGATGTTCGGCACCTACGATGGTTGGTTTCAAATTCCCAATAATCCGGGACAAATTCCGCAATTCCTGCAGCCGGGCCAGCCCAACTTCGCCTCCAAGAACCTGAATGAGAACCAGTCCGAGTCCAATCGTTTTGAGGCCCTGGGCTATCAAAGCACCATCGGCTCGGACTTCAATTACCAAATATCTTACGTTAACCGTTACACGAGCGTTCATTTCACGCCCGACCCCGTCGGCGACCTGGTCTTCAACGGGGTCGCCTCGAATGTTTCCCAAAGCAGTTTTATCAACCAATTACAAGGTGACGGAAGTTACCACCTGAATGACGCTCACACGATCCGCATGGGCTTTTCCACGAGCTATGAAGACACTACCAGTATCAATTACTCCACGGTTTTCCCGGAGGTCGGTGGAAACGTTTCCGGTTATCCTTTCACGATCAAGGACAACGAGCCGAAGACCGGCAACATTCTCGTAGGAGCGTACCTTCAGGACGAGTGGAAGCCTTTTGAAAAATGGACGGTGAACTATGGCCTCCGGTTTGATTATATGAACGAGTATGTGACTGCCGAGCAACTGAGCCCCCGCCTGGGCCTGGTCTACAAGGTCTTGACAGATACCACGCTGCACGCCGGCTATGCCCGATACTTCACCCCGCCGCCCACCGAGTTGATCTTGAACAAGTCAGTTTCACTCTACCAGAACACCTCCAATGCGACGGAAATCAGTCAAAATTCGCCCGTTTTGCCGGAAAGGTCCAATTATTTTGACGCCGGCGTCATCCAGAAGATCACCCCCGCGGCGCAACTTGGCCTTGATGGCTTCTACAAGATCACCAAGGACCTGATCGACGAGGGCCAGTTCGGGCAGGCCCTGATCTATGCGCCTTTCAATTATGCGCAAGGGAAAATCCTGGGGTTGGAGCTGACCGGCAACTACCACTTAGGGAATTTTGCCGCATACGCCAATGTTGCCCGCACCGAAAGTCTGGCCAGACAGGTGGTCTCGGGGCAGTATAACTTCTCTCAGGATGAGTTGAACTACATCGCCCAAAGCTGGATTCATACGGACCACGACCAGCTCTATACCATTTCCAGCGGGGTCTCCTACCGCTGGTGGGAAACGCTGTTCAGCGTCGATCTCACCTACGGCAGCGGCTTGCGGTCCGGCTTCGCCAATAGGGAAGTCGTGCCGGACAACGTCCAGGTCAATCTGGGGGTGAAGCGTAAGTTTGAGTTGGCGGGCATCGGCCCCGTCGAGTTGCGCCTGGCCGTCCTCAACGTTTTAGACCGAGTCAATGAAATCAGGACCGGGACCGGAATCGGCGTGTTCGCTCCCCAGTACGGGCCGCGGATTGGCTTCTTCGCCGGCCTTAAAAAAATATTTTGATGGTTGACCGAGGGAAAAGCGTTCCCCGGCACCACAATTTATTCGATACGGAGACTTACGATGCAAGAAATACGCGTGGCCTTGGAAGCGTTGAAATTGGGCGGTCCCATGGTCTATCTCTTGTTGCTGCTCGGGATTCTGGCTGTGGTAGTCATAATCGACAAGGCGTTCGTCTATTGGCGGTATGTGCGTCTTCCGGGGCCAATGCTTGAACTTGTTGAAACTTATGGTTTTCCCTGGTCAGATTTGGAGCAACAGTTGCTGGGGCTCGATCCGCGCAACTATTTCCAACAGTTTTTCCGAGATGTCATGGATAACCGCAGGAATCCGGTCTGGTTCGTGGAATCGCGCGCCGGCGATAAAGCCCAATTGATTGAGAATGACTTGAGCCGGGGATTGTGGGTGCTCGAAACCATCGTCACCGCGGCCCCTCTCTTGGGACTGCTGGGAACGATCACCGGGATGATGCACGCCTTCAACCTGATCGGCAACAACGGCCTGGTGGATCCAACCGGAGTGACAGGAGGGGTGGCCCAGGCGCTGATCGCCACCGCGCTGGGCCTCTTCATTGCCATCATTGCCCTGTTCGCCTTCAATTTCTTTTCGCGTCGGCAGTCGCAGGTGCTGGACGAAATGGAACGACTGGGGACGCGGCTGGTGGACAATATCCGCATGG
This sequence comes from uncultured delta proteobacterium, assembly GCA_963812655.1. GTDB lineage: Bacteria > Desulfobacterota > Desulfobaccia > Desulfobaccales > 0-14-0-80-60-11 > JAPLJC01. The sequence goes on along the minus strand of CAWEWX010000010.1, from coordinate 13,684 downwards.
CTGAGGCTTCCCAGGAGAACAGCCATGAAACTGCGTAAGTCCCGCCAACCCCGGCGCGGCCGCATCGAGATCATCCCCATGATCGACGTGATGTTCTTTCTCCTCGTCACGTTCATGCTTGCTTCACTGTCCATGCAGAACCTGCATTCTCTGGCGGTCAATCTCCCCCGGGGGCGCGCTGCCGCCATGCAGCCCAAGACCCCGGTGACGCTTACCATCACCCTGGACGGTCGCATCCTCTTGGACGAGACCCCGGTGACGCTGTTGACGCTGGCCGCGACCTTGAAACCGATGCTCAAGGGAGAGGACGCAAGTGTCATTGTGGCGGCCGACAGCGCCGCGCCCTACGGCGTAATTGTCCAGGCGATGATGCAGTCGCGCGATGCGGGGGCGCAGCATTTTCTCATTGCGGTCAAACATGTTGAGTGAGATTGCCTCAGCGCGGGTGCTCCATGGTATGGATAGCCCTTGGCAACGCCTCCCCTGGACGCTGCCGGCAGCCCTGCTGATTTGGGCGGCGGCGTTATGGGGGTTAGCGAATTTTATGGGAAAACCCACCCAGCGGCCGGCTGAGCCACCTCCCATCGAAGCCCAGTTGCTTGATCAGTACTATCCGACCCAGAGCAGCCAGCCGGGACCACCTGCCGCCGTGGTCCAGCCCCAACCTGCTCCTGTGCAGCCTCAGGTGAGGCAGCGCATCAATAAGAAGCCGGTAGCCCCAAAGGAGGTGCCCCCCGTGGCGATTCCTGCCGCGGCCGCGTCCAGCGGCGCCCCTGTGGGGGAGGCCGCGCCTGAGGTGAAAACCTCCGGGAACAACAGCACCCAGGCTGGGTCATATGGCGGAAAGGGCCAGCCTCAGGGTAACATGTATGGGAGCAGCGGCGCCCGGGCCATCATCCATCCCATGCCGCAAATTCCGGAAGATTTGCGGGCAGAAGCCTTTAATGCCGCGGCTCTGGTGCGTTTTCATATTGCCGTAGATGGCAGCGTAGAGGTGGAACTCGTCAAGCCGACTCCGAATCCACTTCTTAACAGGATATTGCTGGATAGCCTCAAGAAGTGGCGGTTTATGCCGGCGATAAAGGGCGGTAAACCTGTGGCCTCGACAGAAGAGATCCTGGTCAAGATAGAGGTCAGATGACTTCAGTCACTGCGCGACCACTTCCACTCAATCACTTGGCTACCCGGCCCCACCACGGTGACCCGATGGCGGCCCCGGTATAAGTCCGGGGTGAGAAATCTTTGCTCTGTGCTATATTACTTGCCAAACCCGGCAATTATCCCCAGACCCGGACAGGTTGCAGGTATGATTTGGATAGTGAAACTTCCAGACCCCCCTTGATGAGCGCATTAAGAGTAGGTATCATCATGATCCTTTATTTTGCGGTTGCATTGTCTTTTAATCCGATAATCCGATTATTTCATAAAGGGTGTATTGCCCGCTTTTACCAGGAAGCGTAAGGCGAGTCCTTTGACCCAGCCGCACGTGTTCTTTCACCAGCGCATAGACATCTGCCGAGATGAGAAACTGGGTGCCTACCCGCTTATTGGCTGCCTCGATACGGCTGGCGAGGTTTACTGCATCGCCGATGATCGTCATTTTCTTGTTCCCCGGAGCGCCCAAGGTCCCGGCTACCACTTGTCCGTAGTGCAAGCCTAGACGTATCTCGAAGCTCTCTTGGTATAGCTCCTGCAAATACGGACCAAGTTTCCGGACCGCCTCGATCATCTCCAGTCCTGTCCGGATAGCCCGTAAGGCGCCATCGACTGGAGCGTCGGCCTCAAAGAGGGCCATGAACCCATCCCCCATGTAGGTGTCGATATGACCGCCATGGCGGGCGATCACCTCCCCCACCCGATGGAAGTAACGGTTTAAAACATGGATCACATCATAAGGGAGCAGGGACTCCGCGAACGAGGTGAACCCGGCGATATCCGCAAAGAGAATCAGGACATGTTTCTCAACTCCGGTTAAGCCCGGCGGGACGCCTCTGATAAAGAGGCTGCTTAATTCGACATCTTCATCATCCAGGACCAGTCTTCGCAGGGTTACCCTGCCAGTGACCGTCGTCTGGCAAGCCAGGCGAATTGTGGGATCAAAATGCAACTGCTCGGCGATGGCTTGTTCTTTAGGATTCCGGGCCGCACAATTCTCCAGGCCCTGGAGAATGATGACCCGGCAAGTGGAGCACCGGCCATTTCCCCCACAGATGTGAGCCAGGGCAATGCCGGCCCGGACCGCGGCCTGCAGGATGGTTTCACCTTCCCCAATCTCGATCTCCTTGCCGTCAGGCAAACACTGAATTATAGACATATCCGGGGAAACTCTCTGCTGGTCTCCTGGCCTTTTGAGGTTAGCCTCACTATTCCCCCTCCTGCCAATGAATGCATTGGACCGGGCACTGGTCTAGAGCCTCTTGAATCTTGTCCTCCGAGGCCCCGTAGGGGTTAATCACCTCGGAATGCCCCAGGGATTCATTGAGGCGGAATACTTCCGGACAGACCTGCCCACAATTGCCGCAGGCAATGCATTCTTCCGCCATAATTACGGGTATGCGCCGCTCCATGTCAATACCTCAATATTTACCGGACATTAAGATGATCCAACCGGCCATCATCAGACGTGCTACTCTTCCCAGTGAATACAAGAAGTGGGGCAAGTATCCATGGCTTCTTGAATCAATTCTTCCGGCCCTCCTTCCGGTTTGATGACCCCGGCCTTTTCCTCACTTTCCTTCATTTGAAAGACCTCGGGACAGATCTCCACGCAGGAGCCGCAGCCGATGCATTCTTCTTCATCGATGTAAACCGCTTTAGCCATAATCGTTTCCTCTTTTCCAAATATTTATCCCCTGATCAAATGGGCGGGGCAATGGTGACCAGAACTCGCAATTCGGTCTTGGCCCTGATGCCGTGGGGTGCGGCGATCTCGGAAATCAGCACGTCCCCCCGGGCCGCGGGCAGCGTGGCGCCGTCTTTCCCGAGAAATTCCCCCTCGCCCTCTAAGACTACCAAACTCACCTGCCCCTCGATGTCGTGGGCATGCACCGGGAGTTCCTGGCCAGCTTTGAAATTGAAGTTAAGGATTTTGAAATAAGGAGAGTCATGCACCAGAAGCTTTTTCATGCCCTTTTCGGAGAAATCGTTGGCTTCGAGGAGATTGATCTTTTTCATGGTTCTTTTCCTCTGGAAAAGTTTTTGCTTGATGATACGAAGCTGCCTTGACGCGGGCAGATTCTCGATTGCCGAATCAATCCTGTGCCAGCTCATGCGCTAGTTGGTGATATTTCTCATGTACCCCTTCACCGATTTCTTCAGCTTCATGCTTTTCAAACGAAGCCAATAACGCTTGCTGATCCTCCGGGGTGAAGACTTTATCGGCCATCGGAAAAAGCACCTCATTTTCCTTATCGATATGGCTCCGGAGATGTTCATCAAGGATGGCTAAATTAGCCGCCACCGCCTGAGTTGCCGCTGCATCACCCTGCTTAGCCCGGGCCAGGGCCTCGGAGATGGCCTTCACCGTATTGCGGCCGCCTGCATGCTCATGCAGCATCACGGGTATAGGACCTTTATCAGCGGGGATGCCCCTTTTCTCCATTGTGGGGAAAAGATATTCCTCTTCCTTGCCGTGATGGCATTGGTCGAGAAACACTCGGCAGAAATCCAGAATCTTGTCCAGTTTCTCCACGTTCATCTTGCCGGTGTCGGTGATGGCTTGAGCCTCGCGTCTGCCGGCGCCAAGAACCTTCACGATGATATTATGTTCGTGTTTCAGAACCTCAGTGGCGGTCATGGCGACCTCCTCCTTTTCCAGGATTGGCCCGGTGGCTTTGGTAGCCTTTGGGAATAATGCCGGCGACGAAAATCTTCCATGCCCTCTCTGCCTGGTGCATCAACTCAAACTCGCCCTCGCTCAATTGCCAGAGAATGGCCGCCGGCTGAATCAGGCCCAGAAAGGCTACCGCCACCGTGTTCGGCTCCAGGTCTTTCCGGATCACGCTGGCTTCCTGGCCTTGACAAACGATTTTCGCCACTTCCTGCAGATATGCCCTGACCATGGCGTAAACCTTGCCCTTTCTAGCGGGAGGGCCACTCATGATCTCTTCCGAAAAGGCGACTTGCAGAATCCCTCGGTTTTCCCGGATTAACTGGATGTGCAGCATCAGGAGCCGTTTCAGCCGGTCCAAGATATTTTCTGTTTCCTGGGTCACCATCTGGACGTTCCCGAGAAGCCGCTCCCGGACGAGATCAAGTATGGCGTCAATGACCTGGTCCTTGTTTTTGAAATGCCGGTAGATGGCCGAGGGCACCAGACCGATGTGGCCGGCGATGCCGGCGATAGTCAACCCCTTTAAACCGTGGCTGGCCACCAGGCTCAACGCCGCCTGGGCAATTTGCCGTCGCCTGACCTCTGTCTCTAATTTCTGGGTTCCCATTTAATAAATATTGTGAATATCAATTCACATAGTAAGAATTGTTATTAATGCTGTCAAGTAGCAAGAAGATTAAGTCAGAATCTGATTTTAGGTCTGGGGTACCTTCAGCACCATCACCGGTGGAACTGCCTGTGGGTGCGCAGCAGGGGCTCCAAAAACCTTTTTTTCTGAAGCGTCGCCTGGAGATGGAGGATGCTTCAGGCAAACACAAGGCCGGCCACCTGACACGGAGAGACGCAGGGTTCAAAAGGAGGCGCAAGGTAGTCCGCAAGGCGCTGGCAGGACTGTTCATTGACCGCATGGAGCAAAATGAAATCCCCCGGCAAATTTATGAACGAGAAGGATTTTCACCCTACTTTTACTAAACACCTCCTGGAACAGGTCTACAGACAGATTTGAGAGGAGAATGGGCCGGATTCTCGACCTTGGATTCCCCCTTTGGCTTACAATCCACTATTTCTCACTTATATCCCCACACTCAGGCCCCCGGGGACGAAGCGCTTGCTCCCCGGGTGATGGTCCAGTAGGTTAAGGCCGCGGCCATCACCATGGGGACCACCCCCAGGAAAATGAAAACCAGATCGCCGGGCATCCGGCACCATTCGATTAGACGTGCGTAGCTTCGTCCCGTGTAAGCCAGGCTGCGGGCATGCCAATAACCGTTGGTCAGGACGTCGTAAAACTGCAAGACCCCGCCGGGGAAGAGGTTGCCCACCACCATGAGGGCCAGGCCGATATTCAACCCCCAGAAGGACACCCGGATATATTTTTCCGGACGGGCCCACTTCTCGTCCGGCAAAACCTGGCGCAGGGCCATGACGGTCAGAGCCATGGCCTCCATGCCGAAGGCCCCCATCAGGGCAGCGTGGGCGTGATTGAGGGTCAGGATGGTGCCCACCTCGAAGTAGCTGACGATGGGCAGATTGATGAGGAATCCGAAGATGCCGGCTCCCACGAAATTCCAAACCCCCACCGCTATCAAAAAATAAAAGGTCCATTTATGGGGCATGGCGAGATTGACCCCGCAGACCTCGCACTCGCCCTTGGTTAGCTTGACGAAATCCCAGGCATCCAGGGTCAAGAGGGTCAAAGGCACCACCTCCATGGAGGAAAACAGGGCGGACAGGGCCATATTGAGGTGGGTCTGGCCGGTCCAATACCAGTGGTGGCCGGTGCCCACAATGCCGCTCCCCAAAAAGAGGATGGCGTCCAGATAAACCACCCGGGCCGCGGTCTGGCGGGAGACCACCCCCAATAAGAAGAAGGTGACGGCCACCATGGCGGTCACCAGGAGTTCCAAAAAGCCTTCCACCCACAGGTGGATGATCCAGAATCGCCAGTTGTCCACTACGGTGAAATTGGTGGTGCTGCCAAAGAAAAAGGCGGGCAGGTAGAAGACCGGGATGGCCAGGGCAACCAGCATGAAGAGGCCCGAGATTTCCCGGCGCGCCGGGTTCTTGAAGGCCGGGGCCAGGGCCCGGTAGAGGAGCACCACCCACAAACCCAGCCCTATGGCCAGCAAGAATTGCCAGGCGCGCCCCAGGTCCAGGTACTCCCAACCCTGGTGCCCGAACCAGAACCAGAGGTTGCCCAGGAGTTGATCGATGCCCAGGATTTCTCCCAGCAGGCTGCCGGCCACCACCACCACCAGGGCCCAAAAAAGCACATGGATGCCCCGGACTTGGCCTTTGGGCTCGGACTCCCCTAAAGATGAGGCCAAAACCAGGCCACCAGCCACGTAAGCAGTGACAATCCAGAAAATCGCCAATTGCAGGTGCCAGGTGCGCAGGATGTTGCTGGGGAACCACTGGTAAAGATTCAGCCCGTAAAAACTGCCCGGCTCCGCCCGGTTGTGCGCCGTGGCCGCACCCACCAGCACCTGGGCCAAAAACAGCAGGGTGACGACAAGGAAATATTTGATGGTGGCCTTTTGGGTGGCGCTGGCCCGGCCCGGGAGCATCTGGGGATGCGCCGGGGCGCCGGTCCCCCGCCAGCCCAGGTAATCGAACTTGCCGAAGGCGAACAGGATGACCGCGGTCCCGGCCAGCAAGGTGATGAGGCTCAGGGCGCTCCACAGGTAGACCGCGGCCGGAGGCGTGTTGCCCGCCAGGGGATCGTAAGGGAAGTTGCTGGTGTAAGAGTAGTCCCGACCCGGGCGATCAGCCACTGAGGCCCAGGCGGTCCAGGCAAAAAAGGCGGTGAGCTGGCGCAGCTCCCGGGGGTTGTCGATATATTTAGCTTTCAAACCGCCGTTTTTTTGGGGGTGGGCGAAATAGTCGGTCCATTGGCCGATCTGCCACTGAAAAGACGCGGCTTCCGGTTCTGAGAAGACCAGAATCTGGGTTTGGGGGTTGTAGCGATTCTCTTTGAGCAGGCGCTGCACCGCGCCCTCCACCACATCCCGCTGGGTGCGGTCGAGCTCCGCCAGTGAACGGCCGTAACCCTGCCGGGCCTCCATGTCTCCGGCCTCCAGCGCCAGGTTGTGGAGGTAGGCGGCGGAAAAATCCGGCCCCAGGTAGCCCCCATGCCCCCAAATAGTGCCGTTTTCCATGAGGGCGTATTTCAGAAAGACTTGCTGCCCTGCCAGGATATCCTCCCGGGTGAAGACGGTTTCACCCCCGGCATTGACCACCCTGAGCGGAATGGGCGGGGCGTCCTTGTAGGCCTTAATCGCGATTAAGATCAGAACGGAAAACCCGACGAAGATGGTTAAAATGACACCGATTTTCCACCAAGGTGAGATTTCTTGGCCAGTCTGCTGCGTCGTCGCCATCGGGAATGCCCTTCTTAACCGAGATTATCCCACATCCATAGCCGGTTCTATCCCAACGAGGTTTTTTGGACCTCTTGGCGCGTTGAAAATCCCTAAATTGATCTTCTTCTCGGAGGCATTTTTCTAATAGGGCGAAGATTCATTGAGGCGGAATACTTCCGGACAGACCTGCCCACAATTGCCGCAGGCAATGCATTCTTCCGTCATAATTACGGGTATGCGCCGCCCCATTTCGATACCTCAATATTTACCGGACATCAAAATGATCCAACCGACCATCACCGGTGTCCTCTATTCGGCCTTCAGTGAAATCTTTCAAAACCTAACTTGGTTAAGACTTCCAGGTCAAGTGGTTCTTCCAAATGCCCCCCCACGAAAACGGCCAATGGGAAGGGGTAAAGTTCCCGGGAAAAGAACATTTGCTGTTCACCGTCCTCATTGTAAATCATAACTTGGATGCCGTTGCCGTCAACTACTACCGTGGCAAACAAATCCTCATAGCCTGGCGTTCGCATCTTCACCCGGGCAAGCATCGGAACTATTTCACCACGAAGATCTTCGACGCGGGGGTAGCTCGCGTAATCGGTTTCGTCAAACTTTTTTAATTTCAGCATAATTTACCCCTTTTGGTTCACATTACTTTCCCACCATTTGGGTGTCTGCGTTCCACCAGCCGCCACCCAGGGCGACGAATAACGCCGCGGTATCCTGCAAACGCAGCGCCTGGGCCGAGATATAGCCGAGCCTGGCCTGCTGGTATTGGTTGTCGGCCGTGAGTACCTGCAAATAGTTGACCACCCCGGCCTCATAGTTCGACTGCAGCAAGGTCAACGCCTGCGCGGCGGCGTCCAGAGCGGCTGCTTGGGCCTGCAGGGTTTCGGCATCGTGTTCCACCGCGCGCAGGGTATCGGCTACTTGCTGGAAGGCGCTGACCACCACCTGTCGATAATCGGTGAGGGATGCCTGATAGGCTTCGAGGGCGGCCTTCCGCTGAAACCATAAGGTCCCGCCGCGCAAGAGGGGTTGGGCCAGGGCCGCACCCGCACTCCAAAAATTTCCGCCGGTGGCAAAGAGCTTGGTGATATCCGTGCTCGTTTGGCCATAGCCGGCGCTCAGGGTGATGCTGGGGAACATGGCGGCAGTGGCCACGCCGATATTGGCGCTGGCAGTGTGCATTTGGGCTTCGGCGGCCAGGATATCCGGGCGCTGGCGCACCAGTTCGGAAGGCAGGGTCACGGGCAGTTCCCTGGGCAGGGTGATTTCTGCCAGATCGACCGGTGGCGGCTGCCACTCCGCGGGGGTGCGTCCCACCAAGGCGGCCAGCAGATGCTGAGTCTTATTGAGGTTCTGCCTGATGGGCGGCAGGGTCGCTTCGGTGGCGGCGAGCTGCGATTGCACGCTAAGCACGTTCGCATACGGCGCCGTCCCCGCCTTGAACTGGGTTTCGGTGATGCGCAGTTGTTCCTTTTGGAAGGCGATGAGTCGTTCCGTGGCGTCGATTGAGGCCCGGTAGGCCGCCTGGGCGATCGCGGCGTTGGCGACGTTTCCCAACAGGGTTAGATAGGTGGCCTGGGTGGTGTATTTCTGATAATCCACTTGAGCCGCCAGGGCCTCCACGGTTCGCCGCGTGCCGCCGAATACGTCCAGGAGGTAGCTAACGGAGACCGAGGTGGTGAAGAGGTTGAAGATGCTGCCCGGGGCGGCACTGCCGAATTGGGCGGGGTTAAACTTCTCCCGGCTGTAAGAGAAGTTGCCGCCGACCTGGGGGAAAAAGGCGCCATAGCCCGCCCACAGGTTGTCCTGGTTTTGCCACAGCCGGGCCTGGGCCGATTGCAGGTTAAGATTTTGGGCCACTGCTTCCTTGATCATCTGGTCTATCTTGGGTGATTTGAACAACCGCCACCAATCTGCGGCGATTTGGGCGCCGTAGGCAAAGTGCTGCGCCCGGCCTGCTGCCGTCTCCGTCTTGGCCGGTTCCTCCCCCTGGGTGTATTGGGTCACCGCCGGGGGCTGGGGACGGACAAAGTCGGGTCCCACGGCACAGCCGGGGACCAGCAGGCCGGACAGCAGGCCCAGGCAAAACCACGTCAAGATCCGCCTGCACCCTCGATCGCCGTTGGGCAACGCCGGTTTCATCCGCCGTCTCCACCTGCTCCGGTCTCCTGGCGGCTCAGGGTGTTTCCACATAGATGTCCACCAGTTGCCCCGGATAAATATTCATGTCTTTGGGCGGCTTGAAGCGGAACAAGACCGGCAGCACTCTCACGTCCACCCTTTCGGTCCTTTGATCCGACAGCTCGATCTTGGGGCTCACATAGGGCTGGATGCGCTCGAACTCCAGGGGGATGCGGTCGGTCGTCCCTCTGATTAACATTTGGGCGTTCATCTTAGACGCCGGCGACATCCTGGGAATGAGAATCTCGTCAATATAACATCTGACCTCAAGATAAGGTTGTTGGGAATAGCTCATGACCATGACGGGATCAGAACCCTGGGTGTAGGTGTCGTAAATTCCCTGGGGCGACGCGAAACTGCCCACCGCGGCGTTGATCGCCAGGACCACGCCGTCCACCGGCGCCCGCAGGGTGTATTTAGCCAGCAGGGCGGCCCCGCTGGCATAAGTCTTGGACAATGCCTCATACAGGTGCTGCTGGTTTTGGACGTCATAGATCCAGGCCCCGGCCTTGGTCAGTTCGTACTGCCGCCGCATCACTCCGAGATTGGCCTGATTCGCCTTGACCGTGTTTTCCGCGGTATCCAGCTGATCCTTGCTCACCGATTTGGGGTCCAGGGCTGAGGATTTCCTCAGTTTTACCATCGTATCCCGGGAGGTTCTCAGTTGGGCGGCGGCATAATCTACCTGGGCCTTGGACACCCTGAGGACTTCCGATCTCGGCTGGGCCTTGAGTTCGCGCAGCATGGCCAGGGCCGCTTCGGCTTGAGCCTTTTGCTGTTCCACCGTGGCCTTCTGCACGGAATCGTCTATCAACAGCAGCGGGGCCGCCTCATTTACCTTGTCCCCTTCCTTTACCAGGATCCGGGTGACGGTGCCCGGGACTTCGGGATAGATATTAATGTTGGCCCCGTTCGACTGGTAGCTTTCAATGATGCCGTTGGCGTAAATACCTTTGGCATAAGGGTTCTGGGCCGGATTATAGGCCGGCGGCAGCGGTTTTCCCCGGATGCCGTAAACGTAGGCGCTGACCAACCCGCCCACCAGTCCCAGGAGCACCAGGGCTAATAAAAATTTAGGTTTCACTCATGCCTCCCATGCCTCCGCTGACAATCTCCACAATCCGGCCATCTTCCATCTTGAGGTTCCGGTCGGCATATTCAAAGATCCTGGCGTCGTGGGTGACAATCAGGATGCATCGGTGTTCGTTCAATAGGTTTTCTTTAATAAACCCGATAATCTTTCTGCCGGTGGCGCCGTCCAGGGAGGCGGTGGGTTCATCAAAGATTAAAATGTCCGGACGGCTGACGATGGCCCTGGCCAAGGCCACCCGCTGCTGTTCACCGCCGCTTAACCTGGAGGGGGGCAGCTGCGCCCGGTCCTTGATTCCCACTACATCCAGAAATTCCAGGGCGAGGCGCAAGGATTCATCCCAGTCTTGCTTCTTGAGAATCAGGGGGAGAGCGACGTTCTCCGCGGTGGTCAGTTTCGGGAACAGGTGATAGTCCTGAAACACAAAACCGACGGTATGCAATCTGAAATCGGCCAGTTCGTTGGGACTGAGCCTCCAGATTTCTTTGCCCTCCACCACCACCGTGCCGGCATTAGGTCTCAGAATCCCCGAGATCATGCTCAACAGGGTGGTCTTGCCGCTGCCCGAGGGGCCGGTAATATAGAGCATTTCGCCAAAATTGGCCTCAAAACTGACCTCACGCACCGCGTAGGTCCTGATGTCCTCGGCTCCGAACCATTTCACCAGGTCGACGGCTTGGACTGCGACCTCGGGCATGCTTAACCTCTGAAAATATCGAAGGGCTCTATTTTGATCACTTTTCTCACCGCGATGAAACTGGAAACCCCAGAGATGATGAGCACCATGATGAAGGCCAGGCCGAGATTGAAGTAGGTGATATCCGCGGCGTAATTCGGCACCTTATTTTTGGCCACGGCGATCAGCAGGGAACAGAGGCCAACCCCCAGGCCGTACCCGGTGAATCCGGTGAACAAGGTTTGAAAGAGGATCATGTAGACGAGTTCGTAACCCTTGGCGCCGATGGCTTTCAGGGCGCCGAATTTATCCAGATTTTCCAAAACGAAGGTATAGAAGGTTTGGCCGCAAATGGAGAGACCGACCAGGAAACTGATCAGGGTCATGATCAGGATGTTGGTGCCGATGCCGGTTTGGTATTTGTAATAGTTGGCGATCAGTTGCTGGAATTCGGTATTGGTCAACGCCAAGTAGCCGGCCTTGGCCACCTGATTCTTGATATAAGGGATGTCTTTATCGTTTTTCGGTTCCACTAAAATATAGGCAATGGTGAAACGCGTGGAAGGGATATACTGAATCGCCCGGCTGAAGGTGGTGTACAGGGTCGGGATGCCGAACAGGGTGCTGCTGGCCACTTTGGCGATCCCGACGACGACCCCCCGGTGGTCATTGATCTCAAAAGTTGTGCCGAGCTCGGGGTTTTCTAATTTGGAAAATTCTTCGTCTTTTACCACGATAAATCCATTATCGGCAAAAATGTCGTCAATTTTCCCGGCGATCAGTTCGGGCCGGCCCACCAGGCTGGCGTCGTCCAGTCCCATGACGGTTGCCGGCTGATAAACGCCGTCATGGAGCTTGACCAGAGCTACCCCGGAATATAACGGCACCGCGTATTTGACGCCGTCGATACTGCGCACCGCGTCCAAGATGTAATCAGGCAACTGGATGCTGTTGAGCGGATTGTTGACGGCCGGGTCCATGACCCAGACGCTGGCGCCCACGTTGATGATGGTAGCCGAGGCCTTAGTCAAGATGCCGGAAAATACGGAGGTCAGCTGGACCATAAGAAACACGGCGAAGGTGATTCCGACGATCAGTGCGGCAAACTTGCCCCGGTCATTGACTAACAATTTGAAGGCAACTCGCAAGATTCCTTTCATGGTTGCCAGCCCTCCCCCGGAGGCAGGTCAATATCATCATTTTCCCCCTTCGCCAGTCCTCTCAGGGCGCCTAAGGAAAACCGGGTGATGTGGTCAGCCAGGGCGGCAATATCTTCCGGCCCGTACTGCTGCTGGGGAAAAAGCCGTTGGATTACCGGGCGGGCGTTGCGGTGATGCAGGCATTGACCGATGATGCTTAGCTGGCAGAGGCGAATCTGCTCATCGGTCATCCCGGCCCCCAGCAGTTCTCCCACGATGGCCGCCAACTTCTCTGACATCGGGCGAATCGCCTTTTCCACCAGGGCATCCAGGGCGGCCGTGGGTTCGATCATTTCCTGGGCCATCAACTGGCCGAGCCAGGACGGCACCCCGCCAGCGAAGAGGCTAAACATAACATGGTGAATAAAGGCGTGCAGACGTTGCGCCGGGGAGATATCCGCATTCTCGCCGGAGGCCAGGGGGTATTTCTCTCTGGCCCGGGCCTCCGCGTATTCCATGACCGCGGCATAAAGACGTTCTTTATCGCCGAAGTGATAGTTCACGGCCGCGAGGTTGGCCCTGGCCCGGCGGCAGATTTCGCGGATGGTGGAGTTGCGAAATCCTCGTTTAGTAAAGACTTCCCCGCGGCTTCAAGCAGACGCAGCCGGGTTTCGGCGCCGGTAGAGCTTTCTGCGGGGATGTCCGTAAATGGAACCTCCAAAAAGTTAAACAAGCGTTTAAAATTTTAGTATCAATCATCTGTTTTAATGTCAAGAAAAAATTAGTCCTCAGGGGAGCCATCCAATTAAAAAACCCCTTGAGATTCAAGGGGTTTTTGTTTAGCTCACCTTTCGGGTCAATCAAGGACACGTAATTTAGGCTGGCGGGCGCCGGGGGAGGGTGGGGGTGAATAAAACCTCTTGGCCGGCGCCTTGGCGTTGGCCTCGCCGTTGGCCATCATCACCCGGTCGCGGCCTTCGGCCTTGGCCAGGTACAGAGCGTCATCCGCGGCCCGGATCACCTCCTTGCCGGTGCCTCCGTGATCCGGGAAGGTCGCCACCCCGGCGGAGATGGTGATGGGTTTCAGGGAGGTGTTCCGGATATGGAGGTCTTTGACGCTACGGTTAAATTTCTCGGCCCATTTCAGGGCGACTTCCAGGGGCGCCCCCGGCATAATTATCAGGAACTCCTCGCCCCCATAGCGGCAAGCGATGTCTTCCCCACGAATCTGTCCCGGATCAGCTCGCCCAAGGACATCAGCAGTTCATCTCCCGCATTGTGGCCATAGGTGTCGTTGCATTCCTTGAAATGGTCCAGGTCCAGCATGATGACCGCCAGGGGAGTCCTCTGGCGCTTGCTCCTGCTTAACTCCCGCTCTATGGTCTCTTCTAT
>CAWEWX010000009.1:0-5787 GCA_963812655.1 uncultured delta proteobacterium | reverse complement strand
TCCCTGGCAGTCCCCCAGTTCCGCCCTAGGGCCGCCCAGGGGAGGGGATGGTGAGGAGCACATCCTTGAGATAGACCGCGGGCGGGCTCCTCCCCGGGCCACCAGCTCCCGGCGCCTGGCCAGGTCTGGGCCCCGCCAATGAAGCACCCCGCCCCCGGGGGAGAGGCCCTGGAGCAGGGGGGAATCTTCTCACAGAGGACTGGAGGAGGAAAAGACCCCATCCAGGCTGCCGTTTCCGCCACAGCTCGACGCCCGGGCCTCGGCCGAGACCCTGGCCCCGCCTCAGGAGCTCCCGGTCCGCGGCCTCTTGCAAATCCAGGGGCGCGTCCCTCTCCAGCAGGCGGGGGTTGGGCAGCAGCCCCAGGGCCCGGCGCAACTCCCCGTTGATTTCCTCCCATTCCTTGAACTGCAACACGGCCTGGGATTGTGGTCCGGGCTGCACCCGGGTGATCATGGCGGTGAGGATGCCGGCGCCCCGGCGCAGCAGGTCCTGGCCCACCAGGGCGTTGATCATGGTGCTTTTGCCGGATTTGACCGCGCCGATCACCGCCAGGCGGCAGGTGTCCTCGGCCAGGTGGGCCTGCACCTGGGCCAAGACCTTAAGCCAGTGCTCCACCTGGGACACCGCCTGGGGAAAGAGGCTGGTCCACTCCCGGGCCAGCTCCTGGAGTAGGTCTATCTCCCGGGTCAGCCCCTGGAGGGTTGCGGTCTCCGGCACCTTAGATTTCCTGCCAGGATGCGGGATGGCGCCTTACTCGATTTTGCCGCCCTTCTTGGGGGCGAAACCGGCGATATAGGGACGGCCCAATTCGATGCGGACCTTGTCGGCCACTTCCAGGTTGACTATCTGGTCATCGATGTTGACGATGGTGCCGATGATGCCCCCGTTGGTGATGATGCGATCGCCCTTCTTCAGGTTGGCCAGGAGCGCCTTGTGCTCTTTGGCCTTTTGCTGTTGCGGACGGATCAGGAGAAAATAAAAGATCACCACCATCAAGATCATGGGGAGCATGAAACTTGTGAAGCCGCCGCCCGCGGCCCCTGCCGTGGCGCCCTGGTCAGCTCCAAACGCCCAATTAAACACTTGGCCTTACCTCCGTTGGGACTATTTTGAGATTTTCCTTAAAATTTCCCGCCGAAACGCGGCAAAGCGGTCCTGACGGATCGCCTGCCGCATTTTAACCATTAAATCCAAATAATAATACAAATTATGAAAGGTTAAAAGGCGAAAGGCCAGAATTTCCCGGCAAACATAGAGATGCCGGAGATAGGCCCGGGAATAGTGGCGGCAGGTGTAGCAGCCGCAGGCCTCGTCCAGGGGCCTGGGATCCAGGGCGTAGGCCGCGTTTTTGATGACCACCCGGCCGTTCCCGGTAAAGGCCATGCCGTTCCGGGCATTGCGGGTGGGCAGGACGCAGTCGAACAGGTCCACCCCCCGGCTCACCCCTTCCAGCAGGTCCTCGGGAGTGCCCACCCCCATGAGGTAGCGGGGCTTGTCCTCGGGCAACTCCGGGGTGGTGGCCGCCACCATCTCCCAGGTGAGCTCCTTGTCCTCGCCCACGCTGAGGCCTCCCAGGGCGTAACCGTCGAACTCCATCTCCCGCATGGCCTGGGCCTGCTCCCGGCGCCACTCGGGGAACATGCCCCCCTGGACCACGGCAAACAGGGCCGCCTCCGGCTGGCGGCGGGCCACTTGGGACCGCCTGGCCCAATCCAGGGTGCGGGCCGCGGCCCGGCGCACCTCGGCTTCCGGCGCCGGGTAACCGGGGCACTCATCCAGGCAGATCATGATGTCCACCCCCAGGGTCTCTTGCAGGGCCACCACCCGCTCCGGGGTGAGGAAATGGCTGGAACCATCCAGGTGGGAGCGAAAGGTCACCCCCTGGTCGCTGACTTTTCTAAAGGGCGCCAGGCTGAAGATCTGAAAGCCGCCGGAATCGGTGAGGATGGGGCCGTCCCAGTGCATGAAGCGGTGCAAGCCTCCCAACTGGGCGATGGCCTCGGCCCCCGGCCGCAGATAAAGGTGGTACATGTTGCTCAGGATGAGGCCGGCGCCCATGGTGCGCAACTCTTCCGGGGTGAGGGTCTTCACCGTGGCATAGGTCCCCACCGGCATGAAGACCGGGGTCGCCACCACGCCCCGGGCGGTGACCATCTCCCCCAACCGGGGTTCCGCCGGACCAGAGGATTTTTTTAGATGAAATTCAAACATAGGCCCTTATCTCGTTCCCAAGCTCCTGCTTGGGAACGCAATTTTTGGCCCAAGCTCCCGCTTGGGCAAGATAGAATTGTAGGAGGAGTTAAAAAGCCCTGCAGGGTGCGCACTGCGCACCGATTTATGGTTGCTTCCCATAATCTAATGGTGCGCAGTGCGCACCCTACAGGAACTAGCCTATCCAGTCTCGGCTTTTATTCCCCATCCCCACGGGGGGAGGGGGCATAGGCCGTTTAAAACTACTGGATAATACAAAATAATTTTACCACCCCCTCCCTAGCCCTCCCCCCTCAAGGGGGAGGGCACAATGCCAGCATCTTCGATTTCGTCGTTGCAAAGATTTTTACAAGAGCCTAGAATCAATGCTTTTTTATCCCCTCCCTCCGCTTGAGGATGGGGCCGATGATCTAGCAAAAAAAAATTACAAAATCAGCATGCAATCGCCATAGCTGTAAAAGCGGTAGGCCTCTTTCACGGCCTCGGCATAGGCCCGCAGGATCAAATCCCGGCCGGCGAAGGCGCTCACCAGCAGCAGCAGGGTGGATTGGGGCAGGTGGAAATTGGTGAGCAGCCGGTCCACCGCCTGGAAGCGGTAGCCGGGGTAGATATAGAGGTCGCATAAGCCCCGGCGGGCTTGAAAGCCCGAGGGCGAGGCGCAGTGCTCCAGGACCCGGACGCTGGTGGTCCCCACCGCGGTGATTTTGCGCCCCCGGGCCTTCGCCTGGTTGAGGCGGGCGGCCGCGGCCGCGGTCAGCTCAAAATATTCCGGCAGCAGCCGGTGCCGGGTATAGTCCTGCTCCCGAACCGGCAAGAAGGTGCCGGGCCCGACGTGCAAGGTGAGGGTCACCGTTTCGATGCCCCGCCGGGCCAGGTCCTGGAAGACCTCCGCGGTGAAGTGCAACCCCGCAGTGGGACAGGCCACCGCTCCTGTCTGCCGGGCGAAGATGGTCTGGTAGCGCTCCCGGTCCGCCTCCCCGGCCGGGCGGTGGAGGTAAGGCGGCAGCGGCACTTCCCCGGTTTCCAGCACCTGGGGCAATACCTCCGTGACCGCTAAAAAGCGCAGCTCCGCCACCCCGGGCTGGGGCAGGGAGAGGACTTCCGCCTGCAACTGGGGGCCGCAGCGCAGGACCTGGCCGGGCCGCAGCCGCCCCCGGTGGCTGGCCCGGGCCCGGGCAGCTCCCTGGCCGTTCCCTTCCGGGCACGGCAGGTGGTGCAAAAGCAGCTCCACCCGGCCGCCGCTCTCTTTGACTCCCTGGAGGCGGGCGGGGAAGACCCGGGTGTCGTTGACCACCAGCAGGTCGCCCTCGTCCAGGTGAGCGGCCAGGCCCCGGAAGCCGGCGTGGCCAATCTCTCCCGTTTCCCGCGAGAGCACCAGGAGGCGAGCGGCGTCCCGCCGGGCCAGGGGATATTGCGCCACCAATTCCCGGGGCAGGTGGTAGTCAAAATCATCGATCCGGGTCATCGGGACTCTCTTGCCGGCGGCCCGAAAGCACGGCGGATAAAATCCTTCTCCTCTTTCCGGCTCTTCACCTCTTCGTTAATGCGGGCGTCCAGCAGCCGCGACAGCATCTCCCTGATGAGGGGCCCGGGCTGGTAGCCCATGGCCACCAGGTCCCCGCCCCGGAGTTCCGGCTTGAGTTTCTTGAGATGGGTGAAAAAGAGGGAGATGCTTCGCCGGGGGGGCTCCTGCCGGGATCTGCCCAGCATGTAGAGGAGGTCTTCCACGGCCAGGGGCGCCAGCAGGTGGTAGATCTGGCTGCGGCCCGGTTCCCCCAGGCGGAGCAGGGTGGCCAGGGTCCGGTCCGCCGCCGCCTTGCCCTGGACCAGGGTCGCGGCCAGTTTGGGCGAGAGGTTGAAGCCCCGCAGCATCTCCTGCAACTCCTGGGGAGTGAGCCCTTCCACCAGCCCCAGGAAATAGACCTGCCACCGCTGGTAGCGGTCCTCCAGGTAGAGGAGGTCGTACCAGGACAGCACCGCCTGCAGCCGTTCCAGCATGGAGCGGGTCGACTGCTCATAGATCAGCCGGGGATGGACGGCCTTCAGCAGGTCCAATTCCGCCAACCGGGCCACCGCGGGCAGCGGGTTCTCCTCCTGCAGGATCAGCTTGAGCTCCTGGAAGAGCCTGGCTCCGGAAAGGCGTTCGAAAAAGTTGTTGCGCACCGCATTGGCGATGAGGTTGGCGGTGAGTTTGCTGATGCGAAACTGGAAGCGCTGCTCGAAGCGCACCGCCCGGAAGACCCGGGTGGGGTCCTCCACGAAGCTCAGATTGTGCAGCAGGCTGAGGCGGCCTTCCTTCAGGTCCCGCTGGGCCCCGAAAAAGTCCAGCAAGATGCCGAATTCCCCGGGATTGAGCCGCAGGGCCAGGGTGTTGATGGTAAAGTCCCGGCGGTAGAGGTCCATCTTGATGGAGCTGTATTCCACCACCGGCATGGCCCCCGGGGCTTCGTAATACTCGCTGCGGGCCGTGGCCACGTCGATCTTGAAGCCGTCGGGGAAGATGAGCACCGCGGTCTTGAATTTCTGAAATTCCCGGGAGCGGGCCCCATAGCGGGCGGCGAAATGCCGGGCGAAGATGATGGCGTCCCCTTCGATAACGATGTCGATGTCCAGATTTTCATGGCGCAGCAGCAAATCCCGCACGAAGCCGCCCACCACGTAGGCTTGATAATGGAGCTCCGCGGCCACCGCCCCCACCTGCTGGAGGATTTCCAGAATATTCCGGGGCAGGCGCTCCCGCACCAGGGAGCCGATGTTCTTGGTGCGCATGGGTTGGGACCATTGGGCCTCATCCTCTTCCGCACTGAGCAGGCGCAAGAGGTCGGTGCGGCTGATGATGCCGATCACCTGGCCGTCCTCCAAAACCGGCAGGACACGCTGCCGGTGAACTATCAGCTTTTCCCGGATCAGCGGCAAGGTGGCCTCCGGGTCCACGGTGGCCACCTCGGTGGTCATATAGTCCTTCACCGGATGATTTTTCAGGCCGTGGTAGATGGCCTTCTCCACCGTCTGCCGGGTAATCACCCCCAGGAGCTTGCCGTCGGCCAGGACCGGCAGGGCGTTGATGCTGTAACGGTTCAGGATCAGGGCAGCCCTCTCCAGGGTGATCTCCGGGGCCACCGATTTTACCGGGAAGGACATGATCTCCCGGGCCTGGCGTCCCGGATGCACCCGTTTTTGCAGGACCTGGCGCAGCTTTTCCTCCACCTGGGCCAGGGGCTGGTCCTTGATGGCGGCGGCGGCCGCGTGGCCGTGGCCGCCACCCCCCATCTCCGCCAGGATGTCGGCCACGTCCACCTCCGGCAGGCGGCTGCGGCCCACCACGAAGACCCGGTCCTCCATCTGGGCCAGGGCGAAGAGCACCTGGATGTTCTCCATGTCCATGAGCTTGTGGCATACCATGGCAAAATCGGGGACGTACTCCTGGGTGGTGGCCCGGGCAATGACCACCTCGATGTCGTTCACGTGGAAGTTGGTGGAGTGCTCCAGGAGGTCGTTGAGGAGGGCCACCTGCTCGGCGGTGAGCTCCCGGGTGATGATCTCGGAGACCATGTTGAGGTCGGCCCCCTGGCTCA
>CAWEWX010000008.1:0-15671 GCA_963812655.1 uncultured delta proteobacterium | reverse complement strand
TGCCTTCCTGCGGCAGGCGAGAGGAGGTCGGCCAACTGAGGAGGTTCACCAGCAATGGGACGTATTCTGGCCGTCGATGACGAACTGGACATGCTGGCCTTGTTGAAGATGATCGTCGAGGGCTATTCCGACCATCGGGTGGTGACCACCACCAACCCCCTCGAGGCCGCCGGGTTCCTGGAAAAGGAAACCTTCGACCTGGTGCTCACCGACTTGAAGATGCCGGGCATGGACGGCCTGGAACTCCTGGCCCTGGCCAGACGGCGGGATGAAGACGCCCTGGTGCTGGTCATCACCGCCTACGGCTCTTTAGAGTTGGCCGAGGAGGCCATGGCCAAAGGCGCCTTCGACTACATCACCAAGCCCTTCCGCAAGGAGCAGATCCTGCTGGCCATCGACAAGGCCATGCGCTGGCGGGAGATGCAGCGTCAGAACCGGGAGTTGAAGCGGCATCTGGAAGGGGCAAAATAGGGCCCCGGCGGACTCCCCCCTTAATCGTGCCGCTCAGGAGGAAATAATATATGATCTGGTTCATCATCATGTTGGTCGCTTTGCTGGCGCTCCTCTATTTTAAAGGCGGCTGCTGAGGCCGTTGATCACCGCGGCTTAGTTTAAGCCGCCCGGTAAAGCAAAGGCGGACCAACAGGTCCGCCCCGCTTGCCATAAACCGCAAACCGCAACCCGCCTTTACCCCCTGGCCTGGGCCTCCGCCGCCTCGGAGGCTGGCACCACCAACACCGGCACCGGCAGGCCCCGGCGGGCCACCTCCCGGATCACCCGTTCGGTGACCGAGCCGATGATGTGCCGGCTGACGAAGCCGTGGCCGTGGCTGCCCAGGACCAGGAACTTCACCGGTCCAGCCCCCTCCAGGAAAGAGAGGATAGCCTCGGAGACGTCCTTTTCCCCCTCCAGCAGGTGGGGACGCACCTCCACTCCGGCCTTTTGCCCCCGCTGGCCGGCCTCCTCCAGGACTTTCTGCCCGTAGGCGTGCTGCTCCTCTTCCAGATGGCGGTCGATGAAGGCGAAATAGCCGGCCTTGCGGCGCTGAATGACCGTCAGGACGTACACCGGCCGGTTCAGGAGGTGCGCCAGATAGAGGGCCGTTTCCATGGCCTCCCAACCCGGAGCGGAGCCGTCCACCGCCGCGACAATGGGCTTGCCTTTTGCTTCGGCCATCAATGCCCTCCTTTCTTGAAGATCATGCCCACCAGCAGGCCGGCGGCTAAGGCGATGAACACCGCCATGAGGCCGAAGAGTGCCGGTTGGTTCTGGGAGACTGAGGTCAGCCAGCTCTCCAGGCCCACCTTTTTGATCTGGATGACGTCCCTGCCGTAACCCACCTGTTGCCCGTTCAGGAAGGCGAAGGACTCCACCACGTAGCGGCCCTCGGTGGCTGCGGGGGGAAAGCGAAAATAGTGTTTGAAGAGCCGGCCTTCGGCAACCTCCAGGCGCTGGGGATCGGCGACGATGTTATAGAGGTTGGCCTCTTCCTTGATCTTTACCAGCCCCTTGAAGACCCGGTCCGCATCAGCGGCCGAGGCTTCGCCCCGGATGAGGTGCAGCTTCATCTGTTTCTGCACCGCCCCATACCCTAGTCCCAGTTCCTGGGCGGTTTCCGGGGAGACGATCTGCTCCACCGGCTTGGTGCTGTGGATCTTGTAGATGAAGGGGGCGTGGCTCACTTGGTACTGCTTCACCGTCATCCAGAAAGGCCCCACCCGGCCCTTGACCGATAGTTTGACCTCCTCGCTCTTTTCCGCGGTGAGCCGAATGATGAGGTCGCAGTCCTTGACGGGGCTGACTCCGAAAAAGTAAATCTGATCCCCCTGGTAGGAGAGGCCGATTTCGATGAGGTTTTTGGAGGCCGAGGTGGCCACCTTCTCCTGGGCCCCGGGGGTGACGGCCAGGGCCGCCCCCGGGCTGCCGCCGGCCAGAAAGAGAACCACTAAGAAAAGCATGAGCCGTTTCATCTTAGTGCCCCCCTCCGCCCGTGGCCAGGCTCACCAGGTCGCTGGGGGTGAGGACCAAATCCAGGAACATTTTTACGGTCAGGACCAGGACGATGATGGCCAGCAAGATGCGGATCTGTTCCCCTTTGAGGCGTCTGCCGGCGATGGCCCCGAACTGGGCGCCGATGGTGGAGCCGCCCAGGAGGATCAAGGCCAGCAGCAGATCCACGGTCTTGTTGAACATGGCCTGCTGCAAGGTGACGTTGGCGGAAGTGAGGACGATCTGGAACAGGTCAGTGCCGATGGCGGCGATGGTGGGCATGCCGATGATATAGATCATGGCCGGCACCATGATGAAGCCGCCGCCCACCCCCAGCAAGGCCGCCATGGCCCCCACGATGGTGCCGATGGCGAAGGGGAAGATGGCGGAGGTGTGCAAACCCGAACGGTGGAAGTCCATCTTCAGGGGCAGTCTATCCAGGATGCGGCCCGACGACGCGGGGCCCGCCATCCCCTCGGCCGCCGCGGCGCCGCTACGGCTGCGCCTGATGGTGCGCCAGGACTCGATGAACATGGCGCCGCCCACCAGCCCCAGCATGAGCACATACACCAGTTTCATGACGAATTCGAAGTTGCCCATGGCCCGCAACACCTTGACCACCTGCACCCCGACGGTGCCGCCGGCGATGCCCCCGGCCAGGATGATCAAGCCCATCTTAAAGTCCACGTTGCCCAGGCGCCAGTGGGCGAAGGCCCCGGAACTGGCCCCGGCCACGATCTGGTTGGAGTCGGAGGCCGCGGCCACCGCCGGGGGGATGCCGATCATCATCAGCAGCGGAGTCAGCAGGAAACCGCCCCCCACCCCGAAGAGCCCGGAGAGAAAACCCACCAGGCCGCCGATCCCCAGGACCAGGAAAATATTAATGCTCATGCCTGCTATGGGAAGATAGATCTCCATGCCGCCTGCTCCCTCCCGGTCAAAGATGGAAGCTAGTATGTTAAATTTCTCACAAGCTGTCAAGAATATCTTTTTTGCCCAGGAATTGAATTTTTGGGGGAGGGGGAAAGGGCTTTTTTGTAAGTGGCTCATTCCCAATCCCTTAAGGGAAAAATGGGGGGCG
Source organism: uncultured delta proteobacterium (assembly GCA_963812655.1). GTDB lineage: Bacteria > Desulfobacterota > Desulfobaccia > Desulfobaccales > 0-14-0-80-60-11 > JAPLJC01. The sequence continues at coordinate 12,601 of CAWEWX010000008.1, read as the reverse complement.
GGCACTGCCCACCAAAGCGTAAGAGCGATAGTGGCACAGGCTTCCAGCCTGTGATCGGGTCGCCCCCGAAAGTTCAGAAACCTAATAAGGCGAATAATACTCCATTGAGTTGAGGAGGTCTGGGATGGAAATCCGGGACCGCAGGTCCCGGATTTATTAACTTATGGGGTTGGGGTGGGAGTTTGAGGGAGGGGGCAGGGGCCACTTACAAAAAGGCCCCTGGTCCCCTCCCTCAAAATATTGGCGTTATCTCACTTCGGCAGCAGCACCAAATCCACCAGGTTTTCCAGGTTATCGGCCAGGACGATCTCTAACCCTTCCTTCACCGCAGCTTCCAGGTCGGCAATATCCGCGGCATTCTGCTTGGGGAAGACCACCACCCGCACCCCGGCCTGCTGGGCCGCCAGGATCTTTTCCCGGATGCCGCTCACCGGCAGGAGGCGTCCGGAGAGGGTCAATTCGCCGCTCAAGGCCACGTCGCGGCGGGCCGCCCGGCCGCTGAGGAGCGACAGCAGGGCGAAGGCGATGGTCAGCCCGGCTGAGGGGCCTTCCTTGGGGATGGCGCCGGAGGGCAGGTGGATGTGGATATCACTGTCGCTGAAAAAATCGGGGTTCAGGCCGAACTGCCCGGCGTGGCTGCGGAGGTAGCTCAGGGCGGTTTGGGCCGAATCCTTAAGGACGTTCCCCAAGGAGCCGGTTAAGATCAGTTGCTTATGGCCGCTCATACGAGAGGCTTCCACGAAGATGAGCTCCCCGCCGAATTCGGTCCATACCAGCCCGGTGGCCACCCCGACCTGGTTGCCCGCCTCGGCCACTTCCTGGACGAATTTCCGGGGCCCCAGAAATTCTTCCACCAGGGTCTGGTCCACCGTGAGGGCGCAGGATTTCCCCTTGTCCTGCAGGCAGATGCGGGCCAACTTGCGGCAGATCGCGGCGATCTCCCGCTCCAGATTCCGCAGGCCCGCCTCCCGGGTATAATCCCGGATGATCTTGGTGATGCCGTCGTCGCTGAACCCCAGGCCCAGTTGGTGCAGGGAATGTTCCCGCAACTGCTGAGGGATCAGGTAATGCCGGGCGATGTTGAGCTTTTCGCTCTCGGTGTAGCCGGGGAAATAGATGACTTCCAGGCAGTCCAGCAGGGGTGCCGGCAGCTTCTCCAGCACGTTGGCGGTGGTGATGAACATGGCCCCGGAGAGGTCGAAGGGCACCTCCAGGTAATGGTCCACGAAGTGGCCGTTTTGCTCCGGGTCCAGGATCTCCAGGAGGACCGAGGCCGGGTCGCCCTGGAAATCCTGGCCGATCTTGTCGATTTCATCCAGCATGAAGATGGGGTTGCGGACCTCCAGGCGCTTCAATTCATTGATGATGCGCCCGGGCCTGGCCCCGGCGGAGGTGCGCCGCTGGCCCCGGAGTTCCGCTTCGTCCTGCAGTCCCGCCAGGGACAGGCGCACGAACTTGCGTTCCAGGGCCTCGGCGATGGCGAGGCCGATGGCGGTCCTGCCGGTGCCCGGGGGGCCAACGAAGCAGAGGGTAGGCCCGCGGCTCATCTGCAGATGCCGTTTTTTGTCGACGATGTCCCGCACTGTGGCGCGCAGCTCTTCCAACTTGATGGGCTTGGAGAGATAATGGGCCGCCCCCTTCTTCAGGGCGTCCACCGCGGTGCCCACCGAGGGGTAGCCGGTGACCATGATGATCTCGGTGCGCGGCGACACCTGCTTCACCGATTCCAGGAGCTGGATGCCGTCCATCTTCTCCATCTTCAGGTCGGTGAGGATGACGTCGAACTCCTGGGCCTTCACCTTTTCCAGGGCTTCCAGGCCGTTGGCCGCGGTGGCCACCTGGTGCCCTTCCTTCCGCAGGATGTACCCGAGATTGGTGCGGGCGATCTCTTCGTCGTCCACCACCAGCACCTGGGAGGCCTGGAGGCTGCAGAGGGTGCGCATCGCCAGGTATTCCAGGATGCGCTCCTTGACCTGCTTCAGCCCATAGAGTTGGGACTCCAGGAGGCGTTCGGCTCGTTTCAGGTCCAGATTGTCTTCGGTGACCCGGTTCCAGGGCAGGGAGATCAGGAAGTCCAGGTAATTGAGGCCGAGGTTATATTCCGCCACCGCCGGGTCGGTCTTCTCCAGCCTTTCCAGCTCCTTCAGCGCCACTGCGGCCACGGCCTCGGGCAACCGGGCCTTCTCCACCGCGGCCCTCAGCTCCAGCAATTCCTGGGCTGGCTTGGGGGGGCGCTCCTCTTCACTCTTCCGAAAAAAGGGCATGTCTGAGAGCCTTCCCGAGAGTAATGATTTCCAGGGATCAGTATAGAGGAAAACCGAGCCTGGGGCAATCTTAGCCTGACGGCATCATAATTTCAATTTAATGATTTTCTTAAGAAAAACTGGTGGCCGGCGCTCACCGGGGACCAGGCTTCTTAGCTTTTGGCCGAAAACCGAAAATCGAAAACCGTCTTTAACCAGCGGCCTCCTCCGGCCGCAGGCACGAGAGGCTGTAGTCTTCCTTTTTGAAGGCCTGGAGGCAGCGTTCCAGGACGGTATCGGAAGACAGGGCCAGATCGAGCTGGCGGCAGAAGGCCATGAGCAGGCCGGCCATTTCCAGGGTCTCTTCGGTTTCCAGGAGGGAATACTTCACCAGGCGGCCCTGCACCAGGTCGCTCTTGGCCTGGGCCTTGAAGCCCAGGTCGTCCAGGATCCGCTTCAGGAGGCGGGCCCGGCGCTCTCGGCGCTCCACCGCGGCGGCCCCACCCTTGAACTGGAAGCTGATGTAGTTGTCGTTGCGCTCTTCGGAGATATAGGCGTCCACCAGGCCGAAGTGGTAGCCCAGGCGGGAGTTGAAGTTGAGGTAGGAGTCGGTGATGATGGCGAAGCTCTTGCCCCCCAGACCCCGCTCCGTCTTGCCCATATCGTACATGGTATTGGCGAACACCGAAATGAAGCCCTTCATGTCCGGGGCGACCTGTCCGGCCCAGCTCACCCTGGGGTGGTGGAAGCCCCTGAGCAGGGCCTTGAAGGGCCGGGAGACGATGTCGTCTTCGGTCACCTGCGCCTGGCCGCTCACCTTCAGGCCACCGCCCAGGTCCAGGATGAACAGGTTAAGGGGCAGGTCGGTGACCAGGCGGCTGACCCGGTTCGAATCCAATACCCGCTCCACGTCCGGGGTGAACATGGCGTCCATGGCCTTTTCATGGCAGAAGCGGGTGAGGTCGTGCAGGGTCCGGCAGTTGCCCGCCAGGAAATCCGCACTCTCCGGGTCGATGAGGTTGAGGGGGTTGGTCAGCTTCAGGATGCGCCCCAATTTCTGGAAGACCGGGGAGGAGCGCAGATCTGCGGTGGTTTCTGGCTGGCGCTCCAGCACTTCGGTGACGATGCCGGGATAGACCCGGGCCGCGTCCGCGTCCACGGTGACGATCTGGCCGGGGCGCAGCACCCGGGTGGCGCTGCCCACGTCCACCAGGGTAGGGATGCGGAATTCCCGGGCCAGGATGGTCATATGGTCCGTGGGGCTACCCACTTCGGTGATGATGGCGGCGATGCGGTCCATGGCCAGGACTAGGCGGGCCGAAGGCTGGCGGGCCACCACCACCGCGCCGGGGGGGATGTCGGCCACATCTTCGTCGTGCAGGAAGAGGTGGACCCGGCCGGCCACGGCGCCGCCCACCGCCCGGACCCCGAAGCTGAGGAGCGGCGGCGTCGCCGGTTCCGCCGGGCGCTCCCGGGGGGCGGCGGCGAATCGAGGGGTGTTCACCCTGAGGGGCCGGGATTGGAGGATCACCAGGTTGCCGGCCTCGCCCAAGGTCCATTCAATGTCCTGGGGCCCGCCGAAATGGTTCTCCAGGGTAAGGGCGATCTCCGTCAGGGTCCGGGCCTGGAGGTCGGTGAGGGAAGGGGAGCTGCCCTGTTTCACAGGCAGGGCCGCGGCCGCTACCCCGCCTCCGGGCTGGCAGACCAGGGCCGCGGGCTTCTTCGTCACCCGCCGCTCTTTGATGGGGTGGCCCTCCTGGCGGGAAACCACGTAAAGGTCCGGGGAGATGGCGCCGTCCACCGCGTACGGGCCCAGGCCCCAGACCGAGCTGATTAAGACGCGGTCCGCTTCCGGAGCCTGGGGGTCCCGGGAGAACATCACCCCGCTGGCCCGGGCCGGCACCATGGCCAGGACGCCCACCGCCATGGGAAGTTCCGAGACGGAGAAGTGCTGGTATTTCCAATAAAAGATGGCCCGAGAGGTGAACTTGCTGGCGACGATCTGCTTGTAGTGTTCCGGCAGCCCAGCGGCGGCGACGTTGAGCAGGGTGGCGAACTGGCCGGCAAAGGAGAATTCGCTGTCCTCCCCCACGGCGCTGGAGCGCACCGCCAGCCAGGGGGTCGGCAGATTTTGGACCGCCTGCGCCAGGGCCTCCTCCAGGTCCGGGGGCAGTGGCGCCCGGAGAATCAGCTCCTGGATCTCCAGGCTGATCGCCTCCAGGCTTTCCAGGTCGTGGATGGAAGCCCGGGCCAGCCTGGACTCCAGTTCGCCGGAGAGCTGGGCCCCCTCCAGGAAGCGCTTGTAGGCCGCGGCGGTGATGGCAAATCCCTGGGGCACCGGCAGGCCGATGCGGTTGCCGATCTCCCCCAGGTTGGCCATCTTGCTGCCCACCGCGGGCGCCAGTTCCCGGTTTAGGGCCGATAACGGCAGGACATAAGGGGTTTCCGGGATGCTGGGGAGCGCCGCCAGCTCCAGGCGGATCTCCTCCGCCAGCCGCCGGTAAATAGAGGTCAATTCCGGATGGCGGTCTCCGCCGAGCATTAGATCGAGCTCGGTCACCACCCCCCAGACGCTGCCCAGCAGGCGCACCGTCTGGGTCTTCAGGTAGCCGGTGTCGAAGAGGAATTCCCCGGAGAGCTTTTCCTCCATATCGGCCATGATTTCCAGGGCCTGGTTGTTTCCCGTCAACAGGCGCCGGAATTGGCCGAACTGCTCCCGCAGGAGGGACATTTCGTCCACTTCCTCTTTTAAAAAGCGTCGCAGGAACTTGAACACCATGTACCCTCAGTAAGCAGTGAGCAGTGAGCAGTGAGCAGTTAATGGTTAGCCATCCACGGCCGGCCCCGGGTTAATTTCAGCCTTATTGCCCATAATTTCAAAACCGACCTCTAATAGCCATAAGCTTAACACTTGCTGCTCAGACTTACGGCTCAGGGCTCCCTGCCCGCTGCTTCTTCAACGCCTGCAGTTCCTCTTGCATCCGCCTCCACTCCAGGGCCCGCCGGATGGTGATGAGGATGGTCTCCTTGCGGAAGGGCTTGGTGATGAAATCGTAGGCCCCTTTCTGGACGGCCTCCTCCGCGGTCTCTATGGTGCCGTAGGCGGTGATGATGATGATGGGCAGGTTCCGGTCGATTTTCTTGATGATCTCGATGAGGTCCATGCCGTCCACCAGGGGCATTTTCAGGTCGCTGATCACCACGTGGTAGTGGTCCTCCTGGAGCAGTTTGCTCACCTCCAGGGGGTTATTGGTGGTGGTCACCTCGTAGCCGGTCTTATCCATCAGGATGGTCTTTAATAACCTGAGCATATTGGGTTCGTCGTCCACCACTAATATCCGTTCCGGCATATCGTCCTCCTGGGGGTTGGGGCCTTAACTTCATGAATGGCTGCTGCCGCTGCTCCTTTCCGGTTTCTGCTTCGGCGGTCCCTCCCCGGCTTCCTGCTCCGCGGCGATGGGCAGATAAACGGTAAAGGTAGTCCCGTGTTTTTCAGGATATTCCTCCGCCGGGAAGGTGGTAAAGATGATGTTGCCGCCGAATTTGGTGATGATGCCGTGGCTCATGGACAGGCCCAGGCCGGTGCCTTCGCCGGTCTTCTTGGTGGTGAAGAAGGGGTCAAAGATCTTGGTCTGGGCCTCCCGGGGGATGCCGTTGCCGGTATCGCTGAATTCAATGGCCACCCGCTTGCCGTCCGGGGCCGGCTTGGTCTCCACCTTCAGCACCCCCCCGCCCTTCATGGCGTCCCGGGCGTTGTTGATCAGGTTGATGAAAACCTGTTGCAGCTCCTGGGGGTCGCCCGCGGCAATGGGCAGGTTGGGGCTGAATTGGGATTCCAGGCGAATCTTTTTGGTCAACAGGGTGTTTTTCACCACCGCCAGGGTCTTTTCCAGGAGCGGGTTGAGGTCCGCGGCGTTCTCGGTGCGCTCCGGGGCCCGGGCAAAGGTGAGGAGATTCTCCACGATCTTCTTGCAGCGCAGGCCCTCCTCCTCGATGATCTTCAGGGTTTCGTGAACGGCGGGCAGCTCCTCGGTCTGCTCCAGCAGGTGCTCGGTAAACCCGAGGATCACGGTCATGGGATTGTTGATTTCATGGGCTACCCCGGCGGCCAGGGTGCCGATGGAGGCCAGCTTCTCCATGTTGATCAATCGGTCTTCCATGGATTTGCGGCCGGTGATGTTTCGGGAGATGATCTCGAAGGCGAAGATCTGCCCCTGTTCGTCCCGGATCCCCACGATGTTGGTGGAAAACCAGAACTCCCGCGGGCCGATGGCCACCTGGTGGCGCAGGCTCCGGCTCCGGCCGGTCGCTTTCGTTTCCCGCAGCCATTCCATCTGGAAGTCCGCGGATTTTTGGGCAAAGACCTCGTAGAGGGTGCGGCCCAGGAAGTCTTCGGCGCGGCCCTCCACCGCTCCGGGAGCCGGTCTTTCGGGGGCGTCGGCCAGGGCGGTGGCGAAGAGGTTGGCGGCGTAGCGGTTGATGGAGAGGATCCGGCCCTGTTTGTCCACGGTGTAGATGAGGTCGGCGGCATTTTCCACCAGGCCCTGGTAGCGGGCCTCGGACTTCTGCAATTTCTCTCTCTGGCGGCTGACCTCCTGCTCCAGGTTATCGGAAAATTGCCGCTCATAACGGAAGTTCAACAGGGCGATGGTGCCGGAGATGACCAACAGGCCGATAAGCACCTGCATGAAGAACTGGCGCAGATAGAGAGAATGGACCACGCCCTCCACTTCGCTGGCCGGGGCCGCCACCGCCACCGACCAGATGGGCGCCGGGTTGGCGGTTGGCCCCAAGGCCGGGTCTGCCAGTTTCACCGGCGCATAGGCGATGAGCTTCCGGATCTCGCCGGTGAGACCGCGATGCCAGCCGGAGATGTAAGTGCCCCAGCCCTCCTGGCCCTGCAGCATCTTCTCCTTCTGGATCCGGTTGATGGCGTCAAAGGAGATGGCCGGCGCCCGTTGCTTGCGGACGGTGAAGGCGTTTTTGCCGACGAAGTCGGGCTCCGGATGGCTCAAAAAAGTCCCCTGGTTGTCCATGACCCAGGCATAGCCGGTCTTGCCGCTCCTGATCTGCCGGGTAAACTTGTCGGCCAGGTGCTGGGCGTCAATATAAAAGACCAGAACCCCGGCGAAGACCCCAGTGGGGTGGGGATGGTTCTCGTCCACCGATACCTCATAGGTGGGCACGGCCATTACCGAGATGAGGCGCCCCACATAATCGGCGACCTGGGCGGACGCCGGGCCTACGTAGACCCGGCCCCGGTTTTCCGGGTTGGCGGCCCAATCCAGGTAAGGGGCGTCCTGGAAAGAGCCGCTAATGATATGATCCAGACCCCGACCGTCCACCAGGTAGGCCCGGCGGTCCTTAGCGTCGATGCGAAAAATCTCCACCACCCCTTCCTCCCGGACGCTGGCCAGGGTGGCCCGCATCCGGTTGGCCCAGGTGAGGGGCTCCAGGTACTGACTGGCAGGGGAGTAGTTAAGGGTGTTCAACTCCCGCTTCAGGAAGTTGATGTCCTGTTCCAGGAGGCTGGCGGTGTGCCGAGCCAGCACCAGTTGCTGCTGGTTGAAGTCCTCCTTGACGATTTCCAGCATCTGTTTGGCGCTCATGAGCCCCAGGTAGATGCTGATCCCCAGGAGGGCGACGTTCAGCGCCAGCAGCAGGGCCAGGGCGTGCCGGGTGATGAGGAAGGGGAAGCGCCGCATGTGGCCGTCATCCTCAGGGGTCAGGCGACAACCGGACCAAGTGGTCCATCGCCGGAACAAATTGCAGTTTATGCTTAAATTTTAGCTTAATCCGGGGTATCCGGCAAGCAAACTCCCTGAGACTCCCGCGGCGCCGGACGACTTCATCCCTGACCGTGGCCCAAAATCTGCGGACCGATACCGGCGCCTGGTTCATTCGCGCTGATACCACGGATAAGGCGAACTTCTCGATGAGTCATGAGGTGGGGTGGGCGCCGGGTTCACCTGCGAACTGGTAATTTCCTGCCAGGAAAGCCTCTACGTACCAGTCAACCTGCGCACCATCCGCTATGACCATATCCCGCTGGCGGGCGCAGCCCATGAGCCGGCCCACCAGGTCGAGTTTTTCTTCCATGAGGGGACGGGGATACTTCCAAAGCTTGGCGACCACCAGGTCTCCGGTGACTTCCACCTCAAAATCGAGCCGGGCCATAACCGCGCCCAGAAATTGGGCGCGGCGGCCTCGCCGGGCTTGGTCCGCCGCGCCGCCCTGGAACCGGAAGCTGATGTAGTTATCGTTGCGCACCTCGCTGATAAAGGCGTTCAGGGTGGCAAAGTGATAGCCCAGGCGGGAGTTGTAATTGAGATAGTTCCGGGAAATAATGGCTAAGGTCCGGGCCCAGAAGTCGGGCATAGGGGCGGTTAGTGAACGGGAGACTACGGAATAAAGTCCCCTCACATCGATGGGGATGGGTCCGGCCCACGAAATTCCGGGATAGCTGATCCCTCGCCACAGGGCCTTCATGGGGATGGAGGCGATGGCGTCGGGAGAAACGAACTTGGCCCGCCGGTCTGCGTCAATGCCGCCTCCCAGATCAATCAAATGGAGATTCAAGGGGATGGTGGTTTTGAGTTGGACCATATTCACCTGGTCCCGGCCGACGCGTTCCCCCAGATCAAACATCTCGGTTATGGCCATCTGATGGGCGAAGCGGGCGATGTCGTGGAGGGTCTTACAGGATGCCGGCGCAAAGTTACTCAAGGTCGGATCGGTTAAATTAAGTGGGGTGATCCATCGCAGGACCCGGCGCAAGGTGGCGTAGATCGGGGTTTCCGCCAGCAGGGAAGGTTTTTCTCTTTTGGTGGCCAGCAGTGCTTCTACACGGCCCTGGTACACCCGTAGGTGATCGGCGTCTATCGTGACTTCCTGCCCGTTTTGCAGGACCTGGGTGGCCTTTTGCGTATCCACCAGAGATGGGACTTTGAATTCCCGGGCCAGGATGGCCAGATGTGAAGTGGCGCTGCCGATGTCCACGACCAGCGCGGCCGCTTTATGGAGCACGACGCCGTAGCGGGAGGAAGTGTGGCGGGCCACCAGCACCGCGCCTGGGGGAAACCGGGCCAGATCTTCATCCTGGCGGATGATGAACACCGGGCCGGCGGCCACGCCGAAGCAGGCCGCGCTGCCGTGGTCAATCAAGACGGGGTGGCGCCCCTGAATTTCGGGCGGCAGCTCGGATTCGCTTTCGGGCTTCAGCAACGTTAAGGGGCGGGATTGCAGGAGCAGTAACCGTCCCTCCAAATCCACCGCAAATTCAATATCCTGGGGCCCTCCGAAATGTTCTTCCAGTTGCACCCCATAGCGTCCCACCTGCAGCAGTTCCTCCGTGGTCAGGGCCGGTTGGGAATGGTCCGCTGCCGGTACCGCTTCCGAGGTAAGCCCCCCTTTATCCAGGGACGCGATCAGACGGATGGGTTTGTTCCCGAGGCGCCGCTCTAAAATCTTAATTTCCGGTTTTTTGGCCAGGGCATAGTGGTCCGGGGTCAAGGCGCCTTCCACCACAGAAGGCCCCAAACCCCAGGCTGCGTCAAGGACCATGGCTTCTGCGCGGCCCCCCAGGGGATCCACCGTAAACAGGACGCCGCTAGCCCGGGCCGGCACCATTGCCAGACAACCCACACTCATGGCCAACTCCTGGCGGATCAACCCTTTCTCGTGCAGATACACCAGTGCGGAAGGCGAGAATTGACTTGCCAGGACCTTGAGATAATTGGGGAAGAAATCGGCGACCGGCACATTTAAAACCGTCAAGAACTGCCCGGCAAAGGAAAGCTCCTGGTCTTCATATAAACCGCTGCTCCGCAAGGCCAACTGAGGTTCGTAACCCAGTCTCTCCGCTAACTGGAGATAGTGTTCCTGCACTGCCTCGGAGAGTTGCGCCGGGATTTGCGCCGCCAGGACCAATTCCCGCAGCAGCCGGCTTTGGTCCATCAACTGCGCGACATCATTTACCTCCACTTTTTCGAGAATCCGGCCTACCCGTTCGGCTAATTGATTTTCGGCCAGAACCAAATGGTAGGCCCCGGTAGTGAGCACAAACCCATCTGGGGTCGGCAGGCGCAAGCGGTTTCTGATCTCCCCCAGGTTGGCGTTTTTCCCACCCACGGCCATCAGCAGCCGCCGGTCAACCTGGCTTAAGGGGAGCACCAGCGGTACTTTCTCACCAGAGGTCGTTCCAGCCTGAATTTCATTCTGTATCCTGGTTTTGATATTTTCCAAGACGGGGTGCAATTCAGCATAACGATTGTCCCCCAGGGCATTTAATTGCTCAACGAGGGTCTGACTGGCATGGAAAATTATCTCACTTCGAGAACGGATGTACTCCATATCGAAAACAAAGTCGCCCGCCAATTTGGCTTCCATGCGCGACATGACCCGGAGCGCGGCGTTGTTGGCTTCTAACAGGTCCTTAAAGCTCTGGTGTTTGTTTTTTAAAAAATTTTCCCACCCCTCGGGTGGGGGCGATTTCTTTCTTTTTAAAAAATTCAAGATTTTCAAAAGATTACCCCAAAACCACGGCAGCTTGAGCGGGTCAGGCCGGAGGTTGGGCCTCCCGCCATTTCAAAGCCTTCGCCACCGTCGTCAAGATCTGCTCTTTGCGGAAGGGCTTGGTGATATAGTCAAAGGCTTTATGGCGCATGGCTTCCACCGCGGACTCCACCGTTCCGAAGGCGGTGATGATAATTAAAGCTAAGTTCGGATCGATTTCTTTGACTATCTTTAATAATTCGATGCCTCCGATTGCCGGCATTCTCAAATCACTGATCAATAGATCGGCATGATATTCTCGACACCAGTCTATGGCCTGGTGGGGGTCGCTGGTGGTAAGCACTTTGTAATCCGTTTTTTCTGTAAGGATAATTCTTAGCAACAGCAACAAATCCGGTTCGTCGTCCACGATTACGATAGTCGCCGGCATTTTGACGCTCCTTTCAGAAGGTGCTGAACTCGCGCGAAAAATGGTCCAGGCATTTTTGCAAGCTGATTCCAGACCTGCTTTTTGGGGATGTATTGGTTAGAGAAGTGAAGAATCTAAGTTGAGACCTTCATTTTGTTTGGATGACAGGTACAGCCGCTCCTGAAATTCCTGAAATGGCCTGGAGTAAAATGGCCCGTCGGGTTAAGCGGGCGTGGCTGGTTACCTCAACACCTTCAAGAACATTGTTATGATAATGGCACAAATAATACCGGCAAACAAGAGTTGGAGCCTGGGGCCGGGCAATTTTTTCCGCAGCCACACCCCGCATTGAGAGCCCGGTATCGTGGCGGCCAAAAGAATAACCATCAGCAAGAGATCGACATTCCCTTTGACGCTGTGAGTCAAGGCCCCGTACAGAGCCAGGATCAGGTAATTAAAGAGATTGGTGTCTATGGAGACCACGGTGGGGATGCCCAGGATGTAGATCAAAGCCGGCATGCGTATGAAACTGCCGCTCACCCCCAATAATCCGGTTAACAGGCCGGTCATGGCGCCGACCCCCAGGATCACCCATAAAGAGACGGCCTCAACCCCGGACACCGGCAGCGATACCAGCGGCGGCAGGGCTACCCGCTGCAACCGGGAGGTTATTGAAATCGGGGGAACACCCGGAGTTCCACCCGAGGGTTCAACCTGGTGGACGCTCCTGGCTTCTCGATAAACCTGACTCCCGATCCAGGCCAGCAAGCCGCCGTAAACCATAGTCATGACCAGCTGCACCAGGCTGATTGTCCGGCCCCACAGGGTGACCCCCCCGGCATAAGTGAGAAACTCCAGTAGTTGGGCGCCTATTTCTAAGCCGATGACACTTCCCAGAAAAAGGAGGATTCCCAGCTTATAATCAACGTACCCTAGACCCCGTTGCCGTAAATTGGCGAGGGTGGCGGTGCCCACCATCATGGAAAGTTCGGTCCCCACGGCCACATTGTAAGGGATGTTGCCCACGAGATTGAGCAGCGGCGCCATTAAGAAACCGCTGGCGCCCCCGAACAAGCCGCCTAGCAAACCCAGACAGAACCCCAAGATGAGCAGGGTAGCCAGGCTGATGGCAAGATCCCCATTGGTCTGGATGGCATAAAACCAGCCATGCATAGGCTCAGCCAGCCGGCCTAAATCAGGATTAAGGATTTTCTGCCAATAGCTGGCGATAGGGAGGGTGATGGCCATGAATAACTCAGGATGAGTGAAGCTAAACGTCGCCTCCGCCGAGTTTAATGCCGAAAATATTTTCGATGCCCTTCAGGATCAAGGCCAGAATGAGTCCGAGGGCCACCGGCAGCACCAGGGCCAGGGCCACGTAAGCCCAGTGGGGAGCAAAAGGCTCCCCGGCTGGCGTCGTGCTTTGGGAAATCGC
>CAWEWX010000007.1:0-13897 GCA_963812655.1 uncultured delta proteobacterium | reverse complement strand
ACCCACGAAGCTCGCGTCGAGGCCCGGGCCCAGGAAGAGATCTACCCGGCCATCGAAGCGTTCCTTAAAGACAAGACCAAGGAGAAAGCCAACCAAATCTTCAGCGAGGCCGGCATCATCTCCCAACCCTTGCTCACCATCATGGAAGCGGCCAACTGCGACCACTTCCTGGAGCGGGGCTCCCTGGGCTGGTACGACGACCCGTACTACGGCGACGTCTTCACTCAGAAAACCATGTACAAGATGAGCGAGTCGCCACCGCGGTTGAAGCACGTCCATCGGCCGGTGGGCTCCGACAACGAGGAGATCTACCAGCGGGTTTGCGGCCTCAGTCTGGACCAAATCCGGGAATGTGAAGCCAAAGAAATCATCTAACCGTACGGGAGGCCGATTTCTTGGCAGCCTCCCCGGAGCCAACCTCTTTCGACAAGGGAGGAATAACTCGATATGACTGAATTCAAAATCTCGCTGTTTTATGATTGCGCGAAGTGCAAGGCGCGTAACTTCTTCGATCCCTACAGCTTCTGGGAATATTCCGGGAATTTCAAGTGCGCCGGCTGTGGCGACCTCTACTATGCCGAATGGGAAAACGGCCAGCGGGTAGTGGAGCCGGAAAAGGCCCGGGGCACTAATTTCATCCTGCCGGGTTACGCCGAAACCGCAGACCTGAAGCCCCTTTCCGGGGAAGGCAAGACCTCGCCGCCGCCTTTCGCCAACGTCACCTTCCTGGGGAAACCCAAGAACGTCACGCAATCGGCGCGCGGCAAGCTGGTGGCCTGCACCCAGCTCACCCCGGAAGACCTGGACGGCAGCTGCTGGAAACGCGTCAGCGCCCAGCGGAAGTACGGAAAATCCTGGTAGCCGCCGGGTAACTTTGGAACAGAGGAGGAATGTTCAATATGGCGAAGATTCTTTGCGAAGATTGTCAGGATTTCAAATATACCTATGACCCGCAGATTTCCAAAGTGTGCTACGGCCACTGCCGGGCCATCGAATATCCTTTCCTGCTTGGCATTTTCAAGGAAGCGCGGCCGGGCGCCTGGACGGCCCCCAAGGAATGCAAATTCTTCCACGAAAAGAAAAAGTAGGATAAGATAGACCTCAAACCGGGGGCGCCGCCTTGCCGGCGCCCCCTATCTTTTCGCACCCCCCTCTAACCCCATGAAAGATTATTCGCTGCATTACCGGGACCGGCGCCTGAGCGAAGCCGAAGTGGTCGATTGCCTGGAACGGGCCTGGAACGAGCTTTACGAGCTGGAGTTTGACTTGGTCTTCGGCGCCTGGCGGGGCGTCCACCTGGAGGTGGAAACCGGCACGGTGCACGTCACCTGGGAGACCATGTATGCCGGACCGCCCCTGATGATTTCCATCTCCCGGAGCAGCGGCGCCATCAAAATGGACTTTCCCCGGGAGGAATTTTTGGAACTGGAAGAGGCGGAAATCGAGCGGCTCCGCCACCAGCCGCCGAAGCGCCGCAGGTAAGGGCGGAGGGCGGGAAACATCATCACTTGAGCCCGCAAGTTGTGAGACCTCTGCGGAAATTAATGGAAGCCCCGGATAAAGGAGAGTTACCGATGGATTGGGGAATGCAAAATCGCTTGGGCCAACTTATGCCCAACGGCAAATGTTTTTTTATGCCGATTGACCATGGCTATTTTCAAGGGCCGACCCGGGGTCTGGAGAGGCCGGGAGAGACGGTAAAACCGCTGCTTCCTTATGTGGACGCCATCTTTTGCACCCGGGGGGCCTTGCGTGCGGCCATCGATCCTCTGAACAGCAAACCGATTGTCCTGAGGGTGTCCGGATGCACCAGCATGGTGGGAGAGGATTTGGCTAATGAGGCACTCACCACCTCCATCGAGGAGATTATTCGTTTGAACGTGGCTGCCGTGGGTCTCTCGGTCTTTATCGGCAGTCATTATGAGAAGGAAAGCCTGAAGAATCTGACCGACATGGTCAATGCCTGCGAGGATTATGGCATCCCGGTGATGGCGGTTACCGCCGTGGGCAGGGAATTGGAGAAACGGGAGGCGCGTTATCTGTCGCTAAGCTGCCGCGTGGCGGCAGAACTGGGCGCCAGGGTGGTTAAGACCTATTGGTGTAAAGATTTTGATAAGGTGGTTTACGGCTGTCCGGTTCCGGTCATTATGGCCGGTGGGCCTAAGTGTGAGACGGAACTGGAGGTCCTGGAATTTGTTCATGATGGCATCACGAAGGGAGCGGTGGGGATCAACCTGGGCAGAAACGTCTGGCAGAGCCCTCATCCGGTGGCGATGGCCAAGGCCTTAAGGGCCATTGTTCATGAAAAGGCCTCCGTCAAGCAAGCTCACGAGGTCTTAAAGACGAGCAAAGAAAAAAAAGCCACCGCCAAGGCGTAAGATATCTATTAGGCAGAACCGCCGGGCGCGGCGGTTCACCCGGTTCATCCTGAGCGAGTGGCCTTCGGGCCCTGTTGGTTCGCCCCGGATGGCCTGCTCTTCATTCCGGGCTCGCACATGCTGGTCGCCAAATACTACCACAATAACGATATCCGTCTGGAGGAACTCCCCATCCCGAAGATCGGGCCGGGGGAGATTTTGGTAAAGGTGCGCGCCAGCGGCATTTGCGGCACCGATGTCATGGAATGGTACCGGATTAAAAAGGCTCCCCGGATCCTGGGCCATGAGATCGCCGGGGAGATCGTCGAGTCAAAATCCCGCCGCTACCAAAAAGGACAGCGGGTCTTTGTCAGCCATCACGTGCCGTGTAATCGGTGCAAATACTGCCGGGCGGGAAACCATACGGCGTGCGATACCCTGCACCGGGGCAATTATGATCCCGGCGGCTATAGCGAATTTATCCGGGCGCCCAAGATTAACGTCGATTATGGGGTGTATGTCTTGCCGGATCAGGTTTCCTATGCTGAAGGAACCATGATCGAACCGTTGGCCTGCGGGATACGAGGGCTGAAGCTCATCGACCTCCGGGAAAGCCACACCGTCCTGATTCTCGGCTGCGGAATCTCCGGCATCCTGAATATTCAGTTGGCCAAGTTAACCGGCGCCAGGGTGGTGGCCACCGATGTTAATGAGTATCGCTTAAGGAAGGCCAAAGAGTTTGGCGCCGATGAGGTGAGGCGCGCCGATCAGGATCTGAATATTAAGGCGGATAGGGTGATCGTCTGTACCGGAGCCTATCGGGCGCTGGAGCAAGCCTTCCATTGTCTGGATAAGAAGGGGATTATTCTCCTCTTTGCCATCCCGAACCGGGATATTGCCCTTCCGATACCGGACTTTTGGAGAAATGAATTTACCGTGACCTCATCCTATGGCGCTGCCCCGGTTGATTTGGAAGAAGCGTTGCAATTCATTGCCCATAAAAAGATCAATGTCAAAGACACCATAACCCAGAAGCTCCCTTTGGCACGGATTCAGGAGGCCTTTAAGATTGTCATCGAGGCCCAGGAATCCTTAAAGGTGGTGCTGGAGCTTAAGTAAACCGAGACCGGCCCCTGCGAACCTCCACGTATTTCCCAAATTAATCCCAATGCGGGGTTTGGGTGCGGGCCGTCCTCATACACCTCGTAGGCCGCGTCCTCTCATCCCGCCGTAGGGGCGGACCCAGGTGTGCGCCCCGACAAGACAGTCCATGCCACCCCCCCAAAGGCCCTTTCCCCTCGCAGGGGAGAAGGTCTTTGGAGCCGGTAGTCCCGGGCCTTTCCCCCCCTCGATTTGTTTAGGTGGTGCGCTCTTTCTTGTAGAGGGGCGACATGTCTCGCAGGGTCTGAACGATGCCCGGCATGACCTCCAGCACCCGCTCGATGTCGGCTGCGGTGGTCTCCCGGCCCAAGGTGAAGACCAGGGTGCCCTGGGCCAGGGCGAAGTCGAGGCCGGTGCCGATAAGGACGTGGGAGGCCCGGAGCGACCCCGAGGCGCAAGCGGAGCGGGTATTGACGATGATGCCCTCGTCTTCCAACATCATCATCAGGCTCTCACCTTCGACGTATGCCACCGAAACGGACAGGAGGTGGGGCAGGCAGCGGTCGGGATAGCCGTTGATCGTGATCTCCGGGATGGTGGCCGCCAGTCCCTGGCGGAGGCGTTCTTTCAGGGCTTGCAGCCGGGGGAGGCGTTCCGGCATTTCCCTGGCCGCCAGTTCGGCGGCGGCGCCCAGGCCGACAATGCCCATCAGGTTTTCGGCGCCGGCCCGGCGCTTGTTCTCCTGGAGGCCGCCGTCCAGCAAGGGCCAGATCGGGGCGCCTTTGCGGATAAAGAGGGCCCCAACCCCGGGGGGACCGTAAAACGGGTTAGCCGCCAGACTCAGGAAGTTGACCCCCAGTTCCTGGACATCCACCGGGATGACGCCCACCGCGGCCACTGCGTCGGTATGCAAGGCCACCTTGTGCTTCTTGGCGATCCCGGCGATCTCGGCGATGGGTTCGAGGGTGCCGATCTCATTGTTGGCCAACATGACGCTGATGAGGATGGTCTCGGGGGTGATGGCCTTTTCCACCGCCGCCGGGTCCACCAGGCCGTATTGGTCCACGTCCAGGGAGGTCACCCGGTAGTCCAGGAGGCGCAGGGTACGCAAGGAATTGAGCACGGATTTATGCTCGATATTGGAGGTGATCAGGTGGCGGCCCTTCTCCCGGAGGCCGATGGCCACGCCCTTGATGGCGTGGTTGTTGGCCTCGGTGCCGCCGGAGGTGAAGACCACCTCCTTGGGGTCGGCGTTGATCAGCGCCGCTACCTGTCCCCGGGCCTTATCCAGCGCGGCGGCGGCCGGCTGCCCCACCTGATTGTCCGTGGCGGGGTTGCCGAACACGGTCTCCAGGTGCCGGAGCATCGCCTCCTTGACCTGGGGATGGATGGGCGCAGCGGACAAATAGTCCAGGTAAATCAAGGGCATGATTTTAAAAAACCTCCCTGGCCGGTTAATGCTCGTGTTCGTGGGGCAGCTCCTGCCCACAGGACATGCAGAAATGGGCCTCCTCGTCCACCTTCATCTCGCAATAGGGACAGTAGCACTTGCCGGTGCCCTTGTGGTGCGGCTCCCGTTCGGCTTCGCCGCCCGCCGGCTTGCCGGCCAGGCGGTCCCGGTAGTTCCTGATGGCGGAGTGCAGGGCGTCGGCCCCCAGGTTGGAGCAGTGCAGCTTGTTGGGCGGCAACCCGCCCAGGGCCGCGGCCACGTCGGCGTTGCTGATCTTCATGGCCTCTTCCAGGGTCTTACCCTTGGCCATGGAGGTGATCATGCTGGAAACCGCGATGGCCGCGCCACAGCCGAAGGTCTTGAACTTGATGTCCTCGATGCGGTCGTCCGCCACCTTGATATAGACGTTCATTATGTCGCCGCACACCGGGTTGCCGACTTCGCCGATGCCATCGGCATCCAGGATTTCTCCGACATTGCGGGGATTCTTGAAATGTTCCAAAACTACGGGGGAATAAGCCATAAGGCGCGACTCCAAACTTTTGATTAAACCAAATTTAATTGAATATAAGATTTGCCCGAAGATAAATCAAGGATAAGCCAAAGTAATCCGGCCAGTTATGAACCAAGGTTACTTTGGGCGGGGATAATTCCCAGGGTCTGCCCAGGGGGAAGCGATGATAAAACCTCGGCAAGCTCCCCGCGGCCGCCCCAGCCAAATTTTTTTAACCTTCTCAAGATTCTCCGGGAGCCCTGGCGTGGTATGATAATGGTTAAGGTAAATCCGGCATCCTGTATCGAATTAGGGCGAGGGGCGGAAACGCCCGCCGCGGTGGGCCGGGGCCGCCGGATAATGAGGAGGAAGGGTGCAATTTGACTGTCCCCTGGTGCTGGCGGATTTTCCGGCGGCAAAGCTTAGGCTGCAGAACCGGGAGCCGGCCCGGCTAATTTGGGATGAACACGGGGGCACCTTCGTGCTGCGGGTGGAGGGCCTGGAGGTTTTGGAGCACCCGGAACTCCAAGGGGAGGCGGGTATCTGGCTGGAGGCCGTCCTGCCCCCGCCCTCGTCCCTGGCCGGCCTGATCGAGGGTTTCGCCGCACGGCACGAGCTGCGCCTGGAGCCGGCCCCGGCCGCGGCCGAACTCCTGGAGACCCCAATTCTGGCCGCCTGCCACCTTCCCGGCCAAAACCTCTTTATCTTTTGCGAAGCACCCCGGCTCACGGCACGGCGCCCCAGCCCCCAGCGTCTGGAACTGCGGGTCAGCGGCGCCTTTCAGACCCGGCGGCTCTTAAGCCGGGAAGTGGACCTCGTCATCCACCTGACCATGGCGTCCAGCTCCCGGCTGCTGGCAAGTCTGCTGGCTTGGAGCCGGAATGGGGTCTAGAAAATCGGCCCGGTTATGGAAAGTGCCGGGGAATCTCCAGGTGAGCCCTCGAAGGGCACGGGCGAAAAAATAGTTTTTTTCTGAAAATTCAATATCTTGCTGAAAGAATTACAGGAGCCGTACTTTTCTTAGGGGTCAGGGATCAGAAAAAAACTGATCCCCACCCCATAATCCCTTACTGCTTACTGCTCACTGCTTACTGCTTACTGCTTAGAAAGGTGGATGTAAGTACACATGGCCTTGGCCACCAGGCGCTCCCCCTGGCGCACCTCCACTTCCCCCAGGGAGATGGTGCGGCCCCGCTTGGTGATGCGGGCCACCGCCTCCACTTCCCCCTCCTTCACCGCGGCCAGGAAATTGATCTTCATTTCCACGGTGTTGATGGTTTCCCCTGCCGGCACCAGGCTGTAGAGGGCGAAGGCCACCGTCTCGTCCGCCAGGGCGGCGATCATACCGCCCTGCAACAGGCCGATGGAATTGGCCAGCTCCGGCTTGAAGGGTAGGAGGAAGCGGGCGTAGCCCCGCCCCAATTGCGGCGCCTGGATGCCCGCGAAGCGGATGAAGGGGTTGGCGGCCAGACGGGCGCGCAGGGCGGCTTCCGCCTCCGGCGCCAAGGGTTCGATTTCGCTTTGCATGAAATTCTCCGCAAAAAAATCTTTAACGCAGACACCCGGAGGGGCAGGTCGGTTTCTGGTTTTCCGTTGTTAGTTTTTTATGAGACAATCGCCCAGGAGCGATAGTGTCCGGCAACAACATTGCGTGAAGAAACTTAAACTATCTCCCAGGTTAAATCTAGACCATTGTAATTTCAACGATATCAACATATTATACCGATGTAACCAAATACCCTCTCCCCCCACGGGGGGAGAGGGAAAAAACTTGTAAATTCCACGAAATGATAGCTATTGGGCATGCCTAAGTTCAAACATATCTCTACAAAAGCAAAAACCTTGCCGGACACTAATGGCCCAGGGGCCCAAACAAAAAAAACGAAAAATGAATATCCGCGTCTCTATGGTAAAATATCTATAACCCAGGAAAATAAATAGCCACGGGAGATTATACATGAAAATTGCCATCAGCGGCAAAGGCGGGGTGGGCAAGACCACCCTGGCGGCCCTGCTCATCAAATATTTTCAGGACCAGGGCAAAAAGGTGCTGGCGGTGGACGCCGACCCGGACGCCAATCTGGCCCTGGCCCTGGGGGTCCCCGATCCGGAGAGCATCGTGCCCCTGAGCCAGATGAAAGAGATGGTGGCGGAGCGCACCGAATCCCAGCCCGGCAAGATGGGGGGCTTCTTCAAGCTGAACCCCAAGGTGGATGACATCCCCGAGAAGTATGCCCGGCAACTGGACGGCGTCAAGCTCATCGTCATGGGCGGGGTGAAGAAGGGCGGCAGCGGCTGCATCTGCCCGGAGAGCGTACTGCTGCGCACCCTGGTGACCCACATGGTGCTCCTCCGGGATGAAGTGGTGGTCATGGACATGGAGGCGGGGATCGAGCACCTGGGGCGGGCCACCGCCAAGGGGGTGGACTGGCTCATCGTGGTGGTGGAGCCGGGCCGCCGCAGCGTCGAGACGGCCAGGCACGTGCGGCGGCTGGCCGGGGACCTGGGACTGCACCGGGTGGCGGTGGTGGGCAATAAAATCCGCGGGGAGGCGGACGAAGCCTTCTTACGAAAAAATCTGCCAGACCTTCCCTTCCTGGGCTTCATTCCCTTTGACGAAAGGATCATCGAAGCCGACCTGAAG
This sequence comes from uncultured delta proteobacterium, assembly GCA_963812655.1. Lineage (GTDB taxonomy): Bacteria > Desulfobacterota > Desulfobaccia > Desulfobaccales > 0-14-0-80-60-11 > JAPLJC01. Next base: position 5,852 of record CAWEWX010000007.1, on the reverse strand, counting down.
GGCATCCCCCCCTATGAGGCTATCCCGGAGCTGTTGGAGGTGGCCGCGGCCATCGCCGGGAAATTAAGCGCAGGGTAAGTGGTTGGGGAGGGGGGTAAGGGGGACCTCCCGAAGCGGGACGCAGGCGCCACCGGCCCGCTTACCATCCACCCCCAAGGCCCGCGATCCCCGGATGGCGACCCGCCGGGTTGCCCTGGCTTTTACCGTGAAAACTTCAAATCCCTCTAAATCCAATACGGTTCACTTAAGCGGTTCTTTTCTAAGGAATTGGTGGGCAGTGCCCACCCTACATTTTTTGTCATGCATCGCTTCGCTCCGCATCTCGTATTTTGAGATTCTTCGGTCGCCTCCGGCTCCCTCAGAATGACAAGAAATAACCTCGTATCATCTTGGTGCTTAAGTGAACAGCATTACCCCTAAATCCCCCTTTTCCAAAGGGGGACTTTGAACCCCCCTTTGACAAAGGGGGGCAGGGGGGATTTTTCACCGCCGGGTGTGAGGCAGTAGTTATTAATGAACGTTTAGCTGATTAACCAAGTGTGAAAAAAGGCTCGACTTTCTTCCTGCCAGCTTCTAAGTTAATTCCGAGATGCCTCAGGAATCCCCCCCCCAACTCTCCGGCCGCTTGAAGATGCTGGTGGTCTTCGTGCTCTATTTCGCCGAAGGAGTGCCCTTCGGCTTCGTGTACACCACCCTGTCCTACTACCTCCGCAGCCGGGGGGTGCCCCTGGAGCAGATCGGCATCCTGAGCCTTATGGGCCTGGCCTGGAGCCTCAAGGTCCTGTGGAGCCCCCTGGCCGACCGCTTCGGCTCCCGGGCCGCCTGGCTGGTGCCGGCCCAGGTGGCGGTAATCCTCAGCCTGCTGGGGCTGGCCTGGTTGGCCGAAGCGCCGGTGGGCCCGGCCTTCTGGGTCCTGGTGGGGCTCCTCTGCCTGGCCTCGGCCACCCAGGACCTGGCCGTGGACGCCTACACCATCGACCTCCTGGACACCCGGGAGTTGGGGATGGCCAACGGCATCCGCATCGGCGCCTACCGGGTGGGCCTCATCGCCGCCGGAGGCGGGGTCCTGATACTCAGCGACCTGGTGGGCTGGAGCCCCACCTTCGTGGGGGTGGGCCTGATCATGGCGGCCCTGGTGGTCACCGTCCTGGCCTGCCGGCCCTTTCATCTGCCCCGGCCGGAGCCGGCCCGGGCCGGTTCGGGATCGAGGCGCCCCAGCCAGATCAAGGAGTCTCTCAAGGGGCTGATGAGCCATACCAATATGGGGGTTATCATCGTCTTTATCCTAGCCTATAAGGCCGGCGACGCCATGTTGGGGGCCATGGTGAGCGCCTTCTGGCGGGACCTGGGGTTCAGCGGCACCCAGTTCGGGGTGGCCTCCATCACCCTGGGCAAACTGCCCGCCATCCTGGGCGGTTTTCTGGGGGGGGTGCTCACGGCCCGCTGGGGCATCAGCCGGGCCCTCTGGGTCTTGGGTATTTTTCAGGCGGTGTCGATCTTGGGATACTGGATGGCGGCGCTCCCGGGGGCCTGGCATTACACCATCTATCTGGCCACCCTGGGGGATAACCTGGCCGGCCAGATGGGCTCCGCGGCCTTCATGGCCTTCCTGATGTGCCTGTGCGACAAACGCTTCAGCGCCTCCCACTACGCCTTCCTGTCCATGCTCTTCGGCCTCAGCGGCCGCTTGTGCGGCTACCTGGGGGCCTGGCTGGCGGCCTCTTTGGGCTACGCCACCTTCTTCTTCCTGAGCTTCCTGGCCGCCTGGCCGGCCTTCGCCCTGCTCCCCTGGGTGCTTCCCACGGTGCGGCGGATCGAGGCAGGGAGCCGCGAGGAGTCAGCAGTCAACCGTGGCTAAGGAGGCCCGCTGGTTAATGGGAAAAGATGGGCTGCCGGAATTGCTTAGCCAAGCTCGTAAAGGTCGGGCCGGCGATCAGCCAATACCTTCATCTTGCTTCTGACCTCCTCAACCAGATCCAGATCGATGGCGACGGTGAGGAGCGCTTCCTCCGTTTCGCTGGCCTCCACCACGGTCCTCCCCCAGGGGTCGATGATTACCGAATCGCCGCAGTAGGTCACCAGATTACCCGGACCGAAGTCTTCCCTGCCTACCTGGTTGGTTCCAACCACAAACATCTGGTTCTCAATGGCCCGGGCCCGCACCAGAATTTTCCAATGCTCCAGTCTCGGATAAGGAAAGGCCATCGGAGAGAACACTATCCTAACGCCCTTGAGGGCATAGGTCCGAAAAAGCTCCGGGAAGCGAATATCGTAGCAAACCGCCAACCCGGTCAGACCCCAGGGTGTCTCTGCCAGGCCGAGGGTTTTCCCGGCCGCCATATGCTTTTCTTCGCCAAGCAGGCTGAAGAGGTGCGTCTTGCGGTACGTTGCGGTTCTCTCTCCCTTGGGGTTGAATAAGATGGAGGTATTGGAGATTTTCCCATCTTCGTTGAGGGCGGCCATGGATCCGTTGATCCAGATACCGTGGCCTTTTGCCATACCGGCGATTCGATCCAGGGTCTTTTCGTGTTCGGCCGCCAGCCGTTCGTTGTTGGCCCAGTTACAGCCCGTGGTCCACATCTCCGGAAAACAAACCACCTCACTTCCCCTGCGGGCAGCCTCGGCAATCAAGAGCTCGCCTTTGCGAAGGTTCACTTCCGGCTGCGAATTAGCCACCTCAATCTGGGCTAGGGATACTGTGAGTTTCATCTGGAGTCTCCGGGTAAACTGCCAGGAGGGAGCGGCTCAGGGTGCCTCTGGCGCCATAATCGGTGCATTGGACGTATCTAAGAAGTCAACGGCCTGCCTGATACTTTTCTCTCAGACGCCGCAGCTTCTCCACCTCGGGGGCTGACAAAGGCGACACCGGTCCCTGCAGCCGCGCCGCCAGGATCACCCGTGCGGTGTGTTCCAGCTTTTCCATTTTATTGTAAGCGTCCATCACCTCCCGCCCCATGGTCATGGCGCCGTGCCGGGATAAGAGGATGGCGTCAAATTCCTGGATAAAATCCCGGATGGCCTTTGGAACTTCTTCGGTGCCCGGGGTGGCATAGGCCGCGGTGGGAATCCCCTTTAGGGTAATCACCACCTCCGGCAAGATGGGTTCCAACAAGGAGATCCCCGCCAGGGTACAGGCAGTGGCATAGGGTAGATGGGCATGCACCACGGCCCCCACATCCGGTCGCAGCTCATAGACCAGCAGGTGCATGCGGAGTTCCGAAGTGGGCCGGCCCGTCCCGGCCAGCAACCGGCCTTCCAGGTCCACGGTGATCACCTGATCCTCCTCCAGCATTCCCTTATTCACCCCGCTGGGGGTGAGGAGGACCTGGTCCCCCAGGCGCACACTGACATTGCCGTCGGTGGCCGCGAGGTAATTTTTTTGGTGCAACATCCGGCAGACCCGGACAATTTCCTGCCTTAGCTGAGCTTGGCGCATCGTGGTCAGTCCTGTCCGGAAAAATTAAGCCGGCTTCGAGAGGACTCTCTCGATTTTGGCCAGATTGGCCCGGGCCTCATCGGGCCGGGCCTGCTGCAGCAAGGTGGCCAGGCTGTCGATGATGGAGATTTGGCTGGGAAAGGCGGCCAGGCCGTCCGGAGCCGTGGTCATCTCCCGGCCCGCGGTCACCAGCACCAGATCCGCCATCCGGGACAGGGGAGCCAAAGGGTTGCTGGTGATGGCCAGGACCCGGGCCCCGCTGTCTTTAGCCACCCGGGCCGGGGCCAGGATTCCCTGGTTACTGCCCGAGTGGGAGATGGCCAGCAGGACGTCTTCCGTCCCCAGGAGGGCCGCGCTGATGACCATCTGATAGGTCTCGGTAAAGCAGCGGAGGTCCAGCCCCAGGGGGGCGAAGCGAATGGCGGCATATTGCGCCGCCAGCCCCGAGCCTCGCAAACCGCCGATGATCAGCCGCCGGCAATTTCCCATGACTTGCCCGGTCTGGAGCAACTGCCGCATCTCCAAAACTTCCAGGGTTTCCTCCAGCGCGGCGAGGTTGGCTTTGAAGATCCACCGCACCATATTGGCGGGACCCGCATCTTCCGGCAGCCGCGGTGGCGGCGCCACCAGTTCCCGGGCCAGGCCGATCTTGAAATCTTGAAAACCCTTAAATCCCAGGGTGCGGCAACAGCGCATGACGGTGGCCTCGCTAACCCCGGCGGCCGCCGCCACTTCATTGACCGAGGCATAGATGGCCATCTCCGGCTGCGCCAGGATCAGGCTCGCCACTTTCTGCAAGGCCGCTTTCAGGGAAGGATAAATCCCTCGCAGGCGGATCAAGGCGCCGCTCTGAAGGTCCCGGCCCCTATCCTCCGGATTGGGCCTTTCCATGGGCAGATCTCCTTTGGGAATTTAGATAATAATATATATTTTGCTAATAAAAATATAATAGAAAATATTTTATATCCATTAATCTTTTTCGCGGAAACCTTCCCCCGCGCCGCGAAGTTTTCCCGCGGCGGCCTCTCCCTACTCCAGCAAGCGGCGCACCAGCCTGAGGGCCTCTTCCCGGGTGCGCACCATTCCTTCCCACTGGGCCTCCTGCACCGCGGTCAACAGGTGTCGAAAGCGAGGCCCGGGGTCCAGGTGAAATTCCCGGATCAGGTCGTCGCCGCTGAGCAGTCGGGGCAGAAATTCCTGGGGCTCCAGCTTCTCCTTCAGGAAACGCAGGGCCTCATCCGCCAGTTCGGCCAACACTGCCTCGGAATCCGCGGGTTTCATGGGCCCCTGACCTGCCAGGCTGTCGGCCATGGCCAGGGCAAAGAGGCCGGGCAGCTCAGGCCGCGCGGCCCGCACCATCCGTCCCAGGGCCCGGAAACTCAGTTCCCGCTGCCGAAAAGCGGGCAGCAGCAGAAAGGGGCGCATATGCAATCGGATAAGGGTGGTCACCGCCTTGGCTTCCGCCGCGCTCAGACGCAACCTCTGGACCACCCCGGCAAAGATCTCTATCCCCAGTTTCTCATGAAAATAAAAGGTATAGCGGTCCGGATCGCGGCGCCGCTCCCGGACCCTGGGTTTACCGGCGTCATGGAACAGGGCCGCCAGCTTGACCAGGGCCGGCCAGGGCGGCGCCCCCGCCGCGGCCACTGCCGCAGCCATTTCCCCAAAGTACCGCCGGGGCTCCTCCAGCACCTCCTCCAGGTGCAACACCGCGGCCAGGGAGTGTTGAAACACGTCTAGATGGTGATAACCATTCTGATCCACCCCCTTCAGCTCTTCGAGCTCTGGAAGGATCCGGGTGAGGAGGCCGACTCGATCCATCCGGGCCAGGATGGGGGCGGCCCGGGGCGCTCCCAGCAGGAGAAACAACTCCTGGTGGACCCGCTCCCCGGCTACCCGGGAGAATTCCCGGGCCAGTCCGGCGATGGCGGCCTCGGTCTCCGGCGTCAGCTCCAGGCCGTGGGTGGCGGCAAACCGGTAAGCCCGCAGCAGCCGCAACGGATCCGCAGCCAGATTCTGCGCCGCCACCATCCGGATCAACCCCCGGGACAAATCCTCCAGACCTCCCAGGGGATCGAGGACCAGGAGAGGCGCCAGACCCAGGATAGCGTCCAGGTCCAGGGCCACCGCATTGATGGTAAAATCCCGGCCCCGCAGATCCCCTTCCAATCCGGGGCCCCGGAACTCGGCCAGGTCCAGGATCTCTCCCCGGCAGGCTACCCGGGCGGTGCGCTCGCCTTCGTCCAGGAGCACGAAGGTGCCTTCCAGGGCGGCGGCCAGCTCCCGGGCCAGTTCCAGGGTTTGCCCCGAGACCGCCAGGTCCTGGTCCGGCGCGGTCCGCCCCAGGGCCAACTCCCGCACCGAGCCCCCCACCAGGTAGACCTTGGCCTTCCGGGCCGCGGCCAGCTCCTGCAAC
>CAWEWX010000006.1:0-6191 GCA_963812655.1 uncultured delta proteobacterium | reverse complement strand
TAGAGAGTTTCCGGGGACGGGCAGCGTTGGCTGGTCCAGGCGACGCCAGGCAGGGAAAGCGGAGGTCGACCATGCGGGAAATGAAGCATTTATTCATTGGCGGAAAATCGCGCGAACCATCGAGTCGTGACATTATGCAGGTGATTGACGCGGCTGATGGAAGCCTCCTGGGTACGGTGCCCGTAGCCAGGAAAGCGGAACGTGGATGCGGCAGTCCTGGCAGCCCGGCAAGCCTTGGGGAAATGGGCGGACACGCCGGTGGCGGTCCGGGCCGAATTGCTGGAGAAAACTGCGGATAATCTGAAAGCCCGCGCCGCCGAGATTGCCGAGGTCATCAGTCGCGAAGTAGGCATGCCCCTGAAGATGTCCCAGCGTATCCAGGCCGCGCTGCCCGTAATCGTGACGGCCGGTTACGCCAAGCTCCTGCAAGAATTCTCTTTTGAAATCCAGATTGCCAATTCCCGGGTGTTTCGGGTGCCCAAGGGCGTCGTGGCGACCATCACCCCCTGGAATTACCCCTTGCACCAGCTGGTGGGAAAAGTGGCGCCGGCCCTGGCGGCAGGTTGCACGGTCGTGGCCAAGCCGGCCAGTGAGGCCCCCTTGTCCGCGTTTCTGCTGGCGGAGGCCATAGAGGCGGCCGGGTTTCCCCCCGGCGTGTTCAATCTGGTCTCGGGAGACGGCCCCACCACGGCCAGTCTGCTGGTCCAGCATGCCGACGTCGATATGATCTCCTTTACCGGGTCCACCGCCACCGGCGCCAAAATTGCGGCCGCGGCCGCGGCGTCGGCCAAGAGAGTCACCCTGGAACTGGGGGGCAAGTCGCCCTCACTGGTTCTCGAGGATGCGGATTTTCCTAAAGCCCTGCGGTCCACCGTCAACAACTGCTTCCTGAACTCAGGCCAGACCTGCAATGCCCTCACGCGCCTTCTGGTGCCCAGGGACCGCCTGGCCGAAGTGGAAGAACAAGTGGCCCCGCTGGTGGCCGGGATGAAATTGGGCGACCCCGGCGATCCCAACACGAAACTGGGGCCCCTGGTTTCGGCCAGGCAGCGGGATCGCGTCCGGCAATATATCCGGGAGGCCATTCAGGCGGGCACGCGGCTCCTCCTGGGCGGCGACCATCCGCCCGAGGGGCTCAGCCGGGGCTTTTATGTCAGGCCCACCGTGTTCACGGATGTCGATCCCGGCGCGCTGATTGCCCAGGAGGAGGTCTTCGGGCCGGTCCTCTGCATCATCGGCTACCGGGATGTGGAGGAGGCGGTGGCCATTGCCAACGGGACGCGCTATGGTTTGGCGGCCGCGGTGTGGTCCGCGGATACCGAGCGGGCCCTTCAGGTGGCCAGGCGTATTCGCGCCGGCCAGATTGATATCAACGGCGCTCCCTTCAACGCCGCGGCCCCCTTTGGAGGATTCAAACAGTCCGGCTACGGGCGGGAACTCGGGGTCTTCGGACTGGAGGAATATCTTGAGCCACTGTCTATTCAGCTCAGCGCCTGAGCCGTAGCGAGGCCGGATTAGCGGGCCGGCCAGGCTCTGCTGGGAAAATCCTTGGCGGGACAGCCTTAAGTGCGGCTGGGTCAGGAAGGAGTTATCTCAATGATCCACATTAGCCTTATGAAGCCGATAGCTGAGCATCTCCGGGAGCAGGCCCAAAAGCAAGGCAGCCGGACTGCGTTTTTGGACGCGCAGACCTCAGTCACCTACCTGGATCTGGAGCAACGTACTGCCCGGTTAGCCGCCGCGCTCCAGGAAATGGGCCTTAATCCGGGGGATAAGGTGGCCATCTATCTGCCCAATTCAGTCCCCTGGATCGAGTCCTGCCTGGCTGTAGTTCGCCGGGGCGCCGTCGCCGTGCCCATCAGCTATGACGCCGCGGAAGATGAAGTCCTTTACCGGCTGGCAGACTCCGGCTGTTCCGTGGTCATCTCCACCGCGGAGCAGGCCGGGAGACTGGACAAACTTCGCCCCCAGGTTCCGTCCATCAAAGCCATGGTGCTAAGCGGAGTGGCAGCGAGTGGCGAGCCCCGCGTGAAGGGGTTGGAGTCTTTGCTATCCGGTCCATTGAGGCCGGATGCCGACCAGGGGACCGACCTCGACGCACCGGCGTTTCTGCTATATACCTCCGGCACCACGGGGAAACCTAAAGGCGCGCTACTTACCCAAAGAAGCATGCTCTGGGTCGTCGCCGCCTGCTGGGTACCCATTGCCGGGCTGGGGCCTGATGATTACCTGCTTTCTCCTCTGCCCCTGTTTTTTTCCTATGCCATCGATATAGCAGTGTTGGGAACCCTGGCGACCGGAGCCACCACCCGGGTCATGGAGCGTTTTTCGGTGGGCGAAACGCTAGCGCTGTTAAGCAGCGGCGAGTTCACCATCTTTCCGGGCGTGCCCACGATGTTTCACTACCTGCTGCTGCGGGCCGGGGATACACCCCTTAATTTTGGCAAGCTGCGCCTTTGCATCTCGGCGGGGGCTATCATGCCGGCAACGCTCAATCAAGAATTCGAACGGCGCACCAAGGTTCCCTTGATAGACGGCCTGGGGAGTACCGAAACTTCCACCATGATTACCCTGAATTGGCCGGGCCGCGAGCGGATCATGGGATCCTGCGGGCCACCCATCCTCGGCCAGGCGGTGAGAATTGTCGATCCCCAAACCCGCCTGGATTTGCCTCCTGGTGGTGAAGGCGAGTTGATTGTCCGAGGCCCCAACGTAATGTTGGGATACCATAATAAGCCCGAAGAAACGGCCAAGGCGTTGCTGGATGGTTGGTATTTGACCGGTGACCTGGCCAGATTCGACCCCCATGGGCTGATCACTATCACCGGCCGCCTCAAGGAATTGATTATTCGCGGGGGAGAGAACATTGCCCCCGCAGAGATCGAGGAAGTCGCGCTGAAATTCCCCGGAGTGGCGGACTGCGCCGTGGTAGCTGGCAAGCATCAGTTTCTGGGCGAGGTTCCCGTCCTTTTCGTGGTCAGCCAGCCGGGCGCTCAGGTTGACCCCGCCGCCCTGAAAGCCTTCTGCGGCCAGCACCTTTCGGCTCACAAGGTTCCCGACGAGATCCGTTATCTGGACCATATTCCCCGGACGGGATCGGGTAAGACCTTGCGCTTCGAACTGAAAAAACTCCTGGAATGAGATCAAGCGGATATGGAAATTCGCTTCCCCGGCATAAACCCGGAAGGTTTCCTTTTCCCTATCCACCTTGATCCTCAAAGGTTTTGAGCTCTTGCCGGTAGAGCTTCCCTTCTCCGCAAGGCTCCGCTGGCGCCCCAGGGGAAGGCCCAAATTTAGGAGATCTACCGCCTGTTTCTCCCCTCAACAGGAGTTCCCCCATGAAAGTTTTCTTTGAGCCGCGTTCGGTGGCCCTGATCGGTGTGACCCGGCAGACCGGTCCCGGCGCCTTCAACAATTTAGAAATGCTGCAGCGCTATGGCTATTCGGGGAAAATGTACCTGGTCCATCCCCAGGTCCAAGAAATCCTGGGACAAAAAACCTTTCCCCGGGTGGCCGACCTGCCTGAGACCCCCGAGCTGGCCGTCATTTCCCTGGGCCGGGATCGGGTCCTGCCGGTTTTCCGGGATTGCCTCCATCGGGGCATTAGACGGCTGGTGGTTATCAGCCAGGGCTTTGCCGACGCCGATGCCCGGGGACGCGCATTGCAAGAGCAGCTGGTGCAGCTGGCCCATAAACACGGGGCGCGGGTCCTGGGCCCCAATACCATGGGCGTGGTCAACGCCTTTTCCGGCTTCAGCACCGCCTTCATCGATATCCCCCGGGAGATGGCGCCGCCGCCCTTGACCCTGGTGGTCCAGTCCGGGGTTTTTCAGGCGGGCTACCCTAGCTTGACCTGGCGCCTGGGGAAATCCATCGATATCGGCAACGGCTGCGACGTGGACTTTGTCGATCTGCTGGAATTTTTGGAAAATGATCCTCAGACTCAGATTATTATGCTCCACATGGAAGGCCTGAAACGGGGCCGGGAGTTCCTGGAGGCCGCGGCCCGCATCGCCTCTCAAAAACCCATCTTGGTGTTGAAAACCGGGCGCAGCGCCGCGGGGGCCCAGGCCGCTCTATCCCACACCGGCTCCCTGGTAGGGGAAGACGCGATCTTTGACTTGGCCTTCGCCCAGGCCGGTCTGATCCGGGTCCGGAACCTGGTGGAACTGCGGGCCGCGGCTAAGGCCTTTCTCCATTTCCGGCCTATGGCCGGGCCGCGCCTGGGCATGGTGACCGCCACCGGCGCCTTCGGCATCGTGGCGGCGGACGCCTGTGCAGACTATGGCCTGGAATTGGCCCCCTTCCCGGAACAGATCCGGGCGGAACTGGAAGATCCCCACATCCCCTGGCACCACCTCCATAACCCGGTGGATATCTGGCCCCTGGGCATGGTTGCCGGCTCCTTTAGCCGGGTGTTCGCCAAAGCCGCCCAGGGCTTGCTCCGGGATGAACGGGTGGATGCGGTGCTGGGCGTGGCGCCGTCCTTGGGTTCGCCGCTGCATGGCGATATCGACATGGTGGCCACGGTCCGGGAAATCCAGGCTGCCAACCCCTGCCAAAAACCCCTGGCCCTGTGCCTTTACGGCGACGATGCCTTGCGCCAGAGCCAGGCCCTGGACCCGGAACCCGGGGTCGCTTGCTTTGCTACCCTGGACGAAGCTATCCTGGGCCTGGCTGCCACCTGGCGGTGGCGGAGGATAGTGGGAGAGTTGCAGGGAGCGCCGGGGGCATTAGTGGCTCAGGTGGGGGCCCCTGGCCCCCACCCCCCTCTCTCCACCTCTGCCTCCCAAATCCTGGTGGGGGAGGAGCCTTTGACGTTGTTGGGGCGCTATGGCACCCCCCTGGTCCCCGGGCGCCTGGTGCAGAAGGTGGAAGAGGCCCTGGCCGCGGCCCGGGAGTTCGGCTACCCGGTAGTTCTGAAAATCATTTCGCCCCAGTGGTTGCACAAATCCGACCTGGGAGGAGTGCGTCTCAACCTGGGCAGTGAGGCCAAAGTAAGCCTGGCGTTTCCGGAAATGCTGGCTCTGTTTGCCCGGCAGACGCCCCAGGGAGAATTGCAGGGCGTCCTGGTGCAAAAGCAGGTGCAGGGAACCGAACTTCTTTTCGGGATCAAGAAGGACCCCCAATTCGGGCCGGTGCTGGTGGCGGGCATGGGCGGAATTTATACGGAAATTTTCCAGGACGTGGCCCGAGCCTTGGCCCCGGTCAACCGGAGAATGGCCGCGGCCATGTTGCAGTCCCTAAGGATTTATCCCCTCCTCCGCGGCGCGCGGGGTCAGGCTGGCGTCGCTCTCCCTTGCCTCGAGGACATTATCCTCTCCCTGTCCAGGCTTTCCCAGGACTACCCGGAAATCGAGGAGATGGACCTCAACCCCGTGGTGGCGGACGCGCAAGGGTGCTGGTGCGTGGGACTGCCGGGTGGTCAGAGAAAAGCAGTGAATCATCCGGGCTAAAAGATTATATAACCTGCCAATTTGGGTTGCTGCTCCCCCTCCGTCAAGGTGATGGGCGCAGTCCCCGCAGATTAACTTGGTTTCGGGGTTGAACCATTTGATTATCGGCTTGGTCTTGAACATGTATAGGATCTTGCTGGGCAAACTGCCTGCCTATTAGGTCGGAGGCCACTTCGATCACCTGCGAGCCCACTATCTCCATGAGGGTCGGAACATTGGTGTAAACCGCTAACTGTTCCACCTTGGTGATCAATAAGGGCGCAGTGGCTTCTTTTGGCAGACGCTGCATTGCAGCGAGACCTCTTTCCCCCAGAAAATGCTGGGAAAGCCGTCTTTGGGCAGGCGCCGGCCTTGGAACCAATCAATGGCCTCTTCCAGGGAAGGGGCGGAAATGGACCTTGGGGGGGACCTCATTCAACAGGAAGAACCGTCCGAATCCAAGTTCGTGGAGCTCGGCCTGCGGCTTGAAACAATTCTTCGGCATACATCTCCTGACCATGTTTTCTTACCCGGACCCGATACTTGGTCAGATCGGTGCACAATCGGTTTTCCACTACCTCGAACTTAGGCTTGTACGCCTCCTGAAGATTTTTTTAAAAAATGCCATAACCCTGCCTCGGCCCTGCGTCCCCAGTCCAGGACGGAACCTGGTACCGCCGAACCACTGGTACCTATTAATTTTATCCCTTAATTTAGACAAAAGCAATTTCTTATATGCTGCTGAAAAGCTTTCTA
>CAWEWX010000005.1:0-3836 GCA_963812655.1 uncultured delta proteobacterium | reverse complement strand
CGGCCGGTGGCCGCCAAGAAAAAATCAGGGCGGCCCCGTCACAGGCTGGAAGCCGGTGCCGCTAAGCGCCCCGGCTCGGCGGCAGCCGCCGGAGCGCCTCACTAATGCAGCAGCAGGGGATGTTTCTGGGAGAATTCGGGGGATTCCAGGACTACCTGCTTCCCCAGGCGGGGGCCCGGGTTGATGAGGATGGGGCTCACCAGATTGGCGGTGGTTTCGGCAGGCCGTCCCGGCGGGATGGTCAGGGTGACGAAAACCTGTAGTTCTTCGGGGGCTTGGGCTTCCAGTTCCTTCAGGGCGGAATGGAGGCGGCCCAACTTAAAGCTGGCGCCCAGCCGGGAGGGTTCGGCCACCAGCAGGGCCAGCTCCGGGTGGTCCAGGCATTGCAAGAGGAAGAAAGGAGCGGTGTCCGGCGGGGCCAACAAGGCGTAGCGGTGAAATTCCACAAATCCCAAAAGCCCTTGGCGGAAGAAGATTATCCGGTCTTCCGGAACCTGGATGGCTCCTAATCTGGTACGATCGAGGCGCAACCGGGGAACCTGCGGCGGGGAGGAGGGCAGGGGGCCGGCAGCCGGGAGTTCACGGCCCAACAACTGTTGCAAGGCCTGCAGGTCGCTGAAAACGAAGGCGGCAGCCTGCCGGTTCTCCTGGAGAAGCCGCTGGAAAATCTCATCCCGCAGGACCACCACGCCCGCGGGGGCCTCAATCCCCAGACGGACTTGCTTGCCCCGAAGTTCCAGGACCACCACCCGGACCTCGTCCCCGATGGTGACCCCTTCGCCAATCTTGCGAGTAAGTATCAGCAAACTTTCCTTCCGATCCCCGGGCATGACCAGGGAAAAACAGGACCGCGGCCGGCCTGAGCCAGATCTCCGGCGCGCGGATTCCTGGGGCGCAGGACTCCGAGCCGGGAGGATTTTCGCGCCGCTATAAACTTGTAGGGCAATCTCTGATTTATTATCGGCGTATCCTGAAAATGTATAAAATTTCCGGTTAGCCGCGCTAAAAATTTCCGGGTCCGCGGCAACGGCCCTTATAATTATACCAGGTATTAAAAGCCTCACTTTCTGTGGCCGCGGCCGCGGTCGCTTCCCTGCCCCAGCCATTTGACAACGCCACTATCCGTACCTAATTTTAATCCAATTCCCTTTTGGTATTATTTCGCAATTTCCCAGCCAGTTTTCCCTGGCCGGAGTGGCGAAAAATAACGGGGTGGAGGCTCGCCGAGGTCCTGGGGCGACAGGGTGGCCGGGTTTTTCTCCCCCCTTGGATAAAGGGAGCAGCCGGGATTAATTCCGCAGCTCTCCCGAAAGGCGGGAAACCCATGGCAAAATGGCTAATCAACACCTCTCATAGTGCGGCAGTCTTCTCGGTGCGCCACCTGATGGTGACCTGGGTGGTGGGGATGTTCCCCAAAATTAGCGGCAGCCTCGATTTTGATCCGCTGCAGGTGGCGGGCTCCAAGGTGGCGGTGGAAATAGAGGCGGCGTCCTTATGCACCGGGGTGGAGCAGCGGGACGAGCATCTGAAGAGTGCCGATTTCTTCGACGCGGCGCAATACCCCATCATCACCTTCAAGAGCACCCGGGTGGAGGCGGCGGGACTGGACCAGGCCTGGGTCCACGGGGACCTGACCCTGCGCGGCGTGACCCGCGGGGTGATGTTGGACGTTCACTGGGCCGGGCCGGCGTACCTGGAGGATCAGGGCGCCATCTATACCAGCTTCGGCTTTCAGGCCCGGGCCAGGCTCAACCGCGAGGATTTCGGCATGACCTATAACGTCGAGCTGGAACACGGAGGGGTCGGGGTTGGCAGGCAGGTCTATCTCAGCCTGAATTGCGAAGTAGATTTGGCTGAGGTCGGAGGAGTGACCGCCGCCCTGGCGGCCAGGAGTCAACCCGCTCCTGAGGCGTAGGTTGGGCCGGCGCCGCCCGGCTCTAGAACCCGCGATTCGGTGGGAACGCCAAAGAGTCCCACTTAAGGCTATTGGAAAAGTTATATTCAATGGCGAAATAAACGCTATTGACTTGTTCCCTCCCCCTTGAGGGGGGAGGGTTAGGGTGGGGGTGGTGAAAAGAGATATGTAATATCCCATAGTTACCAGCTACTGACGCCCCCCTCCCCCTAACCCCCTCCCCCCGTGGGGAGGGGGAACAGACGCCTTAACCGGTTTAACCAGACTTTTGCAAGACCCTCACTTATTATCTCAATTTTCGCACCCTAAATAGAGTACACAGGCGGGAGGCCCAGGTTACCTGAATTTGGTGGTCTGCGCTTATGTCCTGTGTAGTCACTTATTAACGGGAACGATAACCGCATAATTTCCCGGGAATCACCGCCGCCAGGCCAGAAACCGGGAAAACAGCCATTTGACCGCCGGGGTCAGTTTGGTCCGGTTGTAGAGGTCGCCGGTCTGCCGGATGGCCTCCGCCTGGGTGGGATAGGGATGCATGACCGCGGCCAGGGTTCCCAGGCCGATATGGCCCACCATGGCCGCGGTGATCTCGCTGATCATCTCCCCGGCATGCCGGGCCACAATGGTGGCGCCCAGGATCTGGTCGGCGCCCTTTTTGACGTGAATCTTCACAAACCCCTCTTCTTCGCCGTCCAAGATGGCCCGGTCCACCTCGCGCAAAGGTTTTATGAAGGTCGTGACCGGGATCCCCTGCTTTTCCGCCTCTGCTTCATTCAAACCCACGTGGGCCACTTCCGGGTCGGTGTAGGTGCACCAGGGAATGGTCAGGGCGCTCAGCTTTTTGCGCCCAAAAAACAGGGCATTCTGGATGGCGATACGCGCCGCGAAGTCGGCCAGATGGGTGAACTGGTAGGGCAGACAGATGTCGCCCGCGGCGAAGATCTGGGGATTGGTGGTTTGCAGCCTGTCATTGACTATGACGCCCCTGCCTTTCCCGGCTTCATACCTGACGCCCGCGGCTTCCAGGTTGAGGCCTTCGACGTTGGGGGCCCGGCCGGCGCCGAGGAGAATCTCGTCAACCTCGATTTCCCCCTTTTGGCCCTCGCTTTCATACTGGACCAGCTTGCCGTTGCCGGTTTTGGTTACCTGGAAGGGCCTGGCATTGAGGATCAGGCCGATGCCTTCCTTTTGGAAGGTCTGCTGGATGAGTGCCGCCGCGTCCGCGTCTTCTTTATTCATGAGGCGGGGATATTTGTGCAGCAGGGTCACCCGGCAGCCCAGGCGTTGGCAGGCCTGGGCAAATTCGCAGCCGAGGGGCCCGCCACCCAGCACCAGAAGACGCGCCGGGCGCTCGGTTAAAGAGAAGACCGTCTCGTTAGTCAGATAACCGGCTTCCTGCAATCCCGGCACCGGCGGGCGCACGGCCCGGCCGCCGGTGGCGATGACCGCCTTTCGGAAGCGCAGGGTCTTGCCTCCCACCTCCACGCGATCCGGGCCGGAAAACCTGGCCTCGCCCAGGAAGACGTCCACCCCCAAATCCCGGAGGCGCTGGGCTGAATCGTGGGGGCTAATCTCCGCCCGCAGGCGCCGCATGCGCTCCATGACCGCGGCAAAGTCCACTTCAGCCGCGCCCGCGATTTTTACGCCAAACAGGGCGGCATCCCGGATGTCGGCATAAACTCTGGAAGAGCGGATAATGGCCTTGGACGGCACACAGCCGTAATTGAGACAATCCCCTCCTAAAAGATGGCGCTCCACCAGGGCCACTTTGGCGCCCAGCCCCGCGGCGCCCGCGGCGCTTACCAATCCCGCGGTGCCCCCACCTATGACCACCAGATTATAACGGGGTTGAGGCTCGGGATTCACCCAGTCCGGCGGCCGCACACTAGCCACCAGGGCTTCATTATATGTGTCCCGGGGG
>CAWEWX010000004.1:0-20684 GCA_963812655.1 uncultured delta proteobacterium | reverse complement strand
GAATGCAGATTAGCTTTTCCGGCTTTCCGCCTCTCCCCTCTTTCCCCTGGCTTTGGATTTAAGCGGTTATCCCACCCAGCTCTCCCTTTATCCTCCCCTGGCAGAAACTTAATTATAGGCAATCTTTCCGCTCAGGCAATAAGCTCAGGTAGGGTATTTTTGCCGCAAGTTGGAATTAACTAAAAAATAACCTATTTGAAATACGCTAGTAATACGAATGTGAGAGTAATTGCGCAATTTGCACTGAGGATTTAACAGGCTTTGCTTATTACATCATTTAAACAAAATTTAGGAGGTTCCGGGGATGGGAGATTTTAGCTTAAGCACTAATCTTCTCAAGGATATCCTAAAAGTTGCCAAGCCTTTTGGCCACAACGAAAAGACCAGGGAACTGAACCTAGGGTTCGGCTTTATGTATTATGGGATAGTCAGGGCCTTAAGACCGGATCATGTCTTAGTGATAGGATCAGGATATGGCTTCAGCGTCGTCTGCCTGGCCTTGGGGCTAAAAGACAACAGCCGGGGCCGGTTGAGTTTTGTCGATCCGGCCTATTCTTTATTAAAAAATGGGCCCCTCATGACCGTGGGCGGCCGGGGCGTCTGGACCGATGAGTCTTATGTTAAGGCCCATTTCGGGCGCTTCGGGGTAGAAAACCTGGTCACTCATTATAAGATGCGGAGCGATGAGTTTTTCCCCGGTTTCCAGGAGCTGAAATTACCTCCCATAAATCTGGCCTTCATTGACGGCAGCCATGCCTACAAAGACGTGAAATACGATTTCATCAAGGTCCTGGGGCAGTCGCATAAGAATACCTATATCTTTCTGCACGACACCAACATTTACCTGCGGGAATTGGTCAAGCATGCGGGGGTGAAGAAATGGTTGAAATTCATCAAGAGGGAGGAGGAATCTTTTGAGGTAATCGATTTTCCCTTTTCCTCGGGGGTCGCCCTGGTCCGGGTCCTGGACCCCTCCGCCTGGAAGAGACTCCATTGAGCTACCTGACCATAGCTCTTCTGCTGGCCATACTTACGGGGTATCTATACTGGCGCTATGTCTGGTTTTTTCGCAATCCCGCCCGGGTCCCGCCGCCGGGAGAGAGCCTGGTCAGTCCCGCGGACGGCACCGTAGTCTATGTCACCAAGGTGGCGCCCCGGCAAGAGGTCATCATGATCAAGCAGGGGCTGCCGGCGACCCTCACCGACATCGTCCGGGAAGACCTGGCCGCTCCCAAAATCCTGATCGGCATCTTTATGAGCCCCTTCAACGTCCACTACAACCGGGCCCCGCTTCCCGGGAAGGTCAACTTTATCCGGCACTACCCCGCCAAGGTGAAGAATTTCTGCATGGCTCCCATGCATTGGCGGACCCTGCTGAAACGGGCGCCCTTTTATGAGAATTCCCGGCACATAATCCACAATGAACGCTTGGTGACCAAGATGGAGGGCAGATTTAAGGGAGAGGCGCTCTCTTACTATGTCGTGCAAATCGCCGGGAAGAGTGTGAAAGGCATTGAGAGCTATTTTAACCCGGGAGAGCAGGTCACCAAGGGTGAGGTCTTCGGCATGATCCGCATCGGCTCGCAAGTGGACCTGGTGGCGCCGCTCCTGCCCGAGATGAGCATCCTGGTCCAGCCGGGGGATAAGGTCCGGGCCGGAGAGACCGTCTTAATCGCTTAATCCTTGCAAGCAAGGGGGGAACTATGAGGATCGATCTGCACGTCCACTCCAAATACTCCACGCGACCCTCCCAATGGGTTTTGCAAAAGTTGGGCTGCCAGGAGTGTTATACGGAGCCCCGGACCCTATACCGCCTTGCCAAAAAGCGAGGCATGTCCCTGGTAACCATTACGGACCACAACGTCATTGACGGCTGCCTGGAAATCGCCGGCCTCCCCGACACCTTTATCAGCGAGGAAGTGACCACCTATTTTCCGGAGGATCGCTGCAAGGCCCACGTCCTGGTGTACGATATTAATGAGAAACAGCATCAAGAGCTGCAAAAGGCCAGGGAAAATATCTTTGACCTGGCGCAGTATCTGCAAGAAAATCATCTTCCCCACGTCCTGGCCCATCCCTTCTGGTCCGTCAACGATCGCTTGACCCCGGTCCATTTCGATAAATTTCTGCTGCTCTTCAAAAATTTCGAACTGAACGGGGCGCGGGATACCCGGTTGAACGATTGGCTAAAGGCCTTGTTGTCCCAACTCACCCCGGCGGACCTGGGCGCCTTGGCTGAGAAGTATGGGATCGCGCCCTCTATTCATAACCCCTGGCAGAAGAATCTTACCGGCGGTTCCGATGACCATAGTTCTCTCAACATTGCCCGGATGTTTACCCAGGTGGAGGGGGCTCTATCCTTAAAGCATTTCTTTCACGGCCTCAATATCGGCCAGGCTGAGCCCCGGGGCCAGGCCTCCACGCCCCTAACCCTGGGCTACAATCTTTATAGCATCGCCTACCAGTTCTATCGAAAGAAATACGGCCTGGGCAAGTATGCCGATTCCAGCATTTTCATCAATTTTTTCGAAAGATTTTTGCAGACAGACTCAGAACCTAAAAATTTACCCACCCGGTATCAATACTATCGGGACAAGATTAAATATTTTTTCAGGAGTTCTGCGAGAAGCAGCCAAACCGACCCAATCCTGTCTCTAATCATCAATGAAACCACCAAGGCTCCGCAGAAATCGCCGCACCGGCCCGGGCTGCAGTGGTTCCAGATACTCAATGACATCTCCACCACCATCTTGAAGCAGTTTCACGAACATTTCGGCCAGGCGGTGACGGGAGCCAATCTCCTGGATTTGGTTAATTCCCTTACCTCTTCCGGGATAATTTATCTGGGGTTGACTCCTTACCTGGCGGCCTTCTCTTCCTTCTCCAAGGACCGGAGCCTGGGAACGGAAATCCTGCGCAGTTTTTCCGAGCGCGCCGCGGCGAGCCCGGCGGATGGGAAGAACCGGCTCAACCTGGCGCACTTTACCGACACCTTTTATGAGGTCAACGGGGTGGGACTCACTCTCCGGTGCCAGGTAGAGGCCGCGGTCAGCGCCCAGAAGCGATACACCATTATCACCTGTGATGCCGCGGATCGGCCGCAACTGCCGGGGATTCGCAGTTTCGCGCCCATCGGGGTCTTTCATTTACCGGAATACCCCGAACAGAAACTGTTCCATCCACCTTTTTTCGAAATCCTCAACTATTGTTATCAACAGAATTTTACCCATATCAAGACCGCCACTCCGGGCCCCATGGGACTTACGGCCTTAGGGGTGGCCCGCCTGCTGCGCCTGCCGATTTGGGGCACTTATCACACCGCCCTGCCCCAATATGCTCAATATTTAACGGGTGATACCGCCATGGAGGAGATGATGTGGAAGTACATCATCTGGTTTTACAATCAGATGGATCTGGTCTTTGCGCCCTCCGGCAGCACCGCCGAGGAATTGCACCAGAAAGGCATCGACCCGGCCAAGATCCGCCTCTATCCCCGGGGAGTGGATGTCGAGCGGTTCCATCCGTCCAAACGCAACGGCGTCTTGGAAAAGCACTATCAGGTCAAGGAGGGCTTGAAGCTCCTTTATGTGGGCCGGATATCCAGGGAGAAGAATTTGCCGCTCCTGGCCACGGTCTTCAAGACCCTGTTACTCAGCCACCCGGAGCTCAAATTGATCGTCGTGGGAGACGGACCGTATCTTACAGAGATGCGCCAGGTGATGGCGGGCCCCGCTTGCGCCTTTACCGGCTATCTGGCGGGGGAGGAACTGGCCGAGGTCTACGCCTCCTGTGACCTGTTTGTCTTCCCCAGCACCACCGATACCTTCGGCAACGTGGTCCTGGAAGCGCAGGCTTCAGGCCTCCCGGTGGTGGTCACCGATTCCGGGGGGCCGCAAGAGAACGTCATCCATGGTGAAACCGGCGTCATCGTTCCGGGGGATGATGAAGCAGGGCTCTGCAATGCCATCAATCTGTTGCTGGCCGATCCGGATCGGTTAAAGGAGATGGGGCGGGCGGCTCGGGATCACGTCAAGCAGCGCTCCTTTGCCGCGGCCTTCCAGGCCTCCTGGAAGATGTATGAGGACAGGGCCGACCACCGGCAACCGGCCGGCTAGATTCCAATCTTTCCTAAATTAGGGTCGCTGGGTCCAGCCATGACCCGATAAGCCGCCATCGCCTCGATGCACCCCTCCCCAGCGCCCGGGAAAAATTCATTAAAAATTAACGCGACCTTAAATCAATACTAACCCAAGCCCTTTATAGTTATGCCGGTGTGGGTCAGCAGCGGGCGACTCCGGGATTGGATCAGGGCCACGGCCCCGGTTCAGCTGGAAAAACCTCAGGAGAGAGATGCCCCTCTCCTGGAATTCAGGAGGAAGTGTCATGCCTCATGGCGACATTTTATTAATCAGTGACGGCTCCCAAATTTTTCCGCCTTTGGCCCGGTTCTTAACGGAAGCGGGCCACCGGGTCATGACCACTTGCGAAACGCGGGAAGCCTTTCAGTCCTTGCGCGCCGGCAATTTCCGTCTGGTCATCACCTGCCTGAGCAATG
Source organism: uncultured delta proteobacterium (assembly GCA_963812655.1). Classification (GTDB taxonomy): domain Bacteria; phylum Desulfobacterota; class Desulfobaccia; order Desulfobaccales; family 0-14-0-80-60-11; genus JAPLJC01. The sequence continues at coordinate 16,129 of CAWEWX010000004.1, read as the reverse complement.
GTTGGACCGATACCCGCCCCTTCCTGAAGGCGGTCCGGGAGCTGAATCGGCAGATTGCGGTGGTCATTTTGCGTCCCGGACCCGAGGTCAGGTCCCCGGTCGGCGCCTACCTGGTCAAAGATGAGGGGTATGACTTCAAGCCCTTCGGCTGGCCCGGGCTTCGGCACCTGGTAGCCAATTGCCTCAGTAACTAAGATTTCCTGCCACTACGGGGATGATGGCCGCGACGGCCCAGCCGCCGGCCGGATTCTCTTTTTTTATAAAATCCTCAAACAGACGGAAAAGCCGGAAACACCTCTTGTAAACCTGAATTATGCCGGGAAAAAATTAACAAACAGCTTTTCTCCTGCTGTGAGAGATTGAGGCCCGCTTCAAAATCATCACCCCATGGGCAAATATGCCAAAATATCTAAAAAAATTAGTAGATCCTGTTTTCTGGTTGACAATTTCATGGAAATTTGTGTTATCCTGCGCCCTACTGGAAATTCCGGCACAAAAGGGAAAATTTGTCGAGGATAAACTCGGGGATAGGGATCCCCAAAACCATTTTTTGACTGCGATGGCCCATGATTTTGACAATACGTAGCCAAATTAAAGGAGAAATGTATGAGTAATCTTACGAACTCTACTACCAAGGTTTTAAAAGCTACGTACGTCCCTCTAAATCCCACCACAGACATCCCAATCCCAATCTCCGTCGGCGCGAAGTCCAGATATATTCAACAAGTTAGACTGCAGCCGGGAGAGGTGGATGCGGTGCAGAAAACCCTGGCGACTGGAGATGTAACCGCGGACGTGAATTTTTGGTCCTTGCTGCGCCAGTTCGAAGGCACGCCCCTTGCCTCCGAGCTCCCGTCCCCTTCCGCATTCGCAGATATAAACGCAAGCGACCTCACCGCGTTCGGCAATGGCCTGGTGACCATCAGGAAACAGGCGGTGGAACGCCTCCAGCAGGCGACCCCGGCGGCTGCGCTCGCCACCGACGCCAAGGCGCCAGCCGCAGTCAGCCCGCAGGCCCTGGGTTCCGCGATTAGTCTTCATAACGCGGCCATCGTATTCTTGAAGGGATTTATTACGGTTTCGCCGATCGGGATGCTGAACCTGGAACGGCTGGAGATGACCCCGGCCGGCATCGAGCGGGGCGGGCTGATCGCCACCATCCCCCTGGCTCCGAAAGAACGCACCTTTGTGGTTCAAAAGGAATGGTCCGTCACCAGCCAGGAATTTACCAGCATCGTCACTGACTCGCTGGATAACTACAGCGAAACCGGGGTGACGGAGAACACCCAACTCGCGCAGTCCACCGCTTCTCAAGTCGCCCACAACAACCAATTCAACGTTACCGCTTCCGCCAGCGGCGGCATCGGGTTCGTGAGCGGCTCCGCTTCGACGAATTTCAGCAGTCAGGATCAGAACTCTACATCCGCGACCAACAGCCGCCAGCAATCAATTCAAACGACGCGCCTGGCCTCGGCTCGGGTTAGACAGTCGCACAAGACCTCCATCTCTACGACAACCATCGCGGGTACTTCAGAGGCGACCACGCGGAAGCTGGAAAATCCAAGCGCGACCGATCCGATGCGCATCGATTATTTCAGTCTGATGCGCAAATGGTATGTCGCCCTCTATCGCTATGGATTGCGGCTTACTTACGATATTACGGTTCCGGAGCCGGGGGCGACGCTGCGGGAGATCTACGCGCAGCTTCAGGTACTGCAAAACCTCGCGAACCTGGTGTTTTCCTTTCCAATTAAACATTCCGACATCACCGCGGCCAAGAACCCCGGCGACAGCGAGCCCTATTATTTAGTCCTGGCGGACAAGTATGGCGTCGATGTGCCACCCCCACCATCACCGGATACGGTCGTCCTGCCGGTTAGTGTCAATTTCTCTGACGCAGCGGATCCCCCCAAGCCGGCATCGTTCACCGTGCCCGATGGTTACTGGATTAGCTCAATAATCTATACTGACGTCCATTGGGGGGCTAGTTCATTCGACACTAATATCCTAGTAGACTTTTCGGACGTCCTCCTCAACAGCGGTAATCTTGGCACCGACCTCTGCAGTGGAGGGTCTTTCCTATATCAGCAATCTGGGCAGCAATCAATTACGTTGTTCTACACCGACTCCGGCAATAAACATGCTGGAGAACTTTCCTTTATGGTTAACTGTGTTCCTACTGACAATGCTAAGGCCCAATGGCGAAGCGCTGTGTGGACCGCGTTATACAATGCGGCACAATCGGCATTTTATGCCTGGCAGCAGTCCATAAACGCCCAGATCAAAGCGTTACAGGATCAAATCAATAACGTCGATACGCTCACGCTGCGGCGCGAGGAGAATGACGAGATCATGAAGTGTGTATTGAGGTGGCTGCTGGGGCCGAACTTCGCCTTCATGCCGCCGGCGGTGATTGCTGCGTATAAGGCTAATGCGGCAGCACAAGCTGCCGCAAGCGGAAACCCTTCATTGGAAGGCCTGGACCTGTTATGCGGTTTAAACTTCACCGGGAATCAGAGCGGGATTACGTCGTCAGAATGGACCACCTTGAGTGGAAATGAAGATGTCATCAGCTTTATCAACCAGGCGATTGAATGGGAAAACGTGGTGTTTTTCACCTATTCCTATTTTTGGGATGAGCCGTTTTGTTGGGATTTCATCCGACAAATCCAGCATCCCGATAAAACACGGCAGGCCTTCCTGCGCGCGGGAAGCGCCCGGGTCGTACTGACCGTGAGGCAGGGATGGGAAACGGCATGGGTCAACTTTGTAGAAAACTTCCAAACCAAGCTTCCGAGCCCGCTGCCATCGCACCCGTACATGACCATCGCACAGCAGATTGCCGCTTACGATAGTACAAACTACCCCGGCATTCCTCCCGCCAACCCTGACGGCGGGGGCCTCATCGATGACGACACTCCTCAGTTCGGCACCACCTGCGCCACTGCACTCGCGGCCAGCCCCACCTCGCCAGTGACTATCCCGGTCGCCGCAGTGACGTTCCCTTCCCCGGACAGCTCCGGCTTCGTCGTGGGAGCGACCGCGATCATCGACAACTGGGATGCTGGGATAGACCCAATTTCTGGCATTGGACCCGGGGGGCTTGGTATCGGAGCCCAGGAAACGCAGACCATCACGGCTGTTAGCGCAAGCCCTCCCAGCATTACCGTGCAGGGATTACAATACCCGCATAGTGACGTGCCTTTCCCCGTTGTGCAAGCCGGCGCCAAAGGGGTGTTGATTGGCGAGTGGTTTGAGTACACACCGACTTCCGGCACCGATATTGCGGTGACCAGCAACCTGGCAACGATTGCGTGAGAGCAGGGAGAATGTCATAAGGCAATTTTGGGGCCTGGAGAGGTTAAAGTAAGGGCGGTTGACGATTACCTCCTTCCAAAGGGAAACAGTGGTATGGGTTTGCTTCGGCGCCAAACAACGATGAGACCGTATTTGACGATAACAGGGCGTACTTCGCGTCGATCCGCGATGATCTGGGCCTGAAGAAGGGGTTAAAGATTTTGAATGCGAGGCCCCTATGAATGTCTTAATATCCGTCCGCACTGCAGACGGGGTGCCCATCGTCGGGGCAACAGTCGGCCTCAACGGGGGGGGGACCACAGTAACCACCGATACGAACGGCGGCGCCGCTCTTGCGCCTACGGGCGACTCGTTTACCGTGACAGCCACCATGGCTAATTACAGCGAGCAAGCGACTTCCTTTGCAGTAGCCCAAGACGGCAGCTTGATTTGGGATGATCCTGGCACAATTGTTACAGATTCTGGCGGGCAGCCCAACATCGAGATGCGCCTCGGAAGACTGGTGCCGTCTCCCACAGTCGCAATGGACCAAAAGGCATTAGATGACATACTAAAATTTCCGGATAATCTGTTTAACAAAAAGCATCCCGAAAATCCGTCTTACGCGGTTCCGCTGCAGCATACGTTCACGCTGGAGGATGGAGAGTATGCGTTTCTTTCGGCGGGTGAGAAACAATTCTGGGCTGCGCTGCGTATAACCATCTTGGCAGACAGCGGGAAGGGGTGGGGAGGAGCTTTGGATGGGACCCAGACCTCCATTACACCGAATATGGAGGGCAAGTTCACGTGGCTTGAGTGGGGGCCACCGGGAGGATCGCCTGCAGCACTTAACCGGTATCTGGTCGGCCTTTGGCGCCCCCGATCATCTTCCGTTCCCGGCAGCGCGCCTCGGGACGCGATCATTTTTTACACTCCCTATACCGATACCGTGGCAAACTTTTTACGGGACACACCACCTTACCGGAAAAACTATCCTTACGCTCTCAACCAGGATTATTACGACCCACACAAGTTGATGCAGCGATACATTGCACTCGGTCTCCGATATATTTTCTACGAAAAGTTTCTCGCCTATCAGCTGCGTGCTGCAGCTCGCGATGCGCTGCTGATAGTGCCTATACAGCCGTCGGGAAATTGGGAGGTTTTTCAAAGAGCAGAAGGCATTCAGCGGCTCCTCAAGGAAGTGATCCTGTTTGAGCATCGTCAACGCCTCAGTTCCGATGATGATCCGTCCTTGGACACCGCTCCTGTAGGAACCGGGACGGGGGAAGCAAAAAGCCTGACTCAACATCTTCCCCCGCCACCCCTCGGAACGATAGTAACCGCAGGCTTCAGCGCTGGGATGAAAGCGGTCAAACAGCAAATTATAAATGAGATAATATCTTACGGACACCGGCCTGCTGCTCGGACGTGGGCGAATGAGAGCAAGGATTCCAATTCCTCCTATTACGCTGACCCCACTGAGTTCTTCACTTCCTGGCGGGAGATTTGGGACTTGGACGGTGATATGGATTCCATTGGCAATTATCTACAGTGGGGGAAAACGCTCGCCGATTGGCAGCGTTTCAAAGGCAGCGGGCACTATGTCGATAAAGATTCGGATCGAATCGCACGGTGCTACCACACAGACTTCACCGGTTGGACGGCCGAGACCGTCACAAAAATGGATTCGATACTAACTATCGCGGGGCCGGTTCCAGGTACCCATACATCTCCCATCCGGGGCGCAAGTCCGAAGGCGGCTGAACGTAACGGCACCAATGGAAGTGCCGTCTGGTTTTCGAAACGGTACCTCGAGGGCAATGGACCTTCAGACACTTGGAATAAAAAAACTGACGCGCCAGCATTTTGGGAGAAGTATCAACACCAGGCCGTGCCCGCGATCTGCTTCGCGCATGCCGCGGTGCTTAGTCAATTACGAAAACTTTAAACTTTTGGGAAACTTGCGCGAGATGTTCCTAAGGTGTATGTCGGCGCGGCCCTGCTTCCGAATTATATCTTTAAGACATATAGCCATACGGTTTTTGTCCTGGCGGTCGTGGATTATATCCCTTGATTACCGGAGCAACGGCATCGCCTCCGGTCTGGGGGGTAGCAGAGCCGGCATAATTCAAGTTAAAGAGGGGGGGCACTCTAGCGGCATCTCTTCCTGGGGCCGGTCCGGGGCCGCCTTCAGCGGGCGGGCCACATTGCCTGCTCTAACTTTTAAGGAAAATCGCTGATGGTGCTGCTGCACCAGCAAGAGCCGCTCCCGGGGCCGCAGATCGAAATAGAAGGGGCTTTCCATCAGCATGGCCACAAATTCTTTTCTCTCCAAGGAAGGCTCCATCTTCAGTTACCACGCTGATTCATTCCCAGGCTGATCAGGTTTTCTGCCAAGCTGTCTCACTCTCCGGGGCTCAGGCTCCCGGTGCCGTCACATTGGGGACACTCGCTTTCCAGCCAACCCTCCCCCTCGCAGAGCGGGCAGCCGCCCGGGTATTTCTCCGGCTGTCCCTGACATAGCGGACATAGTTCGGTGATTGCTGCGGCGCCATCACATCTGGGGCAAGCCTGGGTATCCATCAATCCCCTCTCCCTTCCCGCTCATCTGGATGCTGCTAGAGCCCCTGGACCGCTCCCCCGCAAAGATTGCCGGAGATTCCCCCCGCTGGCAAACCTGGATGTCTGCGTAAATTGGTTGCAGGTCACCTGGAACTGCGTCTTTCCCGCCGGCGGACGCTTTCGGCTGGTCACTTATGCCACCAAAGGGAACGGCTGGGCGAATTATGAACCCCGGATAAAGGGCTCTCCATCAGCCCAGCCGTTTCTGCAGGGGAAAGGGAATGTTTAGAGGTTACCCTGGGTTCGTAAAAATAGAATTTTGGTTTGGTTAATATTTGATTAATTTCCCGGAAACGGGTGCGGAGAGAAGGATTACTGAGAAAAGAGTTTTAAGGGCGCGGCCGCGGGCGGTAAAGCAATGGTAAACCTTAGCCGCAAAGTAAGAAATGGTCGGGACGGGCGGATTCGAACCGCCGACTTCCTGCTCCCAAAAGAGGTCCCGGAAGGACCCGCAAGAGCCTGAACCTATTCAGCTATTTGAAATCCCTCCCAAAATCCCCCTTTACATAATTGACAGAATGGCGGGGATTTATTGGTTTAAGGCCATTGATGGACACTTTTTAGGCACTCCCGGGGCCAGCTTGTTAAGGACCGCCACGGCGTCTTTAAGGTGAGCCTGGGAGAGGTGAGCATACCGCATAGTCATCTTGAGATCCGAATGCCCCAGCAGCTCCTGGACCGCCTTGAGGCCGACGCCGTTCATCACCAGTTGAGAGGCAAAGGTATGGCGCAGATCGTGAAACCGGAAAGCCTCAATGCCGGCGCGCCGGCAAGCAGAAACAAAGGAGCGGCGCACCTGGTAGTATCGCCGGCCCCGGGAGTCGCAGAAAACATAAGGGGATTTCAGTTGATCTTGCCGGCGCACTTCCTTAAAGACTTCGGCCAGGCGGTCGTTAATGGGGATCTGGCGCCCCTTGCCGCTCTTGGTTTCGGTGAGATAGATGAAGCCACTCCGGAGCTGCTCCCACTTCAAGGAAAGGATCTCGTTGCGCCTCATGCCGGTATGCAGGGCTGTTTCCACAATCGGCCGCACGTGGGCCATACAGGCCCCCAGGAGGGCCTCGATTTCCAGCAGGGTGAGAAACCTCAGCCGATGGTTATTCTCCTTGAGCATGAGCCTTGAGCCTTGCCCCAGGGGGGATTTTTCCAACATCCCCCATTCGATGGCCTTATTGAGCATATGCCGCAAGGTGGACATTTCCCTGTTGACCGTGGCGTCGGTCCGCGGCTTGCCGGCCCGGGTGAGGGTTGCCCGGCGCCGGTTGCGAAAGGTTTCCAGGTCAAGGTAGGAGATCTCCGCCAGGCGCCGGCCGCCAAAGGCTCCCCGGTATTCCTCTACCAGGTATCTTTTCAATCCGGAAAAGCAGCGCTGGGACCGGAAGCTCTCGGCATATTGATTCGCCAGCTCATCAAAGATAACCGGGCTTTCCTTTTTTATATCGAAAATGTCGTAATAGCGGCCCTCCTCCTTAGCCGCCTGGACCTTCCCCAGGTAAGCTTCGGCCTGGTTCTTGAGCCGAAAATCCTTCCGGACCCGCTTTCCTTCCGGGTCATAGTAATCAATGCGCCAGACGATTCCCTTTTTATTGAGCTTCTTTTTTATTGTAGCCATGGCTTATTTCCTTTTGGTTTTATAAGCTTATTTAATTTGCGGATATTATTTAGGATTTCATTCATAATTCCATCAATTTTGCTGATTTCTTTTTTTCGCTCTTCCAATATATTTTCAATTTGTTTAAATGCTTCATTTATTTTATTAATTTCTTTTTTTTGTTCTTCCAGCCCTCCCAGGAATTGTTGGTTTATTTCATCTTGATTGGTCATTTTAGGTAGGAAATCTTCAAGTAATTTCTTTACCTGCTCCAATAATTCCTTATTTTCTTCCATTTAAGTTACCCTCCGCGGGTGGCAGGAGAGCCACGACCCAGGAGAAGGGGCCGAAGAGCAGGCCCAGGAGAAACCACCCGGGGCGGCTCCGGCCCTTGTTGCCGGCGATGGCCGCGGCGATGAAGGCGCAAAAGGCCCAGACAAGAAGGATTCCCATGGCTCACCCTCCCTTATTCAATGAGACCCTTGAGTTTTCCTGGCGCCACGCCTCCTTCAAAGCTGCCAAATTTTTTCCTGTTGTATAGGGTAAAGAAAGGATCAATTTGGGGAAGGGATTATCTTTATATGATACCCCTCTACTTATGCAGCTATTAACAAGTTCGCAAAGCATAAATGAATATTCTTTCTGGGGGATTTTTATTTTATGCTTTGCCTCATAACCCTTCAGGTCCGCCATGGCCTCAGTAAATAATTCAGCCATCATCTGCGCCTTTTGCCATCTATCCATTTGCCACCTCCATAAAAAAATTCCCGAGTGTTATCAAGGCCCACTACAGGCCCCCCGGACCTCACGGAAACCGGGACACTCGGGATAAGAATATTTGTCGGTTGAAATAAAAATGGGCGCAAGACCGGGCTCCCTCCGGGTAGTGGATTTTGATAGAGTAACCCTCCCATAAACCGGGAAGGGTGTCAAGCGAAAAAAATTAATTTGGGTTCCACCACCCCAGGGTTTTAAGGAGAGCAAGAATTAAAAGGCACGCGCCGTCTTTTTCTGCATGATCGCTCGGCGCATAGGCCCACAAGGCGCAATCATCTTCCTGGCACTCGGTATAGCCCTCCGTCAGGGGCTCAGGACATGCATTAGCTCCGATCAATAAGAAAGGGCACTTGGCCATGGGTTAGAGGCGCCTCCCCCGCCGTATGAGGCCCTGCACGGTTTTTAAAAGTTCCTCCCGGTGCTGGGCCAGGGCCTTTTTGAAATCGCCGACGCCGGCGCCCGGGGGAAAGCTATACCTGGAATTATCGATATGATGGTAGTGTGAATCGCCGCCCCCTCCCATGCCGGCCTCATAGTCCCGGTTCTGCTCCCGGGAAAGAACCCGCTCGCCGGTTTGGGCGATGATCGGGACCTCATCGAGGGCCAGGCCCCCATGGGCGTAGACGGGACCGCCCTGGTGGTAGCGGTGCGTCGAATGGTGAATCCAGGAATAGCGGCTGGTATGGTGGGTCGCACCATGGCTGGGCCAGCCGCCATGGGCCACGATGGCGCCGCCGCCGTGGAAGGTGGTACCCGCTACCGAGGGTTTAAAAAGGTTGGCAATCAGCGCCGCGGTGTTAGCTATGGTGGCCGGGGTTTGGGCGAGCGTCGCGATGGTACTGGCGGTCAACTGTACGAGGTGAAGCGCAGTGCCAGCAGTGCCCCCCATGACCGCCTCGGTATTGGAGGCAAGCCCCTTGACCAGATCTGCCGCCGACGCAACTCCGGCGCCGGCAGAGGGAGCATATCCGGCGCCGACGCCAAAGGAGCCGGTCCCTCCCCCGGCAGCTTTGCCGGCCAGGGCCGCGGTGAGGGCCTTCAGGGCGTCGGTGTTGGCGGTAATGGCCGTCTCTTGCGCGGTTTTCCCAAAGATGGCGCCGGCGAGCTTGCCGAAGAGCTGAGAGACTCCAATATCGGTGGCTTTGGTGATAAAGGTTTGGGCCAGCTCCTGCCCCAATTTCAGGAAAGAGCCTTTGGTGCCTTCCAGGGCGGCGATCAGCCCCCGGCTGAGGGAAGAAGACATGGTGCTCTGCAAGGTGCCCATGAGGTCTTTGGCGACGTTGGCTCCGGAGGTCTGCTGAGAGGTTTCCAAGGCCCAGGACTTGAGGCCGCCCGCCATGCCCTCATCGGCCCAGGCTTTGCGGGCCAGTTCAAAACGCTGGGCCTGGTCCGCCAGGGCCTGCATGGAGCGCAGATCATCCTTCAATTCTGCCGAGATCGGCAACCGGGCGAGCTGCATTTCCAGGTCGGCGTGGGCGCGCTGGATCGCTACCTCCAGGAGCTGCCTTTCGATGGCGAGCTGCTGGGTCAGGAAGGGCGATGCCTGGCCGATGGTTTGCAGGCTGCCCTTCTGAATCCCCTCCACTTCCTTTTCAATGCCCTCCCGGGCTTCCAGGGACTTGAAGGCGGAAATCTTATCCAGCGCCGCCTTGGCGTTGGCAATGCCCTGGTAGAACTGCAAATCCTTGTTATATTGATCATGGATCTCGGCGAAGCGGTCGCCGGACTCCTTGGCCACCATGAGGTTGAAGTCCTTTTCGATCTTTTCCTTTTCCAGCGTGGCCCGTTTATAGGCCAGGACCTCAAGCTGGGAGGTGGAGACCTGGGGCGTTTCCTCTTTCTTATGGACCTGGTCCAGGGTGCGCTGCAAGTTGGCGTTGATCTCGGCAAAGGAACCCTGGGAGAGGCGGGAGATGTCTTTGGTCAGGGTGTCGTACAACGAGACCAGGCGCCGGGCCTCGGCTTCAGCGCCCGAGCTGCCCCCATGACCGGCGCCAAGGGTGGGCGCCGGCCTGGGGGGGGGCTTAAAGACATTGGAGGGGACAGGGACCGGGGGAAAATCGGATAGCTGATTCTCGGTAATCCTGCCGGCGCCCTGGGGCTGGGCGCCATTATAAATGGTATTGATTACCCAAGTCACCGGCTTGGAAATGAGGTTATAGACCTCCTGGATCTTATCATGCAGCCATTGAATATCGGATTTGGCCCCGGCTGCATCAATGTTCCATTTCCAGAAAGTAGCGTTCAAAAGAATATTTGAGATTGCTTTGGTTTTATTCCAAAAATCCTCGGCGATAACTACCGCCTCATTTATGGCTTTTTTAATGGGGGCGTCGGCCCATTTAACAAACTCCATATTGACATTATGGGCCATATTATAAACGCTATTTAAATTATCCGAAATCTCTTTTACCAGACCGGAAACCATATTTGCCGGGCTGGCCGCGTCACGAAAATTCACGGCGAGCTGCTGGCCATAGCTCAGGTCCTGGTGCGGGACCGCGGGGATAATATCTTTGCGGGAAGCGGCCAGGAGATCCGTCAGCTTGTCAGCCGCCCGGGTAGCCGCCGGCGCCACCGAATCGGTTAGCTCCACCGCGAAGCGGTGCCAGGAGGTCGCCAGGTGCTCCCCGGCCTCCTGGGCCTCATAGGCGCGCTGGGCCATGTCGGTAGAAATTACCATCCCGGACGCCTGGGCCTTGCGAACCCATTCGTCCATAGCGGCCGGCCCCGCCTTCAGGGCGCCCACCATGCCGACGCCGCCGCGGCCAAAAAGCTGAAAGGCGATGCGCACCCGGTCGGCCGGGGCAATGTTTTCGGCCATGGCCTGAGCGATGGCCTTGAGCTGCACCGGTAGGGGCAGCTTGGCGAGCACGTCGGCCTTCAGGCCCAGCTCATCGAGGGCCTGAGCGCCCTTGGCCAGGGGTTCCCCGGTTTCATCCACCGCGCCGGTGAGCTCCGTCGTCTTGAGCTGGGCGCTGGAAATGTTGCGTTCCATGCGGGCCAGGGCCAGGTAGAAGGACTCCGTGTCCATCCCGGTCTTTTTGGCCATGATCCCCAGGGCGCTGAGATCTTCCGTGGTGGTCCCCAGGCGGTCCGCCATCTTCACCAGCCGGCTTTCATCCGCCAGGACGCCGGAGAAGCTGCTCCATAGTTCATTGAAGCTGAGGCCGACACCCACGGCGGCGCCCAGGCCCACCAGGCTGTTTTTAATGCCGCCCAAGGCCCTTTGAATGGCGTCGGCCCGGCGCGTGGCCTCCATTTCCGCTTTCGTCATGGCCTCGATAAACCGGACCATATTACATTCCAAGCTGACTACCAGGGACCCGAGGGTTGCCATGGTCTTACCTCCAAAGGAAATGCCCCGTTCTTCGCAGCCGGTCAAAAGTATTCAGCATTCATCAGGGAGCAACCGGCGCTACTTTTTCGGCCACGGGGCCACAACCGGGAGTGATATGGCGCCCCTGATGTTTTGCGGCAGCGCCGGGCCAACGGCTCACCGCAAATCTTTGTTACACCGGCACCACTTGCGGAGCCCCCAGGATGGCCACGGCGCCGAGGGCCGCGCTGGCGCCGTCGCCGGTGTTTCCAGTCGGGGTGATGGTCAGGCGCACATATTGCTTGGCGCCCTGGTAGGCGATCTTAAAGGCGCTGTTCGCCTGGGCTCCGGTGAAGGCGCCGGTCGAGGTCACTTCCCCGGGAGGTTCGAACCAGTAAGAAACTGTCTCGGCGTCCGCCAGGGCTGGGTCGTTACCATCCTGCAGCAGGATGGCGAAAGAGGCCGCGGGAAGACCCATGGCGCCGGCGGCGATGGCGAATAGCAGGGCGTCAAAGCCCTGGCGGTTGATAATGGCGCTCACCAGGGGGGTGTCGTCGGTGATGACTTGCGGGGCGATGGCCGGGACCATCTCCATAATTAACCCGATTTGGTTCAATCGCATATTAAGCTCCTTTTGTATGGTCTGACCAAATTACCAAGAATTATTCTCAAATTGCAAAAGCCTGATGTTTACTGGGTGAAATCACGAGGTGCCGATCTTGATCCCCCTGATGCACTCAGAATTTTTCAGCATGGTCCCTATCCGGCGCAGAAAATAAAATCCGACCATTGGCTTATTTGAATAGGGATCCCGCAGCATGACTACCGTCTGAAGCCTGGTAATCATAAAGCCGCGTTTAAAGTTGCCGTAGAGGATCGGGATATTGCCCGAGGCGATGTCCGGGAGAAACTCATCGATGAACACCGGCTTGCCGCAGAGCATCGGGGGCAAATCTGCTTCCTGATTATCCCGCCAGAGGTAATCGCCAACCGCGCTTTTCATCTTGCGGACGGCGCCGGCGGTGACGGAATTCATCAGCCAGCAGCTCCCTTGCTGGTAGCCGCGCTTGAGGGAGTAAACGGTGTCCATGAGGGTGTCGAAGGGGAAGGGGTTCAAGACTTCCTCTCCTGTGGAAGACGAGGTAGACCCCGAAGGAAGATACATAAATTTCCCGAAGGGCCTGGTGGCATCGGCGGCGGCCGTGAACGGGTAGCTCAGGATTCCCAGGGGTTGCCCGACGCCGGTGCCAGAGATGAAAGAACCGCCGATGAGCTGGCCAAACTCCAGGCCGACCTGTTCAATTAGGAAGGCTTCGATGTCGGTTATCCCGGAGTCGAGAAGATCCTGGGAAAGCATGGGGTAGGCATAGGCGGTCCCCCAGGCCGGCCGGAGCAATTTTATTTTGGGAGTTACGGTCGGCGGGCGCGGCGCCTCCTCTGTTACCCAGCCGGCGCCAGTTCCCCCGATACCGATAACGCGTTGATATTCATAAGTATCAACGGCGCGGCCGTCGCAAACGTCCGCCATGGCCCCCTGTTTGAAGGCGATGGAATCAATCGGGTCATCGAGCTGTGCCGGGATCAGGAAGCCGCCCTGGCCTTCGCCGGTGAGGGCATTGGCAATTTTGAATTGGCGTAACCCGGACTCATCGCCAGTTTTGATGTAGTTGTAAAAAGCCTCGGTATGCACCTTGGCCTCTTCCGGGGTTTTCCCATGGCCCGCGAGGATCTGCTTCCGGGAGAGCTTTCCGGCCTCCAGGTCGAGGATCATCTGAAAGCGGTTGATTTCCTCATCGAAGCCGTCAATCTCGGTCAGGAGGGCCTTGTATTTGGCTTCGTCGCCCTCCTTCCATGGGCCGGTGTGATTATCCACGAGGCCCTTCACTTCCTTGACCTTGGCGGCGCGGCCCAAACGTAATTCCTGAATCGATTTCATAAGTACCTCTCTTTACTTGGATTTTTGTTTTTTGTTTATATCAAAACCCCAGTTTTCAGGGTCATATCCTATTGAAATAACTCTTAAAAGGTTCCCACCCCCCCCTCCCCAATTTCGCGGGAGCGTGGCTTGTGCCACACATCGGTCTATCGGAGCCTCGGGTTAAGCTTTTCACCCGCCCCGGGGTCGGCCAAATGGGAGGGGAAAATAGCGGCAACTATTTTCCCTCCTTTAGGAGGCCACTATTGCCAGTATCCTATGTGATTGAAACTCCTTGATAAAAATACTGGCAATCGCATCGCTGCCACTAATTGCCGTTGCCACTATTTTTCCTTAATGATTCCCATAACTTAATAGTGGCAATCGCCACATTGCCGGCAATTGAAATTAATCTCAATTGCCACTATCTTCCTGGCGATAGATCTTCTTCCGGGAGTCGGCCGGGTGATCCTCGCAAATGATGGAACCACGATCCACAGCCTGGTTAATGAAATGGCGCGCCCGGCGTTCCTTACATCCCACTTCGGCCATTATTGCAGCTCTCAGCCTCTCTTGACCTTCCACGCAGCCGCCAAGGCTCGCCAAGATTGCCCGAACCTTTTCAGGGGGGCAAACGTCCGCATCGTCGGTGACAGTATGCAAAAAATTTTCTTTAGATCGTTCCAAAACCAGGCGCTTAGGCTCTGGCCCGTTTCTAACTTTTATGAAATCAAGGGTTCGCACGATCGCCTCGCCTTTCCCACGTGACACCCCTATCAAGGTGTCGCACCAATCCCGAATAGAACTCGCGCCTCGGGTCCGGTGCGCCATGGCGGTCTCGGCCGTCGGCTTGCCGTAATGGTGCACCACGATGGAAGCCGCGCCCGTCTTGCGATTGATCTCGCTCAGGTTATCCAAAATCCCCCGCATTTGCGGATTGTCATTTTCATTAACCTGGTGAAGGCTCGTTAATGGATCGTAAACCACCACGTCGGCCTTATGTTTTTCAATGATTCTTTGTAGGCGAGCCAGGTCTTTTTTGTCTCCCAAATCTATTTTTGAAGATGGCAAACAAAACATTAAATCGGGCGGACAGTTATCAACCCCAAGCCCGCTTAACATCTTTTTTAGGCGATATTGCTCTATAAAATCCGTATTTTCAAACTGGATAATCATTACTTTTCGAGGCTTGGGAATATCTAAATTCCAACAATCCCAACCCAGCGCTAAATGAATAGCCAATTCGGTTCTAAATAATGATTTTCCTTCACCACTTTCGCCGGCGATCATTAAATTCGCACCTGAAGGTAAAATCCCATTGCCAATAATATCTTCTTTTTGCGATCCTATTTTGCTTAAAAAAACATCTCCTGGAATAACTTGATCCGCTATTATACTGTTCTTTTGAATTTCATAGATTCGACTATCGGCATATTGTAGTAATTCCCAAATATCGGCCGATTCGCTATTATCACTAATTTCTTTTGCAATCCCTTTAAGCTTCCGTCGCTGGGATTTTTCCCTTACTTTCTCGGCGTAATACATTGCATTCGTGGCGAAGCCACTTTGTTCACTGAGGTCGCCCAGGAAGGCCGGACCGCCAACCTGGTCGAGCTGCCCCCGTTCGCGCAATAGCACGGTGACTGTCACCAGGTCCACCGGGCGCCCTATGACTTGGAGATCCATCATGGCTTGAAAAATCTGGACGTGGGCCTGGCGATAGAAATCACCCGGTTCCAGGAGGCTCATAATGGGATCCAGCGCCTCGGGCCGCACCAGGATCGCCCCCAGGACGGCCTGCTCGGCTTCCACACTCTGAATCGGTATGATTTTAGCCATTGCCATCAGGAACCTCGGCGCCTGGCCTTCAGCCATTCCCGGATCTCTCCGGGGTCGAATCGAATGCAGCGCTCAATTTGTAGAAAAGGAATTTTCCCCTGGCGGACCCATTGGGAGACAGCCGCTCGGCTCACCCTCAGACCCTGGGCCAGGTCCGCCGGCGTCAGAAAATCCCCCTTCTTGAGCAAGTCGTTCAACATCGCCTATTTCTGAATTTCGCCCATTGCCCCTTCATCATCGGGATAGGGAAGGCCGGCCTGTTCAAAAGCTTCCCGGATCCTGCGCTCCTTTTCCTCATGCCGCGCAAGGATCTTGGCTTGCTCATCGGAGGTGAGCCCTTCAATAATTCGGCGTTTCGTTTCCTGACGGACCTCTGACATTGAAGTAAAAAAACATGATTCTAGCTGCGCCTGGAAGAACGCCCGAAGCTTGGAAGGGATAAGGGAATAAAACTCGGGGTCCTGAGTTTTCACCATAAATCGGATTAGCCCGTCGATGATTTCACCAACTGGCATACCGTTTTTTATGGATAAAATTTTCAGTTCCTTTTGAACCTCGGGTTCGATCCATATCGAAGTATTCTTGGAGGTTGGAGATAACTTTTTCTTAGCCATTTAAAATTCCTCCCTCGAATTCATTGATAACATTGATACCACCAATGGTATTTGTTTGTCAAGCGAAAAATTAAGCCCAGGCAAGCTAAAATGCTGGCCTGGGCCAAGGGTCACTAAATGGACACTTTTTGGGAAACTGAAAACCTAGAACT
>CAWEWX010000003.1:0-5469 GCA_963812655.1 uncultured delta proteobacterium | reverse complement strand
GGCGATTAATTCATCATTTTTTAAACATTTTTTTGATAGCCCGCCGCCGTGGATGGAGAACCGGCAAGGCGCCATAGGCCCTCCAGGTGCACCTGGTACAAAATGTTGGCTTAGGCTCAAGGACGGTTAGGTTTGTATGGTGAACAGGCCACAGCTTGGCGCTCAGGAGGGGAACTTAAACAACCTTCCTCCTCACCCTGACCAATCTCCACGGGTGGGGGCAGAGGAAAGCGTAGGGTGTGTTATACGCACCTCCTTCTCGAGGTAGCCTTCTCCTAGCGACAGTTTTAGTCGTAGGGGCGGGTTTAAAACCGGCCCCTACCAACCGGCAGGGCGCTAATGCTGCCTTCCCCTAATCACCGTTTGCGGCCGCCGCCACCGCCGCCGCCACCGCCGCCGCGAGCACCACCGCCACCGCCGGAGGGCCGGCTGACACCACCCCCTGATGGCCGGGAGGGCGCAGCCGGCCGGTAAGCCGGGGCGCTTTGGGCCCGCTGGAAGTTCTGGGTGCGCGTCTCGCCCCGCTGCCGGGCGGTAAATTCCCGGTTGAGTTGACCGGTATTAAAGCTGGGCTGAGTTGCCGGCCGGGAGGGCGCTCCTTGGGGCCGCCGGGTTATGTCCGCCTGCGGCCGGGCTGCCGCAGCGGGCCGGGCTGCCGTAGCGGCAGCGGGCTTGGACCAGTTATTACCCTGGCGCTCCTGCCAGCCCTGGGGCGTCTTGCGGTAGACGTTACCGTTTTTGCCGGCAAAGACGTTGTTTTGACCGGGCCGGGCCGGGCCGGGCTTGACCTGTCCCGGTCTGGCCTGGGCCGCGGGCCGCGTCGCCGGCCGCCGGGACGCCAGATTGGCCTGATTGCCAGGGCGGTTATAGAGATTGGGCCGGTTCGCCGGACCGGTCACCGGACGGACGATGGGCCGGCCGCCGGGTCGCCGCTCCGGATGCCAGTTGACCACGTTATTATGGATATTATTGATATTGATGTTGTGATAGCCGCCGGCGCCCCACCAGCCGCCGCCACCCCAGTAGGGGGCATGGCCACCCCACCAGTAAGAGTTGGCAGCGCCCACCGCCACGCCGGCGACGAAGCCCACCAGGCCGGGGACGAACCAGGAGGCCGGGTCGTAATAGGCCGGCTGGCATCCCCAAGAGCCGCCGTAAGGGTCGTAGGTGGCGTCGTAGCCGTAGGTGACCGGAGCGGGGATGTAAGTCGTGTCGGTGGCATAGCTCGGGTAGTCATAGCCGGTGCCGTAGACCACGGTGTCGTCCTGGACGTAGGAGCCGGTGTAGCCCGGGGTGTAGCCCACGTCGGCCACGTCGTCGGTGGCATCGTAGACCTTGACGTACTTGCAGTTATAGTTGGGGTTGCTGGGTGGGATGGCCTCCACCTGGGCGGGAGGCTGTACCGACACCTGCCAGGGGCCGTTGGGGGAGTCCGCCTCGTACCACACCCCCTGGTCGCAGGCAAAGTATTTCGTGCCTTCCTGGAAGACCTCCTGCCCGGTATTGGTGGCATACTGCAGGTCAGTGCCGGGGATCGCCTGGAATTTGGGATCGCCGTCGTAAGTCACCGTGGTGGTGGCTTTTTTCCGGTCGATGGCCGCGGTCTGGGGAATGGAGTTGTCCAGGACCGCGTCCTGGGCCTGGGGAGTCCCGGCGACGTTCACCAGCACGAAGCCCTTGACCGAGCCTTCGGGAATCCGGGCGAAATCGGCTGGCAGCCGGCTCGGGGCCACATAGGTCCAGGGGCCGTCCTTCAGGGATTGGGTGGCAAACCAGCGGCCGGAAAACAAGGCGTAATAGAACTGGGAAGTAGTATCCAGGAAGACGGTGCTCTCCGTATTGCTGATATAGAGGAGGCTGGTGCCGTCGATGGGGGTGTATTGGGGCTCGCCCTCGGTGGCGATGAGCTCCGCCGGCTCCAGGCTGACGATGATCCCGGGCAGCTTACCAGCCTCGGCCTCCACCTTCTGAGGGGCCGGCTGCTTCATTTGGGCCATACGGGCCTCCAGGGCCTTAAGTCCCTCGGGCAGGGAGCCGGCGTCTTGCCAGGGACCCTTAACCTCCACCGCCTTGAGCCAGGTGTCGCCGCCCTTCAGAAAATAGGTCTTGCCCGCGGGATCATACACCATGAGGAACGGGGTATTGGCAACCCGCATGAGCTTGGAGTCGGGAAGGGGCAGCAGCTTGGGCTCGCCATTCAGGAGCACCAGGACCGCGGGGTTGGTGGCGAAGATGATCTTGGGCGGGTTGGTCTGCAATCCCTTGTCCGCCGCCTTTTCTTTTTCGGCCAGGTCCAGCATGGCCAGGATCCGGTCCAGGGAGATGGTGTGGCTGCGGCCCTCAATTGCTTTGGTCAGGAAATCCTGAAATTGGGCGATCTGTTCCGGAGTGGCGTTAGGGAACTTGGCCTCGGTGACCCTGGCTTCGTCGATGGTGACCTGGCGGGTATCCCGGTCGGTCACGGCCCGGGCCGTGAGCCAGACCACCCCGAATACCGGCTGTTTCGCCCCCTTTTTCTGCACCGACACTGCGGCCCGGGAGGTGATTTGGTCCCCTTTGAAGGTCTCCAATTGGGGCTGGTAGAGGAGCACCGTGCCCTTTTCACTCTCGAAGCGCCGGGGCCAGCCCTCGCCTTCGGCCTGGGCCGAACTGCCGGGGGCCAGGACCATGGCCATGGCAGCCAGAACGATGATCTTTTTAAGAGCGGAAGCCTGACGTCGATTTTGCATGGTCGACTCCTGGGCTTATTTGAGAGAAAGGCAGCCATTTATCACAGCTTATTCTCAAAATAAGCCATCTTTATTGATAATCAATAGTTAATAATTTTTTTTCAAAATGGCCCGAACCAGCCGACGCAGTCCTGGAGAAGTTATCGATGGAGGGTTTGCCATGAATTCCGTGAAATTATGCAGCCGCCCTGGCCCCGAGAGTGACTTCTCCTTCGACACTATTTACCTACCTTCAGGCCGGGATTAGCAGCAAAGGTTTCAGTTGCCCTGGGGCGGGCGCTCAGGTATGCTCAGAACCAGGAAAATAGAGGCTTTTTCAGCAACGTGGCCGCGGCCATACGGGGGTCTTTTCGGGGCCAGAGGAACCAGCCCGCGACCGGCCACCGGTCCAAAAACCCCGAAATGGCGAAACCGTCCCCTAATTCCGGCTGCTAGCGAAAGGATAATCCGTTGAAAGTTGCATTTATCGGACTGGGCACCATGGGAGAGCCGATGGCCTTGAACGTCATGAAGGCCGGCCACGCTCTGATTATTCATAACCGCACGCGCCACAAGGAAGAAGCGTTGGCCGCTCAGGGCGGCCAACGCGCCGCCTCGCCGCGGGAAGCCGCGCTGGAGGCGGAAGTGATCATCACCTCCCTCAGTGATACTCCGGATGTGGAGGAGGTCGTTCTGGGAAACCACGGCATCATTCATGGGGCCCGACCGGGCTCGGTGGTGGTGGATATGTCCACCATCAGCCCGGAGGCCACTCGCAAGATTGAGCAGGTTTTGAGAGCCAAGGGCATAAAGATGATCGACGCTCCGGTATCCGGCGGCTCCGAGGGCGCCAAACAAGGTACCCTGGCCATCATGGTGGGCGGTGATCCCGAAGACGTGGAAAGGGTCATGCCCGTGCTGAAATCCATGGGTACCAAGATCACCCATGTGGGACCCAGCGGCGCAGGCCAACTCACCAAGGCAATCAACCAAACCATTATCGCCGGGGTGTATCTCAGCGTGGCCGAAGGTATGGTCCTGGGTCTCAAGGCAGGTTTGGACATGGACAAGGTGGTCGCGGCTATCGGTGAGGGCGCGGCAGCCTCCTGGGTGCTTACTTACCGCTCCAAAAACATGATTAACAACAACTACCCCCTGGGTTTTCGGATCAGGCTGCACCATAAGGACCTGGGGATCGCCCTGGATACCGCGAAAAAGCTCGGGGTGACCATGCCGGTGGCGGCCCTGGTGGACCAAATCGAGACCGGGATGGTCGCCAGAGGTTACGGTGACGAGGACGTCTCGGCAGTGGCCCGCAGCATCAGGGAACAGTCCGGGATGGACTGACCCCCGCAGGTGCAGTGATTCTCCAACTATCCCTTGCTCTCGGAGACCTCCCACCGGTTGAGAAGAAATGGACCCGCCGGCCTCAGGACTCCGAAGATGTCCGGCGCTTTTCGAATCCCAGCCAGATTATATAGACGATCATGAAAACCGTGGAGACGGTGGCCGGGATCGCGGTCTTTTTACTGAAGAGCGCTAAAGCCAGGCCTCCCGCAATGCCATAATTTTTCAGGGTTCCCAGAAGCACCAGGCTGATTAACGTCGCTCGGTCAATGCGCATTGAGCTGCCTACCCTGGCGATCACTGCGCCTAAAAGAAATGTACTGATAAGCGCGATGACGGCCACCGGCGCCAGGGTTAACGGCCGCTGGAGGAATAACTCCTGGTTCAGCCCCACGATAGTATAGGTGAGGACAAAAAAGCTCCAATTGGTTATGGCGCCTTTAATGGGTTCCAGGCGGGCGGCTAGGGCGGTCCACAGCAAAATCCGGGAGATGAGCAGGGGCAAGGCGATCAACTCCACGATCACCATGACCAGCGACCGTGGTTCAATATAACTCGTTCCCAAAAACGCCAGGGCGATTAAAGGGGTAATGATCAGGGCCCCCAAATAGCACGCCACCGTGGCCAGGAGAGAAAAGGTGGTATTGCCTCTCAAAAAGTCGGTGAAGGGGATGACCGCGATGGCCGGCGGCACCGCCACCAGCAGCACGAACCCGTCTCTCATGGCAGGTTCCCGAATCAGCAGGAAGCTCAACCCCAGGAGCACCCCGCCTAACATCAGATAGTTCACGAGTAAGCCGGCCAGAGCCGGACGCCATAACTCCCGGGGGGAGCGCAGCATCTCGCTCCGCACCCCCATGGTGGAAAGGGTCATAACCACCGCCAGGGCCGGAAGGACCAGCGGTTGCGTCCAGCTTGACCATCTCCCAAATAATAGACCACACCCCACGGAAGAAACCAGGATAACATCGCGGTTGCGCCACCATTGCTTCATTGGTTTATCCACCGATATTCGGAAAAATTAAGATTGCCCTTGGAGAAAGATAACAAGTTAAGGGATAAAAACCCAGGGGGACCTGGATGAAACCTGCTGATCGCCGAGGGATTAGTATGCCCCTAATTCAGGGAAACAGTATTTTTTCAAGGAAACTTGTGCTACGCTGGCATCAACGAGAGGATTTGGCTTCAAGAACAGGAGCTTTGAGAGAACTGCTGCCCCCTGACGGGGTTCACCAGGCATACCTTGGCATATCTTGATCCCTTAAACGCCCCAAAGGCATTAACTTGAGAGGAAACTGGCCTATGAAAGTTGACCTCCTCTACGGACGGGACGGGCTCACCGTCGATTTGCCTCACGAAGCTCGCGTAACCGTGATTCGCAAACATCCCATGATCCCCCTGGCGGACCCATTCG
>CAWEWX010000002.1:0-8258 GCA_963812655.1 uncultured delta proteobacterium | reverse complement strand
CTGCTCACTCCCCGATGCTCTGCCCGGGGTTCAAGATATTCTTGGGGTCCAGGGCCGCCTTGATGCGCTTGGAATATAAGATGGTGCCGGGTCCCACTTCCTTTTCCAGGAAGCGGGACTTGGCCTTGCCGATGCCGTGCTCCCCGGAGAGGGTGCCGCCCAAGGCCAGGGCGGCGTCGAAGATGGCCTCCACCGCGGCCTCCACCCGGCGCCATTCCTCCTGGTTGCGGCGGTCCGTGAGGATGGTGGGGTGAAGGTTGCCGTCGCCGGCGTGGCCGAAGGTGCCGATGGGCAGCTTAAATTTCCGGCCGATCTCTTCGATGGCCCGGATCATGGCGGGGACCTGGCTGCGAGGCACGGTGGCGTCCTCCAGAACCACGGTGGGTTTCAGTTGGGCCAGGGCCGAGAGGGCCGCCCGGCGGGCGCCCCAGACCCGGTCCCGCTCCGCCGCGTCCCGGGCGGTGTGCACCTGGGTCGCCCCGAGCTTCCGGCAGAGGGCCTCCACCTGCTCGGCCTCCTCCGCCACCACCGCGGGGTGGCCGTCCACCTCGATGAGGAGCAGGGCGGCGGCGTCCACCGGCAGCCCGACGTGGCTGTAATCCTCCACGGTGCGGATGGTGAAGTTGTCCAGAAATTCCAGGGTGGCCGGCACGATGCGGTGATTGATGATGGCCGCCACCGTCTCCGCGGCCTGGCCCACCTGGTCGAAAGCGGCCAGCATGGCCCGCCGGGCCTGGGGCAGGGGAATCAGCTTCAGGATGATCTCGGAGATCACCCCCAGGGTGCCCTCGGAGCCCACTAAGAGGCCGGTGAGGTTGTAGCCGGTGACGCACTTCACCGTGCGGGAGCCGGTCTTGACCAGGTCGCCGGAGGCCGCGAAAAATTCCAGGCCCATGACGTAGTCCAGGGTGACCCCATACTTCAGGCCCCGCAGCCCCCCGGCGTTTTCCGCCACGTTGCCCCCCAGGGTGGAGACCGCCATGGAGCCCGGGTCCGGGGGATAGAAGAGGCCCTTGGCCTCCACCGCCGCGGCCAGCTTGGCGGTGACCACCCCCGGCTGCACCACCGCGTACAGGTCCGGTTCGTTGATCTCCAGGATCTGGTTGAGGGCGTTGGTCAGGACCACCACCCCTCCGGGGCGGGGGATGGTGCCGCCGCTGAGATTGGTGCCGGCCCCCCGCACCGTCAAAGGCAGGCCGTGGTCGTTGCAGAGGCGCACCACCCGGCCCAGGGCCTCGGGAGAGCGGGGCCGCACCACCAGGGCGGGGAGCACCGGCTCCAGGACCGCGGCGTCATAGGCATAAGTGAGCCGGTCGGCTTCGCTCACCATGACCTGCTCCCGGCCCAGGAGCTGTTGAAATTCTTGCATCAGGCCTTGGCTGATCATTTCCCCTCCGGGACCAACGGCGTTTCAAAGACGGTTCGGGTTTTCCCCTCTAAGTTTACCCAGGTTTAAGGGTTTGGTAAATGGTAATACCATTTTACTCACAGGCCGGACCTTCCGGCCATATCCCCATTGGTCAGTCGCTAGCTCATAAAAAAACCCGAAAAGGACTTTTTCTATACCAAAGTTTTGCCGCCACGGCCGCCGCCCCCTTAGGAAATCTGGCGATTCCGGACAAAATCCAGGACAAAGCCGATGTGCCGTTTCATGGCCTGGTAGGCGCCTTCCGGGTCGTGGTCTTTAATGGCCTCATAGATCTCCCGGTGCTGCCGGGCGATGATGGGGAGGCTGGTGGGTTCTTCCCAGAGGGCCCGCAGGTTCTCCTTGATGCCGTGGTGCAGCAGGTTGTAAAAATTCTTCATGATATAGACCTGCACCGGATTCCTGGTGGCATAGGCCAGGGCCATGTGAAAGGAGACGTCGTCGTCAATCCCCAGGCGGCCGACGGCGTGCTCCGCCTGCATGGCCGCCAGGGCCTTCTCCATCACCTGCAGGTCCTCGGCGGAGGCTCGCTGGGCCGCCAGGAGCGCCGACTGGCCCTCCAGGCCCATGCGCACTTCCAGCAGTTCCTCCAGGGTGGCGTCATGGCCCCCGATGGCCGCGGCCAGGGGGTTGTGCTCCCTCTGGGCGCTGAGGGAGCGCACAAAAGTGCCCGCCCCTTGCTGGTGGTCCAGCAACCCCATGGTCACCAGCCTGCGGATGGCCTCCCGCACCGTGGGCCGGCTCACGCCCAGGGCCTGGGCCAGCTCCCGCTCCGGCATGAGTTGGTCCCCCGGCTTGAGCTGCCCCCGGAAGACCAGGTCCCGGATCTGCTCAAAGGCCTGGTCCGAAACCCGTCTGGCCTTAATGGGCTTGAGTAAGATGTTCATGGTCCCCCTGAGGTATTGACCCCCAAGATTTTTTTCCTTGACAAGTTATTAACGTTTTTTTAAGATCATGTCAAGTGGTCGGACCAATTCATTTCCAGGGATGAATCTGCCGCTTTTTGGGCAATTGGTCAGCTAAAAAAAAATCGCCCAGAGGCACTGCTTTTTCAGACCATACCGGATCAGGAGAGCCCGTCATGGCCGCGCAGAAACTGGTCGCCACCCTGAAGGAGAAGGCCGCAGCGGTACAGGTGGTGGTCACCCAGGTGCCCAGCCTCCGGGCCGCTTTTGCCTACGCCATCAGGGTCACCAAGGAGCAAGGCGGCGCCGCCATTGCCGCTCCCGGCTGGGACGCCGAGAGCCGGGCGGCCCTGAAGGCCGACTGCCAGCGGGCCGGCTTGGAGTTGCTGGGGGAAAATCTGCGGGAGCGGGCCGCCGCCATCCATACCGGTCTCACCCGGGCTGATTGGGGCATCGCCGACACCGGCACCCTGGTGCTGGACTCCAGCTCCGAGGATCTCCGCCTGGCCACCATGCTCTGCGAAACCCACATTGCGGTCCTGCCCCTCTCCCGCCTGCGGGCCACCGCCGCTGACCTGGAAGAAGAGCTGAACCGCCTGATGCAGTCCCCTCCCCGTTATCTAGCCTTCATCACCGGCGCTTCCCGCACCGCCGACATCGAGCGGGTGCTGACCCTGGGGGTGCACGGCCCCCTGGAACTGCACCTCTTGCTGCTCAAGGATTAATGGTCATGATCGATACCGCCCAAGACCTGGAGGAATACCGGAAACGCCTGCGGCGGGCCCTGGATAACCAGTTTCTGCGCGCCGCCCAGGCCGCCTTCTTCGCCGCCTACCCGGAAGGCCGGGCCCGGGCCCTGAGCGGGGTGGATTTCGAGGCCCTCCGGGAGGAGATCGCCCAGGGCAAAGACCAGGCCCTGCCCCACCTGGAAGAGCTTTATGAGGCTTTCAAGGCCAGGGCCGAGGCCGCCGGGGTCAGGGTGCACCTGGCCGGGACCGCCCGGGAGGCCAACGAGATCATCGCCTCTATCGCCAAAGACCGCGGGGTGAAGAAGATCGTCAAATCCAAGTCCATGACCGCGGAGGAGACCTTCCTCAACCACCACCTGGAACAGGAAGGCCTGACCGTGGTGGAAACCGACCTGGGCGAATGGATCATCCAGCTTAGGCACGAAGGTCCCTCCCACATGGTCTTGCCGGCCATCCATCTCTCCCGCGGGCAAGTGGCGGAGTTATTCTCCCGGGTCACCGGGGATTCCCTTGACCCGGACGACATCGGCAAGCTGGTGAAGGTGGCCCGGCGGGAGTTGCGCAAGGAGTTCCTGTCCGCCGACATGGGCATCAGCGGCGCCAACTTCGCCATTGCCGCCAGCGGCACCCTGGGAATCCTGACCAATGAGGGCAACGGCCGCCTCGTCACCACCCTGCCCCCCATCCATGTAGCCCTGGTGGGCCTGGATAAACTGGTGCCGGACCTGGCCGCGGCGTTGCGCATCTTGAAGGTTCTGCCCAAGAACGCCACCGGCCAGGTGATCACCTCCTATGTCACCTGGATCACCGGGGCCACTGAGTGCCGCCCCGGCCCGGAGGGCCGCAAAGAGATGCACGTGGTCTTCCTGGACAACGGCCGCCTGGCCCTGGCCCGGGACCCGGTCTTTTCCGAGGTCCTGCGCTGCATCCGCTGCGGCGCCTGCGCCAATGTCTGTCCCGTCTATTCGCTGGTGGGCGGCCATAATTACGGCCATGTCTATATCGGCGCCATCGGCTTGATTCTCACCTATTTTTACCACGGCCGCCAAAACGACCGGGCCATCGTGCAGAACTGCCTCAACTGCCTGGCCTGCAAAGCGGTGTGTCCCGTGGGCATTAATCTGCCCCTGATCATCAAAGAAGTTCATGGGCAAATCCTGGCCGAAGAGGAAGAGAGGCCGCTGAAGAACCGGCTGCTGCGGAGGGTCCTGAAGAACCGCCGCCTCTTCCATTTCCTCCTGCGCCGCGCCTCCCTGGCGCAGCGGCCTTTTGCCCGGAAAGGATTTATCCGCCATCTCCCCTTTTTCTTCGGCAAAGAACACGACTTCCGCAGCCTGCCAACGGTGGTCGCCACTCCCTTGCGGGACCGCTGGCCGCGGCTGGCCGGCAAAGAGGCGGCTCCACCCCGGACCCGGGTCGCCTTGTTCGGCGGCTGTCTGGTCGATTTTGTCTATCCGGAACAGGGCGAGGCCCTGGTCAAGCTGCTGAGAGACCGCCAGGTCCGGGTGGACTACCCCGTGGAGCAGACCTGCTGCGGCCTGCCGGCCAAATGCATGGGTGAGCTGGATCTGGCCCGGGAGGTGGCCCTCCAGAACCTGCGGGCCCTGGACCCGGCGGATTACGATCAGATCCTGACGCTCTGCGCCTCCTGCGGCTCGCATATCAAAGAGACCTATCCCCTCCTCCTGGCCCGGGAACCGGGAGTGGGGGTCAAGGCGCGCCAATTGGCGGCAAAGTTGATGGACTTCAGCTCCTTCCTCACCGAAGTCCTCAAGGTTAGCCCGGAAGAGTTCCTGGCCCGGAACCGGAAAGTGGCCTACCACGCCCCCTGCCACCTGTGCCGGGGTCTTAAAGTGACCCGGCCTCCCCGGGAACTCCTGAAGATCGCGGGTTATCAGTACCTGCCCGCCCAGAATGAAGAGGTTTGCTGCGGCATGGGCGGCACCTTTTCCGTGGATTTCCCGGAAATCTCCGCGGAGCTGCTGAAGAACAAGCTGGACGCCGTGGCCGCCACCGGCGCCGACCTCCTGGTGAGCGACTGCCCCGGCTGCGTCTTGCAGCTCCGCGGCGGACTCGAGAAGCGGGGCGGGAAGATCAAGGTCCAGCACATCGCCGAGGCGGTGGCCGAGGCAGCCAAGAGGGGGTGATTAACCGCTGCCTTTCCAACCAGCGGACACTTTTGGCGAGGATTTTTTTACGAATCGATTAAGAGCATTTATTTTTTATAAAGGAGGGTGCATTGATGCCGTGGATTCAGAATTACATTCCTTTGGGCAGCCTGGGCCTCTCGGCCCTGGTAGCCGCGATTCCCATTCTCATCCTTGGATACATGCTGGCCGTCATGAAAACCAAAGGGCAGCACGCCGCCTTTTTTGCCGTCCTGGCGGCCGTCCTGTTGGCCATCCTGGTTTGGCGCATGCCCGTGTCTATGGCGGTTATGGCCACCCTGAACGGCATGTTATTCGGCCTCTTCCCCGTGGTCTGGATCGTCATTACCGCCATCTGGATCTACAACATGTCGGTGGAATCCGGCGAATTCGAGATCATCAAGAACTCCCTGGCCTGCATCACCGATGACCGCCGCCTCCAGGCCCTGTTTATTGCCTTCGCCTTCGGCGCCTTCTTGGAAGGCGCCGCGGGTTTCGGCACCCCGGTGGCCATCACCGCCGCCATGCTGGTGGGCCTCGGGTTTCAACCGGTTTACGCCGCCGGCGTCTGTCTGATTGCCAACACCGCGCCGGTGGCCTTTGGCGCCATCGGCATCCCCATCGTGGTGGCCGCCGGGGTCACCGGCCTGCCCCTGATGCACATCAGCGCCATGGTGGGCCGGCAGCTTCCTTTTGTAGCCGTCATCGTGCCCCTCTGGCTGGTGGTGACCATGAGCGGCTGGAAATCCGCCCTGGAAGTCTTGCCGGCGATCATCGTTACCGGGGTCTGCTTTGCAGTCTCCCAATTCGTGGTCTCCAATTTTGTCGGCCCTTACCTGCCTGATATCATTGCCGCCGTGGTAACCATTATCGGCCTGGGGGTCTTCCTGATGTTCTGGAAGCCGCCCACCGTCTGGCGCTTCTCCGGGGTGGCGCCCACCGAAAAGATCACCTGCCAGTATTCCACCGGCGCAGTGATCCGCGCCTGGACCCCTTATGGCTTCCTGGCCATCATGGTGGGTCTGTGGGGGATGGAATGGGTCAAAAAACTCCTGGGACCCATCGGTTTCACCTTCCAATGGCCTCTGCTGCATAATCTGGTGATCAAGGCTGCCCCCATCGTGGCCAAGAATACCCCGGTTCCCGCGGTATTTGCTGTTAATATCGGCACCGCCGCCGGCACCGCCATCCTTATCGCCGGTCTGCTATCGGTTCTGTTCATTCCCAACTACGGCTACGGCAAGGCCTTTGCCTGTTTTGGCCGGACCATCAAGACCCTGAAGTGGGCCATCGTCACCATCTCCCTGGTCCTGGGCCTGGGCTGGATCATGAACTTTTCCGGCATGAGTTCCACTTTGGCCCTGGGGTTAGCCGCCACCGGCGTCCTGTTCCCCATCTTCTCTCCCATCCTGGGCTGGCTCGGGGTCTTTCTCACCGGTTCCGATACCGCCTCCAACGCCCTGTTCGCCGGCTTGCAAAAGAGCACCGCCGAACAGATCGGGGTAAACCCCATCCTGATGGTGGCCTCCAACTCCAGCGGCGGCGTGGTTGGAAAGATGATTTCGCCCCAGTCCATCGCGGTAGCCACCGCGGCCACCGGCATGGTGGGGGAGGAAGGCTCCATCTTCCGGTTTGCCTTGAAGCACAGCGTGTCCATGGTCCTGGTCATCTCTCTCATCACCCTGCTCCAGGCCTATGTCCTGAAGTTCATGGTGCCGTAAGCCGGCGGTTGTTATTGAGCATTGTCGGGTCCCTTATTTGTCCCCTCTCCCCGCTGGGGGAGAGGGGAAGGGCGAGGGGGAAGGTCGTCTATGTTCCGCGCCCTTTAATGAGATGCGCCAGTGGCGGGCCCGGTCCGCCATTTTTTTCAGCCCTCGTTCATTTTTCCCCTCTAATGATTTGCCAAGGCCCGCCTCCATGGGTTAATAATCCTTCATGAACCTATACACCTCGCCGGATAAAGCACACCTGGCCCTGGTGATTATCGACACCCAGCAGGATTTTGTCATCCCGGGCGCCCCGGGGTTCATCCCCGGAACCCTGGAGGCCCTGCCCCGGATGGCCCGGCTGCTCGAGAAATTCAGGCAAAAAGGACTCCCCATCGTCCATGTGGTGCGGTTGTACCTCGAAGACGGCTCCAACGTCGATCTGTGCCGCCGGGCCGCGGTGGCCCAGGGATTAAAAATGGTGGTCCCCGGCAGCGCCGGCGCCGAAATCATGGAGGAATTGAAGCCCTTTCCCCAGGTGCGCCTGGACGCGGCCTTGCTATTATCCGGCCGGCTCCAGGCCGCCGGACCCAGGGAATGGTTCATGTATAAGCCCAGATGGGGCGCCTTTTATCAGACGCCTTTGGAGCGCCACCTGCGGGACCTGGGGGTCAACACCCTGGCGCTGTGCGGCTGCAACTTCCCCAATTGCCCCCGGACCACCATCTATGAAGCCAGC
The DNA here is from genome assembly GCA_963812655.1 of uncultured delta proteobacterium. Lineage (GTDB taxonomy): Bacteria > Desulfobacterota > Desulfobaccia > Desulfobaccales > 0-14-0-80-60-11 > JAPLJC01. Next base: position 586 of record CAWEWX010000002.1, on the reverse strand, counting down.
GAACGGGATTTTAAGATTATCCTGGTGCGGGACGCGGTCTCCGGCGTCGATGAAGCGGCGCTCCGGGAAATGCCGAAAATCGGCGTCAACTTGATGACTGCCGGGGAAGGCCTGGCCTGGCTGGACTGACCGCTAAAGGTAAAAGTAAAAGGTAAATGGGAGTCGAAGCACCAAGATAGACGCAACAGCAAGCGATATTGAATTAGGGCGAAAATAAAACTGGCTGAGGGGACGAGTCTCAGCCAGCCAAGCAGGGAACCATGGAAAAAGCGGAAACGGAGGAGCCTTTATTTAGACCCAATTATATGCATTAAAGGGGGGAAATATATAAACCTAATGATCATTTTTATATGGTCACAATGACCATATTGGAGGACTCGGGTAGTTCATCTAGGGTGGGCACTGCCCACCACTTTCCGTTGGCCCCAGGTGGGCCAATGCGTTGCCGGACCGTCTTAAGGGCGGGGAAAAAGAGGGGGTACATCTCAGCCCGCCCCCATCCATCTCACCGCGCCTGTAGCTCAGTGGACAGAGCAACGGACTTCTAATCCGTGGGTCGCAGGTTCGAATCCTGCCAGGCGCGCCA
>CAWEWX010000001.1:0-6303 GCA_963812655.1 uncultured delta proteobacterium | reverse complement strand
GAAGGTCCTCTCGATCTGCAACTCTGCGCTTTTGTGGAGCTTCTATGTATTCCTGTGGCTCTATAGGGTTCAGATAGGAAAGCAGTTTGCCTTTCGAGACGATGGAGGCTTTCGGAACTTTGCTGCGCCACGTTTCGGGGAGGCAACTGAAGCAAGCCTTTTTGAATCGCTTGCCTGAATGGATTTCTTCCTTAAGTTCAGCGACTAGCAAAGTGTTATCGCGTACTTGAGCGACAACCGCAGGAGAATGTGTATTGATGACTACCTGACGAAGGGGATTGTCTATTCCGATTTCAGGACTGGTATCGACTGCAATATCTTCGAGTAGCCTAAGCATGGCCGGAATGCGTTCCGGATGAATGCCGTTTTCTGGTTCTTCAAGGCACAGGAGGCCTTCGGTTTCAGGGTCAAGTTCGAGAACCGCGAGAGCCAGAAAACGAAGGGTCCCATCAGAAAGGGATCGGGCGGGATGTGGCGTTTTTCCACTGTCAGTAACGTACAGGGTCAAAATTTCTCGCTTCACATCACGATCAACCGTTACTTCGTAAACGTCATCGATTAATCCAGATAGACGATTGGCAATCTGCCCATAAATTTTGGACTCTCCTCCCGGAGCCACGAATGCAGCTCCTTTCTTCCCCCCCCACGCCGTGCCAGGGAATAAAATGTAGCAGCAAGATGAGATCCATCCATGCTAAGTTTTGTGGGCGCTGTGAACCCATCGGGTTCCCTCAATGCCGATGGTTCAAGTTGAAGCAGCCGCCAAGATTGCATCTCCCGCCTCGCCATCAGAGCTGTAGGACTTTCCGCAGCATTTGCAACGGAAAGGACCGTCCGCGGAAGGTTTATGGCAGATCGTTTTAACGTACGCCCTCCCTTTCCATCCTGATGTTGTGTGATAAGCCTATTTGCTCCTTCCCCTACCGTTGATATGAAAGGGGAAACTCGCCGCCCTTTGACCGCCGAATTGCGCCATTTTGCGGTATGATCAAAGAGCAGTTTTTTGGGTGCCTCTCCTTTTGTTATTCTAATCAGGTCCTCTTTTTTTAATTCGAGAGGCCCCAGAGGTCCTGAACCATATTCTTCCTCACGATACGCTATGGTCACCGAATACCGAAGAAAAGTCATGGTAGCCTTTGCTTTTTGTCCCAGATCATCCAAGCCTTCTTGAGGGATGATCATTTCAGCAACGAACGACATTTCTGTGTCAACATCATCCCCTACGCGGTGGAAAAGGCTTCTCACGTCTGTGCTTCTCCCGCCTTCAGTGCGAATCGATAAAGCAGCATCGATTAAAGGACGATCTGCAATAGCGCTCAGAAAATGGATGGCGTCAAAGAGGTTGGATTTGCCCACCGCATTAGCGCCAGCTACACAGGTGAATGGCCCGAAATATACGTCCACGTCGACTAGATTTTTAAAGCCATTTACTTTTAAACGTGTGAGCATTCAGCCTCCTTCGGCCACCTCAAGCTAAAGCTTAACTTATCGTACTATCCGAGCCAGTAATCATTTTCATCTTATTAAATCCAATATATCGTATCTCGCATTTCATATCAAAATCTTTGAACTCGGTGGACCGGATACCTTAGTTGATTGGAGGTGAACGAGAGAGCGATTAACTTGCCATTATCAGCAATCTGGCCTTATTAAAATTATCCTTCCCTTATCTTTTTATCTGAAAATATCTCTTTTTTGGTAAGCATTTTCATCGCTTTGGTGTGGCCGCCAGGCCATGAACCGTTTCAATGAAAAACCGAAAACCAAACCCGGCTTTACTTCTTCTTCACCACCAGGACCGGGCAGGGGGCCTGGCCGATGACCCGTTCGGCGGTGGAGCCCAGCAGCAGTTTGCGGAGGCCGGTGCGGCCGTGGCTCCCCAGGACGATGAGGTTCACCTTCTTGGCCTGGGCCACCTGCAGGATGGCCTCGAAGGGACGGCCGGAGGGCACCGCGGTCTCCAGGGGCACCCCCCGCAGAAGGGCCTCAGCCTCCATCCGTTGCACCAACTGGTGGGCGGCCTTGACCTCGCCGTCGCTGGCGGCCACGGCAATGGCCGTCAAGTGGCTCTCCATCCTCTGGGTAATGCTCAGGGCCTCCTCCCAGGCCGCGGCGCTGAAGGGCGAGTCGTCGGCCGCGATGAGGACCCGCTTGAATTCCAGGGCCGCACCCCGGGGCACCACCAGGACGCTGAAGGCACTGTGGCCGATGACCCGGGCGGTAACGCTGCCGAGGAGCAGCCGGGGCAGGCCGGTGAGGCCGTGGCGGCCCATGATGATCCAGTCGGGTTGGACCGCCTCGGCCTCCTCCAGGATGCCTTCATAGGCGGAGACGCTGGTGCGGAGGCGGGGCTCCAGGCGCACCCCCATTTCTGCGGCCTTTTCCTGCCAGGACTCCAGACGGCTTCGCACCGCGGCTTCCTGAGCCGCCTGCAACTCCAGATTGACCATGGGCGGCGGCAGCAGGTCCGGGGCCTGCAATTCATATAAGGGGATGAAGCTGAGCACCTGCAGGAGGAAGACCTGGCAACCGGCGGCTTTGGCCAGGTCCAGGGCAGCGGTGACCGCCCCCTGGCTGTCCGGGGACTCATCGGTGCACACCAGCAATTTCTCCAGATGGGCGGGGGTGGCCATGGGGGACTCCAGATGGTTGGTTTGCGGTTTTCGGTTGAAAAGATATCCTCAGATTTAAAAGTTGACTTCAGGTCTTCCGTATGGGTTCTGCCTTATAAGCCCTGATACCTTTATTTTTTCTTAACACAGAAAACCGGAATTCGGAAACCTTCATTGCTTCTTCACCACCAGGACCGGACAGGGAGCCTGCCCGATGACCCGCTCGGTGACGCTGCCCATGAGCAGCCTCTTAAACCCGGTGCGGCCGTGGCTGCCCATGATGATCAGGTCAACCCGGTTTTCCAGGGCTACCTGGATGATGCCCTCGTCGGCCGCCAGTCCCTGGGGCGAGATGCCTTGAAAGGAAACCCCTTCCCGGTTGGCCGCGGTCAGCATCCGGTGCAGGATTTCCCGGGTCTCGGAGATTTCTCCTTCTTCCCGGGCCACCGCCACCCCCAGGAGCTCGCTGCCGGCCCGGGCCGCCATGGCGGTGGCCTCCAGCAGGGCCGCGTCGCTGTAGGAAGAGCCGTCCGAAGCGATGAGCAATCGCTGGAAGGCCAGGGAGGCCTCCCGGGGGACCACCAGGACGTTGATGGGACTCAAGCCGATGACCCGGGCGGTGATGGAGCCCATAAAGAGGCGCTCCATCGCGGTGCGGCCGTAGCGGCCGATGATGATGAGCTGGGGCCTGAGCTTTTCGGCTTCGGCCACGATGGCGGCAAAGGGCGAGATACTGTGGAGTACCCGGTACTCCAACTCCACCCCCCGCTGGGCAGCCGCGGCGGCGGTAGTCGCCTGCTGCCGCTCGATCTCCTCTTCCAGGCAGGCCCGCAGGTCCGGGGCCACCGCCTCGAATTCCGGGATGATCTTCACCACCTGCAGCACGTAGACCTTGCCCGCGCAAGCCTGGCCCAGGGCCAGGGCCTGAGTCACGGCGTGCTGCCCTTCCTCGGAGCCGTCGGTGCAGGCCAGCAGCCGCTCCCAGGGGCCGGGACAGTTTAAGGAATTTTCCACCATGATGGCGTCGCCTCTTTAAACCATAAGATAAGGCCTTGGGGCTGGTTTAACCATAAGTTCTGCAAGGAAAATTTAAAAAACCTGATTTAGAGCTTTAGCGGCTCGCGATCTCCTGGCTCCGTCCCTTCCTGATAACCGGGGCGCTCATAATGGCCGGCCAGGAAGCGCTGCGCCAGGACCTCGGGCGCGGAGTCGTCCTTCATGAGCAGGTCCATCTGGCGCACGAAGGCCAGCAGGCGCCCCAGCAGGTCCAGGCGCTCCTCGGTTGCCGCGGCTGGCCTTCTACGAAAACGGCCCCGGAGGAGGTCGCCGTGAATCTCCATTTCAAAGCCCAGGCGCTCCAGGACCGTGGCGATGAGGCGGAGGCGCCGGATGCGGCGGGTGTCGTCCGCGGCGCCCCCCTTAAAGGTGAAGTGGATATAGTTGTCCGCCGGCGCCTCGCCCAGGTAGCTGTCGACGCTCTGAAAATGGTAGCCCAGGCGACCGGCGTAGTTGACGTAGTTGGCCCCGACGATGGCGTAGGTCTTGTCCCAAAACTGCTCCGGGGGGCGGACGGGCGGCTGGCCCGGGACCTGCGGGAAGCCGCCCGGGTCCAGCGGCGCCGGCCCGGCCCGGGTGATGCCCGGATGGCTGAGGCCCCGCCAGAGGGCCCGCATGGGCCGGGAGACGATCTTATTCGGGGGCACCGGGGTTTCATAGTCGGCCAGGCCGTCCCCCAAATCCACCAGGTGCAGGTTGAGGGGCAGGTCGGTCTTGAGCTTCAGGAGCTTGAGGGCCGGTACCCGCCCCTGGGCCACCTGGTCCATGAGCCCGAACATCACCTGGATCGCCTTTTCGTGGGCAAAGCGGCTGAGATCGCGGTACGTTTGGCAGTTCTCCGGGCGGAAGCTGGAGCTGCGACGGTCCACCAGGGTCATGGGGTTGATGAGGTCCAGCACCGCCCGGAACCTCTCCAGGACCGGCGGCACCGGGGGTTTAGGGGCCCACCGCCACTGACGGCCCAGGAGTTCCTCCACTTTCCCCCGGTAAACCAGGCCATGCACGGCGTCCACGGTCACCACCTGGCCTTCCGGCAAGGCCTGGCCGGCCCCCGGGAGGTCCACCAGGGCCGGCACCCCGTATTCCCGGGCCACCAGGGCCAGGTGGCCCGTGACCGAGCCCACCTCGGTGATTAGGGCGGCCAGCCGGGGCAGCGCCGGAGCCAGAAGCGGCGTGGTCCGGGGGGCCACCAGCACTGCGCCCCGGGGCGCCTGGGAGAGGTCGCCTCCTGCGGGGAGGTGAAATACCGGGCCAGCCGCCACCCCCGGCGAACCACTGCGGCCGCCGGCCAAGAGGATTTCGGCGCCGGCTACCGGCGCCGGAGCATCGAGCCGGCACGAGGCCCCGGCCTCCTGGGGCTGCAAGCGCCGGGACTGGATGACATAGAGCCGTCCTTCCCGGTCCTGGGCCCATTCCACCGCCTGGGGGCAGCCGAAGGCGCCCTCCAGGATGCGGGCCAGTTCGGCCAGCCGCTCCAGATCGCCCTGATCCAATGCCGGGGCCGACTCCTGCTCCGGGGCCACCGGCAGCCGGGTGAGCCGTCCCTCGATCAGGGTGAGGCACTGTTCCTGGCGTCCCAGACGGGATTGCCGCAGCCGGCCGCTCTTTTTGGAGATGATGAATTCGTCGGCGCTCACCAGGCCGCCCACCAGGTCGGCGGCCAACCCCCAAACGGCATTGACCAAGACCTGGTCCGGGTCGCAGCCTCCGGGATCGGTGGTGAACATCACCCCGGCAGCCCGGGCCTCAACCAGGCGCTGCACCAGCACCCCCATGGCCGCCTCCTCCAGCGAGAGGCCCTGGATCTTGAAATAGATCAAGGCCCGCTCCCCGAACTGGCTGGCCACCACCTGGCGCCAGCGCCGAGGCGCCTCCTCCGGGGCTACCCCCAGAAAGCTGTCGTACTGCCCGGCAAAGGTGAGGCCCAGGTCTTCGCGGCCGCCGCTGCTGCGCACTGCCAGCCGGGACTCCGGGCCCGCCGCCAACCTCTGGGATTCTTCCAGCAAGCCCTGCTGCAAGGCGGCAGGAAGGGGTTGGGCCACCACCATGGCTTTGATCTCCCGGGAGGCGTCCGCCACCGCCGCCGGATCGGATGGATCCATGGCGGCCAGCCGGGCCCTGATCCGGTCCGCCAGAGGGCCGCCCTCATCCTGTGGCCCCTGCTCCATGAAGACCCGATAGGCCGTGAGGGTGGCCACCAGCCCGTCGGGCACCGGCAGTCCCAACTGGTTCTTGACCCGGGCCAGGTTGCCGGCCTTGCCGCCCAGGGCCGCCTGGAGCTCCGGGCCGGCCTTTTGCAGGCTCACCAGCATGGGGCCGGCAATCGCAGGTCTTTCGTCCAGACGCCGCAGGATGGCATCCCGGATGCGAAGCCGGGAGGCCTCCAGCTCCGGCCAGCGCCCGCCGGACATGCTTTGCAGCGCGGCCACCAGCCTGGCAAAGTTACCGCCCAGGAGGTCGATTTGGGAACGCCAGGAGTTCAGGTCCAGCCCCTCAGGGGAGGACAGATTCTCCTCCAGGTCCCCCATCCGGGCCAGAACCTCGTGATTGAGGGCCAGAACCAGTTGAAAGCCCCGCCAGATGTCCTTCAGGGAAGGAGGCAAGGGCGTCGCCGCCTTCTTTCACCACCGGGCAG